>JANPJZ010000163.1:0-4818 GCA_031425795.1 Rhodobacter sp. | reverse complement strand
TGTGGCGGCCGGTGAAGAGGGAGGGCTCCAAGAGGTAGGCGATCACGCAGGGGTCGTGCAGGGGGGCGCCTTCGCTGCCGTATTTGGCGGTGTCGAAGCGTTCGAAGAAATCGGTCCAGCTCGCGACGGCCTGGCCGACGGGGGTGCCGAGGGCGCGCATGCCTTCGACCCAGTCACGCGAGGTGAGGGCCTTGTGGGTGACGTCGAGGGGCATGACCACCAAGGGCACGCCGGATTTGAACACGATGTCAGCGGCTTCGGGGTCGACGTAGATGTTGAACTCGGCCGCCGGGGTGATGTTGCCACCCTCAAAACAGCCACCGCCCATCAGCACGATTTCGGCCACGCGGGGGATGATGTCGGGGGCGCGCTGGAAGGCGGTGGCGATGTTGGTGAGGGGGCCGAGGGGGCAGAGGGTGACGGTGCCGGGCGGGTGGGCGCGGAGGGTGTCGATGATGGCGTCGACGGCGTGCTGGGGGTGGAGGGGGAAGGTCGGCTCGGGCAGGGGGATGCCGTCGAGGCCGGTCTTGCCGTGGACGTGTTCGGCGGTGACGAGCTTGCGGTGCAGCGGGGCGTCACAGCCGGCGTGGACGGGGGTGGGCTTGCCGGCGAGGTCGACGATGATGCGGGCGTTGCGTGCGGTGAGCGCAAGGGGGACGTTGCCGGCGACGGCGGTGAGGGCGAGGACCTCAAGCTCCGGGCTGGCGAGGGCGAGGAGGATGGCGACGGCGTCGTCCTGGCCGGGGTCGGTGTCGATGATGATCTTGCGGGGCATGGGCGTCCCTCCTTTTGGCGGGAGGAGACGCGGGGCGCGCGCGATTGTCCAGAGGGATTGGCCCCCTTTCGGTGGGACGGGGGCCTGTGCCTGGAGGGCTGCCCCGACCCCGCGAGGGGGGACGGGGCGGGCGCTGGGTCAGCCGTCGAAGTTGACGGTTTCCATGATCTTCACCGCGGCCGGACGCTGGGCGGCGATGTCGGCGAGCGGGGTGGTGTCGGGGGTGAACTCACCCCAGCTTTGCACAAGCTCGGACCGGGGGACGCCCGCCTTGACCGGGAATTCGAAGTTGGCTTCGGCGTAGATCTTCTGGGCTGCGTCCGAGGAGAGCCATTCCATGAACTTCAGCGCGTTTTCCTTGTTCGGGGCGGATTTGGTCATGGCGACGCCGGAGATGTTGAGGTGCGTGCCGCCGGCTTCGAAGGTCGGGAAGACGATGTTGACGCTTTCGGCTGCCGGAACCTGCTCGGGGTCGGCAAGCATCTGGCCCATGTAGTAGGTGTTGCCGAGGGCGATGTCGCATTCGCCGGCGGCGATGGCCTTGACCTGGTCACGGTCGCCGCCGTCGGGTTTGCGGGCGAGGTTGGCTTTCAGGCCCTCGGCCCAGGTGGTGGCGTAGGCCTCGTCATGGTGGGTGATGATCGCGCCGAGAAGGGCGATGTTGTAGTCGTGGAGGCCCGAGCGGGTGCAGAGGCGGCCTTTCCACTTGTCCGAGGCGAGGTCTTCGTAGGTGGTGACTTCGCCGGGGGCCACGCGGTCCTTGGAGGCGTAGACGATGCGGGCGCGGGAGGTCAGGCCGAACCAGAGGTCGCCGGGGTCACGCAGGGTTTCGGGGATATTGGCTTCGAGGATGTCGGACTGCACGGGCTGCAGGACATCGGCCTCGACGATCTGCAGGAGGCGGGCGATGTCGACGGTGAGGACGAGGTCGGCGGGGGAGCGGTCGCCCTCGGCCTGCAGGCGCTCGGCCATGCCCTTGTCGACGAAGGCGAGGTTCACGGCGATTCCCGTTTCGGCGGTGAAGGCATCGGCGAGGGGCTGGATCAGCTCGGGCTGGCGGTGGGAGTAGACGTTGACCTCTTGCGAAAGGACAGGAGTCGAGAGCGCGAGAAGAGCGAGGGTGGAAAGGCGCAGCATGGGCTGTCTCCGTTGCAGATTACATGCGGCGGTTAAACCTGAGTCTTTTACTTTGGTCAAGAGACTGAGTGAAGCAGTCGGGAATTATTGCCCGAGTTTCACCACGCTATGCTATACCTCCCTTCCCGAAGGAGCGGGCCGGGAGCTGAAGGACGACCGGGATCGCTGGCATCTTCAGGTCAGGCGTGAGGCCTTGGCTTCCGCCTTGGCGCGGTTCCAGAGGGTGTCCATTTCCTCCAGATTGCTGTCGCTCGGGGATTTTCCCTCCTCGGCAAGCCAGTCCTCGATCCTTGCAAAGCGACGGGTGAACTTCTGGTTCGCGGCTCGCAGGGCGGCTTCGGGATCGACCTTCAGGTGGCGGGCCAGGTTGGCCATGACGAAAAGAAGATCGCCGATTTCCTCGGTCAGGTGGTCATGGGTCAGGGTGTCTCGGGCTTCGACAACCTCGCGCGCTTCTTCCAGCAACTTGTCCAAAACCTGATCGGTCGAGGGCCAGTCAAAGCCGACGCGGGCGGCGCGATTTTGCAGTTTCAGCGCGCGGGTAAGCGCGGGAAGCGATTGCGCGACGCCGTCGAGTGTGCGGGCGCCGCACGTGGAAGCGCGTTCTGCGGCCTTCTGTGCCTCCCAGTCGCGGGATTGCTGTTCGGCGGTCTTGTCGCGCGAGGCGTTGCCGAAGACATGGGGGTGACGGGTCACCATCTTGTCGGAGATCGTGGTGACGACATCGGCGAAGGTGAAATGCCCGGCCTCGGACGCCATCTGCGCGTGGTAGACGGTCTGAAACAGAAGGTCGCCAAGTTCGCCCCGCAGGTCATCCCAGGCGGCGCGGTCGATGGCATCGGCAACCTCGTGCGCCTCTTCAAGGGTGTAGGGGGCGATGGTGGCGAAGGTCTGTTCGATGTCCCACGGGCAGCCGGTGGCGGGGTCACGCAAGGCGGCCATGATGGCAAGAAGGCGGTCGATGCCGCCGGCGGGATCGTGGATCAGGGAATCGTCGGTCATCATGCGCTACCTTGTTTCGTGCAAGCTTAGTCGCTTTGCCGCCGGTGTCACATCGGACGCGGCGATTTTGATCGGGCAAACATCTGGTAGCTTACCTTGTGAATGCGAGGTCACGGATTGCGGCCACCCGGGAATTGCGATTTGATCAAAGGCCAAGTCTGGAGGAGTCTGCCATGCCTGTGTTGAACCGTATCGCCTCGTATGCCGAAGACATGAAGGGGTGGCGCCGGCATCTGCACATGCATCCGGAGCTGGCCTTTGACTGCCATGAGACCGCGGCCTTCATTGTGGAGCGGTTGCGCGAGATCGGGGTGGACGAGGTCCATGAGGGGATCGCCAGGACCGGGATCGTGGCGCTGATCAAGGGGCGCGCGGATGGGCCGGTGATCGGGCTTCGCGCCGACATGGACGCACTTCCGATCGCGGAGCTGACAGGGGTGGAATATGCCAGTGTCGTGCCGGGAAAGATGCATGCCTGCGGGCATGACGGGCATGTGACGATGCTTCTGGGCGCGGCGAAATATCTGGCGGAGACTCGGAATTTCGCCGGCACCGTGGCGCTGATCTTCCAGCCGGCGGAGGAAGATGGTGGTGGGGGCGAGGTGATGGTGCAGGAAGGGGTGATGGACCGGTTCGGGATTGCCCAGGTCTACGGCATCCACAATGCGCCGAATGTGCCGTTCGGGCATTTCACGACAACTCCGGGGCCGCTGATGGCGTCTGTCGACACGGCCTTTGTCTACATCACCGGCAAGGGTGGGCATGGCGCCACACCGCATGAATGCGTCGATCCGGTGGTCGCGGTCGTGGGCATGGTCGGTGCGATCCAGACGATCATTCCGCGCAACGTCTATGCGCTGGAGGAGGCCGTGATCTCGGTCACGCAGATCCACACCGGGACGGCAAGCAACATCATCCCGGAGGAGGCGATGTTCTGCGCGACGATCCGCTGCTTCAAGCCGGACGTGCGGGCGCTGTTGAAGAAGCGCTTCCACGAGATCGTGGCGGGCCATGCGGCGGCCTATGGGGTGACCGCGCGGGTGGACTATGACTGGGGCTATCCGGCGACGATCAATCACGAGGATGAGACCGAGTTCGCGGCTGAGGTGGCGCGGGAAGTCTCAGGCGGGGAGGCGGTGAACGCGCGCGCCAACCGCGAGATGGGATCGGAGGATTTCAGCTACATGCTGGAGGCGCGGCGCGGGGCCTATCTTTTCCTCGGCACTGGCCCGGGGGCGGGGTTGCATCACGCGGCCTATGACTTCAACGATGAGGCGGCCCCGATTGGCGCAAGCTTCTTTGCCCGGCTGGTGGAGCGGGCTCAGCCCCTGGGGTGACTGCGTAGCCAGGGGATCAGGCCGAAGCCCAGCTGTCCGGCCAGGCCGATCAGGCCGGCGGGGGTGGTCATCTGCGTCAGCATGGTGGCAAGTGGCCGGCCAAAGGCGTAGTGGCCAAGGGCAAGCTCCAAGAGCATGAGGCCAGCGAAAGCAAACGCGCCCATCGCGGCGCGCTGGGTTCGGCGGGGAAGGGGCCAGCGGTGCAGGACCCTTCCAGCGATGACCCAGGAGAGGGTCAGGATCACGGCGACCTCGCCGGTGACAGCGGTCACCTCGCCGAACGCCGAAGTCAGCCAGAGCGTGCGGACCACGCCAAGGGCGAAGGCGATGGCAAAGACTGCGGTCAGATAGGCAAGTGCCGGGGGCAGGGGGCGGGGCATCGCGACCTCACTGGTGGTCTGGCGGATGGCGGTGGGATGGCTACACTGCCAAGCATAGCAAAGGACGGAAGAAATGGCACTGGAAGACGCGAAGACGGCGGTGGACACGGCTTTTACCCGGAAGGGGCAGCGCGGCTATGCCTTCGAGAACGCCTTCGGCGGGGCGACGAGTTTCCTGCGGCGGACC
>JANPJZ010000162.1:0-10193 GCA_031425795.1 Rhodobacter sp. | reverse complement strand
GATTGCCGCAGCGACCGAAATGGAGCCGTCGAAGAGCGCCGACGCAGTTGACGGCGCAAGCACCGAAGGCAGCACGGGCGAAGCTGCCGGCACGTCGACCGACGGCGGCAGCACGACCGCTGAAGACATGGGCTTCATGGGCGACGACGCGCAGATGCGTCCGCTTTGCGACATGATCGCCGCCTACTGATCCTTGGCTGATTGACTGTATCGGGCGGTGCCGCAAGGCACCGCCCGTATTCATGTCAAGCCGGGTGATGACCGGTGGCATCCCAAGCGTCGTCGTGGCACCAATCTGATCAGGCGCCGTAGACGCGCAGGAAAGCACCCGGTATCCCCCAATGAACAAAGGCTGGTCCATTTCCTTGACGGCAAAAGCCATGCGCTTGCTGATCGGGGTTCTTGCAGCGCTTCCTGTCCTGTACCTCGCGGCCAGTGTCGCCCTTGCGGTCATCCCCGGCCCCGGCCCGAACCTGTCCGGCCCCGGCGCCCGCACCATCGCGCTTCTCCAGGGTCCGATCCACACCGACATCCTCTTGCCCCTTACCCCCGACATTCGTGCGCGCTTCGGCTTTGCAACTGCAGCCGGGGTACCGATGGACCATCCGGGGGCCGAATGGCTGGTCTTCGGCTGGGGGTCGAAGGCCTTCTACACCACCGCCGGAACCTACGCCGATATCACTGCCGCCGCCCTACTGACTGCCGCCACGGGCGATGCCTCGGTCATCCGGCTTGACCTCGTCGGCCCCCTCACCACCGCTGACAACCTGCGCTACCTCGCCTTGTCCGAGGCGCAGTTCCAGGCCCTGCTCGCCACGTTGCTTGCCACCTTCAGCCTTGCAACCGACGGTCAGCCGATCCCGCTGAACCACCCCGGCTTCACCGGCTTTGATGCGTTCTTCGTGGCTGAAGGGGGGTTCCACCTCCTGCGAACCTGCAACGTCTGGCTGGGCGAGACGCTGCGGGCCTCCGGCGTGCGCTTCGGGCTTTGGACCCCCGCGAACTGGTCGGTCACCTTGTCGCTGGATTGGCTGGCCACGGCCGAAGCCGGGTAGCCCCCCGCGCCGGTTTCTGCCAATACTTCCCCGAACGCGGACGGAGAACATCATGGCATTCGGCAAGGGCCACCACCTTCACCTCATCGACGGCTCGGCCTACATCTTCCGCGCCTATCACGCGCTGCCGCCGCTCACGCGGAAGTCCGATGGCTTGCCGGTGGGGGCAGTCGCCGGCTTTTGCAACATCCTGTGGAACGAGATGTCTCGCGCCTCGGCCGGCACGGCCGCCACGCATCTGGCCGTGGTCTTCGACCATTCCGCCACCACCTTCCGCAACGCGATCTACGGCGAATACAAGGCCAACCGCCCCGACCTGCCCGAGGATCTGCGCCCCCAATTTCCGCTGACGCGCGAGGCGACCCGCGCCTTCAACGTCGCCTGTCTGGAGACCGAGGGGTTCGAGGCCGACGACATCATCGCCACCCTGGCGAAGATGGCGGCAGCGGCGGGCGGCACCTGCACCATCATCTCCTCGGACAAGGACCTGATGCAGCTGATCGGTCCCGGGATCGACATGTTCGACCCGATGAAAGCCCGCGCCATCGGGCCGGACGAGGTGATGGAGAAGTTCGGCGTCGCCCCGAACCGCGTCATCGACGTGCAGTCACTGGCGGGCGATTCGGTGGACAACGTCCCCGGCGCGCCCGGCATCGGCCTCAAAACTGCGGCCCTTCTCATCAACGAATACGGCGACCTTGACACCCTCCTCGCCCGCGCCGGCGAGATCAAGCAGCCGAAGCGCCGCGAGGCGCTGATCGACAACGCCGACCAGATCCGCATCTCGCGCGAGCTGGTGACGCTGCAGGACGACACGCCCCTCGACGTGACGCTGGATGATCTCGAAATCCGCCTGCCGGAGCCGGACAAGATCATGGATTTCCTCAACAAGATGGAATTCCGCACCCTGACGAAACGCGTTGCCGACAAGCTGGGCATCGCCCCGCCCGCGCTGCCAGAGACCACGCAACTGCAAGCCGCGCCCAGCGAAGCCCCACCAAAGCCCGAGCGCTTGCCCTTCGACCTCTCCGCCTACGAATGCATCCGCGACATGGAGACGCTCAACCGCTGGATCGCCCGCGCCTACGAGGTCGGCCACGTCGCCATCGACACCGAAACCACCAGCCTGGACGAGATGCAGGCCGACCTGGTCGGCATCTCCCTCTCCGTCGATGCAGGCATGGCCTGCTACATCCCCGTCGGCCACACGACCGGCGGCGGCGACCTTTTCGGCGCCAAGGCCCTCGTCCCCGACCAGATCCCGTTGGATCAGGTCCTCTCCGCGCTGAAGCCGGTGCTTGAGGACCCGTCGATCCTCAAGATCGGCCAGAACATGAAGTTCGACTGGAAGATCTTCGCCTGCCGGGGCATCCGCATCACCCCCTTCGACGACACCATGCTGATGAGCTACGCCATGCAGGCCGGCCTCAACCCCCACGGCATGAACGACCTGTCCGACCGCTACCTCGGCTACCAGCCCGTCTCGATCAAGACCCTGCTCGGCTCGGGCAAGAACCAGATCACCTTCGACAGGGTCGCCATCGAAGACGCGGTGAAATACGCCGCCGAAGACGCCGACGTGACCCTCCGCCTCTGGCAGCTTTTCAAGCCGCAGCTCCACCAGCACCAGGTAACCACCGTTTACGAAACCCTCGAACGCCCCCTCGTCACCGTGCTCGCCGACATGGAGATGACCGGCATCAAGGTCGACCGTGACGTGCTGCGGATGATGTCCAACGCCTTCGCGCAAAAGCTGATCCAGCTGGAGGAGGAGATCCACCAGGTCGCCGGTGAGAAGTTCAACGTCGGCTCGCCGAAGCAGTTGGGCGAGATCCTGTTCGACCGCCTGCAGATCCCCGGCGGCACCAAGGGCAAGACCGACGCCTACGCCACCGGCGCGGACATCCTGGAAGACATCACCACGCTGGAAACCCACCCTCAAGGCGCACAACTCGCCGCCCGCATCCTGGACTGGCGCCAGATCGCCAAGCTGAAATCCACCTACACCGACGCGCTGCAGCTGGCGATCAATCCCGACACGCACCGCGTCCACACCTGCTATTCCATCGCCGGGGCCAACACCGGGCGGCTGGCCTCGACCGACCCGAACCTGCAGAACATCCCGATCCGCACCGAAGAAGGCCGCCGCATCCGTGAGGCATTCGTCGCGCCCGAAGGCCGCACCCTCGTGTCGCTCGACTACTCACAGATCGAACTGCGCATCCTCGCCCACATCGCCGACATCCCCCAGCTCCGCCGCGCCTTCGAGGACGGGATCGACATCCACGCCCTCACCGCGTCCGAGATGTTCAACGTCCCCCTCGACCAGATGACCTCCGACATCCGCCGAAAGGCCAAGGCGATCAACTTCGGCGTGATCTATGGCATCTCCGGCTTCGGCCTCGCCCGCAACCTCCGCATCCCGCGGGCCGAGGCGCAGGGCTTCATAGACCGCTATTTCGAACGCTTCCCGGGCATCAAGGAATACATGTCCGATACCGTCAAATTCGCCCAATCCCACGGCTACGTGCAGACGCTGTTCGGTCGGAAAATCAACACTCCCGAGATCAACGCCAAAGGCCCCGGCGCCGGCTTCGCCAAACGCGCCGCGATCAACGCGCCCATCCAGGGCACCGCCGCCGACGTCATCCGCCGCGCGATGATCCGGATGCCATCCGCCATCGCCGGGCTGGATGCCAAGATGCTGCTGCAAGTCCACGACGAACTTCTGTTCGAGGTCTCCGAGGCCGACGCCGCCAAGCTCATCCCCATCGCCAAGGAGATCATGGAAACCGCCTCCGCCCCCGCCGTGTCCCTGAAGGTCCACCTCGCCGTGGAAGCGGGCCAAGGCAAGAACTGGGCCGAGGCGCATTGATTGGACATTTAGTACGCCACAGTTACTATCGCTTCAGCGAGTGACAGCCGGACAGCGATACTAAAATGCGTTACAGTCTACATGTCCTTTTCCTAGGCAGCATTTTCAGTTTGGCCGCCATTCCAGCGCTGGCTGAATTGAGCGGGAACGACCTTCTTGCTATGTGCATAGAGAACGACTTTGCCTGCAATGCATACGTCAGGGGCTATACTCTTGGGTTACAGCGTGGCGTCATCCGCGGTCTCTTACACGATGATCCAGTGGCTGGAGCCGCCTCCCTCGACGACCAAGCCGATAGCGCGTCAGGCGTTTGCGCGCCCGGAGGTGTTACAACCGGACAGATCACTGACGTGGTCATTAAGTTCTTGAAAGACAATCCGGAAGTGCGGCACGAAGGAATTGATATCCTAACCTTTAGGGCGATCAGCCAAGCGTTCCCGTGTAGTTAACCCATGATCCACACTTGGCCCGACCTCAAAGCCTTCGCCCTCAGCTTCGACCTCCCCGAGGTCACCGTCGCCCACCCTTGGGGCAACGAATGCCTGAAAGCTCACGGCAAGATGTGGTGCTGGTGGAGCCCTTACGTCGATGCCGCCGTCTTCAAAGCCAGCCGCGAGGAACGCGAGATGCTCCTCGAAGCCGATCCCGACACCTTCACCCTCCACCCCCACTACGCCCCGCACAACCTGATCCTGGTCCGGGCGGGCAAGATCGACGAAGGCTGGGCCCGCGCCCGCCTGATGCAGCACTACCGCGACGCCGCCCCGAAGCGGTGGCTGAAAGCCTGGGACGATGCCCGCAGCTGACGACGCCCCCCTCGTCACGGTCCGCTCCCGGGCCGACCTCCGCGCCTGGCTGGGGGAACACCACGCCACGGCGAAAACCGTCTGGCTTGCCACCTACAAGCGCTCCCACCCCGACTACCTCGCTTATGATTCGCTGGTAGAGGAACTCCTTTGCTGGGGCTGGATCGACAGCCTCGGCCGCGCGCTGGATCAGGACCGGACCCAGCTGCTCGTAGCACCAAGAAATCCGAAGTCCGCCTGGTCCGCGATCAATAAGGCCCATGTCGCCCGCGCCCGCGCCAGCGGCGCCATGACCCCGGCGGGCGAAGCGAAGATCGCCGCCGCCATCGCCAACGGCATGTGGGATTTCCTCAACGATGTGGACGCCCTTCTCGATCCACCCGACCTGACCCAAGCCTTGCACGCCACCGGAACGACCGAGTTCTGGAAAGCCCTGCCACCCAGCACAAGGCGCGGCGCGCTGGAATGGATCAAGACCGCCAAGACACCGGAAACCCGCGCCAGGCGCATCGCCGACATCACCGACAGCGCGACCAAAGGCCTACGTCCCAGCCCCTTCCGCCGCTGATTTGCTCTTTTCGGCAAATACTCCGGGGAGCTCGAGGGGCAGTGCCCCTCGTCAGCCTCGGTCCTGCGCACTCTTCGCGCAGGGCCGAGAGAAAAGGTCTTCGCGGCGGCACGCCGCTCGCAAGATCACCGCTCGATCCGGCACTGAAAGCAGGTGTTCCGCGCCGACCTCACATGCACATAAGCCACCCGTGCATCCTCGAACAACGCCTCGGCGCGCGCAGCAATCGCTCCCGTCGGCACCACCCCGCCCGTGCCATAGACGATCCGGTCATCCGCCCCATAGCCCCGGACGATATAGTCCGGCGAGGCGAGCATTTCCGGCAGGGCCTCGCCACTGCCAGGCTCACAGGGATCGGCGCACAGGAAGATCGGCCCGACCTCGGCATAAGGCTGGACCGAGGGGAACGGTCGGTGCGCCAGCACCAGCATTCCGGCCCCTTCGGGGATCATCGCCAGACAATGCCGGCACGGATTTGCGCTGCCAACCGCCACCTGCCGCTCAGGCGCCTGGCCGTTGGCATCGGCCCCGCCCGCCTGGTAGTGGCGCACAAGTGTTGTGGGAATTGCCTCGAACCACATGTCATCCTCCCTGGGTTGCGCTTCCGAGGATGCCGCAAGGCCCATGCCCGGTGCGACCCGGAGCTTGCGGTTTCAGCCCGCTTCGACCAGGCGGCCCAGCACCCGCCCGCCCAGGATGTGCAGATGGTAATGCGGCACTTCCTGCATCCCGTGCGCGCCCGCGTTGGTGATCGCGCGAAAGCCGTCCGGCCCGGTCAGACCAAGGATCGCACAGACCTTGGCGACCGTGCGGTGGAAATCCACCAGTTCTGTGTCCGAGGCTTCGGCGGCGAAATGGTCGAAGCTGACATAGGCCCCCTTCGGGATCGCCAGCACATGCACCGGCGCCAGCGGACGTATGTCGTGGAACACCAGCGTATGCGGTGTGTCCATCACTGTCCGGTTCGGAATTTCGCCGCGCAGGACGCGCGCAAAGATGTTCATCGGATCGTAAGTCCAGCTCATGTCGTCAATCCCAGAATAAATACTCGGTTCCAGCGATGTCCTCTGCCGTCTTGACCGGGATGTCCAGAAACTCGGCCAAGGCCTCGGCATTTGCCGCCACCGGGGCCGCTTCCCGCATCCTGTAATGGCGCGAAAGGTTCATGTCTCGCAGCCGGTCGCTTTCGAACCGCACGTCATACCGGATCGTCGGCAAGAGCTGCGCCATCGCCGCTTCGGGAGTATGCTCTCCGGCAAGGCCGACCCGGCAGGCATGGCCCCGCAGATAGTCATCGGTGAAGCGGCAGTCGATCTCCAGCAGCCGCACGAGCGCGCGGTCCTTGTAGAAATCCTGGATCAGGTCGGTGCTGCCCGGATCGACGCAGAGGATGAGCCGGTCCGTCTCCCAATTGTCAAACAGCATCCGCACCAGCGCCCGGCGGTGCCGCATCCGCTTTTCCAATGTGCTCTGGATCCCGCCAAGGTCCGGCAACGGCGTAGCGGCCTCGTCGAAAAGATAGTCGACAGCCGGCATCCCCGTCACGACCCGCACCCGCTCTACCAGCCGCTTGGCGACATGCCATTTCTTGCAGGTCACCAGCATCAGGGTCCGGTCCCGGCCGACGCTGGTCTCGGTCTCCCAGAACCGCGGGGCAAAGCGTCGCCCGGTCCGGCCCCGCGCGGTCAGGAACTCGAACTGCCGCCGCCCGTCGCCCGTGGTCTGAAAGCTGCGCCCTGTCTCGATGTAAAGCGTGCCCAGCCGTTCCTTCAGGGTCAGCGCGTCGGGGCTGATCTTCCGCGCAAAGAGGTATTCCTGCGCCAGAAGCAGATCGTGGTGATCGTCATAAAAGGTCACCGGGATCCCGTAGTCGGTGAACATCAGGAAGGTGAGCGTGCGCGACCGGATTTCGCGCGCGGAAACCAGATGGGCGACGATGGTCTGAAAGAACGTCTCATCCGGAATCCAGGTCGTCTTGAAAAAGCGCAGCACATCCGGCCGCCGGTCGATGAAAGCCAGCACGGCCTCGACCGTGCGCCGACGCAGGCACCACCACTGGCTGCCGATCCTTATCCGAAGGTCGGCGGGCACCTTGCGGGCCAGACCCAGCCGCTTCTGCATCGCCATCGACCCGTAGAACCAGGCCTTGCGCTGCCGTTCGTTGAACCAGTGCCGGTAGATCAGCCGTTCGTCCTTGATCCCGGTCTTGATCCAGTCCGAGGTGAAGAAGTCGAAGCTTTCGATGAAGTCGGCGTCGTCGTCCTCCAACCGGGCGTGGACATGCTCTGCGGTCTTGATCGGCATGCAGTCGCCCGACAGCATGTAGAAATGCGTCGCGTGCGGAAAGGCATCGACCGCAGCCCGCACCGCCTGCAGGGTGGCGGCAACCAGGCTCCACTCACCCCAGCCGCATCTGACGCGTCGCTTGGCAAAGGTCACGCGCGGGTTGTCCGACAGGGCGTTGCGGATCCGCTCGTGGTCCGAAGCCTTGGCCCGGGCGTCGAAATGAATGGCAATGCAGTCGCCCGCAGCCGTCAGGCGCAGCGCCTGGGCAATGATGCCCTCGGGGTCCTTGTGGCACAGCAGGATGAAAGCAATCGTGGTCATCGGCTTTGGAGTATATCGGTTGCGGTCATCGCAGTCTTGCTAAACTGCGGCATGGTTTCTTGAAAAACCTGAACATGTCTGCTTGATTGCCGCACAAGTGCATTCGTGGCGCGTAAAAGGTAGAACGACGAGGGAGGCGGCCGCATGGGATTTCCCGGAACCTGGATGACGGAGTCGGAAAGCGTCGTCTACCGGGTCGTCCCGAAATGTGCCTGCTCCACCATCGGCCAGATCCTGTTCTACTCCGACCATGGCCGGTTCTTCGACGGCGACATCCACGATGCGCAGACCGGCCTGCACAAATGGGCGCACGAGGACAGCCAGCCCAAGATCGAACGTGTCGTGCGCAACGACGAGGCCTATGCCTTCACCTGCGTCCGCAACCCCTACACCCGGATCCTTTCCTCCTTCTTCGACAAGATCTGCGGCATCCAGCGCAACGGCAAACGCTACCGGGGCAACCTCGTGCCGCTTCTGGTCCAGAAATACGGGGTCGATGTTGGCGGCGACGACGGCAAGCAGGAGTTTGACCAGATCGCCAGCTTCCGCCGCTTCCTGCTCTTCGCCCGCGATACCATCCGCTGGAAGAAACCGATGGACCCGGACATTCACTGGTCCGCGATGGCGGGCCACGTCTCGACCTTCATCGTAAACGGCGGACGCTACAATCAGATCTTCTTCACCGAGGATTTCAATGCCGGCATGCAGACCGTACTCGACCACATGACGGTGGCCCATCCGGTCGACCTGAAAGCCATCCCCCGCTTCAATGAAAGCGAAGGCCATGGCCCCACCCGCGCCCACCCGGTCGAGGCCTATTTCGACGATCTCTCCATGCATCTGATGTGGGAAATCTACCGCCGCGATTTCCAGCTGTTCCGGTATGATTTCGACAATCCCGCAAACAAGCTGCCGAAAGGCCCCGTCGATCTGGACGAGGTTCACGCCAAGCTGGGGGATTAGCATGGACCAAGTCACCGGCGGTTGTCTCTGCGGCGCGCTGCGATTGACCGCAACGGGAAAGCCCTACCGGGTCGGCCTCTGCCACTGCCTCGACTGCCGCAAGAACCACGGTGCCCTCTTCCACGCCTCGGCGATCTTTCCAGAGGATGCCGTGACACTCACCGGCATCTGGCACAGCTATCAGGATCGGTCGTTCTGCCCGACCTGCGGCTCTCAGGTCTTTGCCCATATCGGCGACGAGATCGGCATCAACCTCGGCGCCTTCGACGCCCCTGACCAGTTCCGCCCGACCTATGAGCTTTGGAACATCCGCCGAGAAAGCTGGCTGCCAGAGTTCGACGGCCTCCGCCGCTACGACAGGGACCGCGAAAGCGACGGCCGGACCGAGGGCTGACACTTTCGACCGGCGCGACAGCGGAGTTTTCGAAAACTCCGCGCCGGAGCCTTCAAAGGCTCCGGTCCGATTTCTTCGAAGAAATCGGCTTCCGGCGCCCTATATCGGATCGTCCAGCCCTGCTCCCCGGAACCAGCGCACGATGGCCGCGCGTTCCTCCGGCTCCATGTAGCTCAGGTTGCCCGGTGGCATGGCATGGCTGACGCCTGACTGCAGGTAGATCCGCTTCGCCTCATGGGCGATCTGGGCCTCGGTCTCAAGCATGACGCCCTTTGGCGGCCAGGCGATGCCGTCCCAGCCCGGTTCGGCCGCGTGGCACATGCTGCAGCGGCTCTGCACGATGCCCACCACATCCTCGAACCCCGGGGCGCTGGCCAGCCGCAGCGCCTCTCCGCGCAGCGCGGCGTCTTCCACCAGCTTCATCGGCGCGCTCGACAGCCAGGCGATCGCCACGAACAGCGCCGCGGTCAGGCCCCAGGTCCACCACGGGCTGCCCTTGCGGGCGTGGCGGGTGTTGAACCAGTGCCGGATCGTCACCCCCATCAGGAACACAAGGCTCGCGATCACCCAGTTCCACTGGGTCGCAAAGACCAGGGGGTAATGGTTGGACAGCATCAGGAAGATCACCGGCAGCGTCAGGTAGTTGTTGTGCGTGCTGCGCTGCTTGGCGATCTTGCCGTATTTCGGGTCAGGCTTCCGGCCTGCCTTCAGGTCGGCCACCACAACCCGCTGGTTCGGCATGATGACCATGAACACGTTCGCGCTCATGATCGTGGCAGTAAACGCCCCCAGATGCAGCAGCGCAGCGCGGCCGCTGAACACCTGCGCATAAAACCAGCTCATACCCACCAGCACCACAAACAGCGCGAGCATCAGCACCGTCTGGTCGGCGTTCACGAAGGCCCGGCACAGCGTGGTATAGACC
>JANPJZ010000161.1:0-21828 GCA_031425795.1 Rhodobacter sp. | reverse complement strand
CGGTGAGACTGTCAAAGTGCAGGTCATCAAGATCAACAAGGAAACCCACCGTATCAGCCTGGGCATGAAGCAGCTGCAGTCCGATCCGTGGGATGCCGTTGAAAAGATGTATGCCATCGGCACGGTCCACAAAGGCCGCGTGACCAACATCACCGACTACGGCGCCTTCGTGGAGCTGGAAGCGGGCGTCGAAGGTCTGGTTCACGTCTCGGAAATGTCCTGGACCAAGAAGAACGTGCACCCCGGCAAGATCGTCTCCACCTCGCAGGAAGTGGATGTCATGGTGCTGGAAATCGACAGCGCCAAGCGTCGCGTTTCGCTGGGCCTGAAGCAGACTCAGCGCAACCCGTGGGAAGTCTTTGCGGAAACGCATCCCGTGGGCACCCAGATCGAAGGCGAAGTCAAGAACATCACCGAATTCGGTCTGTTCGTCGGCCTCGACAACGACATCGACGGCATGGTCCACCTCTCGGACCTGTCGTGGGATACCCGCGGCGAGGAGGCGATCCAGACCTACCGCAAGGGCGACACGGTGCATGCCGCCGTCACCGAAGTGGACGTGGAGAAGGAGCGTATCTCGCTCTCCGTCAAGGCGCTGGGTGAGGACAACTTCACCGACGCGGTCGATGGCGTGAAGCGAGGCGGGATCATCACCGTCACCGTGACCGCGATCGAAGAGGGTGGCGTCGAGGTGGAATACAACGGCGCCAAGTCGTTCATCCGCCGCAGCGACCTCAGCCGTGACCGGGCAGACCAGCGCCCCGAGCGGTTCCAGATCGGTGACCACATCGACGTGCGCGTGACCAACATCGACCCGAAGACCCGCAAGCTGGGCCTGTCGATCAAGGCGCGCGAGATCGCCGAAGAGAAGGAAGCGGTCGAGCAGTACGGCTCGTCCGATTCGGGTGCCTCGCTGGGGGATATCCTTGGTGCGGCCCTGAAGGACCGCAGCTGACCCTAACGCAGGGTTGAATCGAGGGGGGCCCCGCACAGGTTGCGGGGCCTTTTCTGTTTCGCCAGACCTGCCAAGTGCCCGTTTTTGTTTGTCAGGGGGGAAAACCTGCCGCTATAGTCCACGGACAACAACATCGTGGCGGCGGCTGCCCAAGCGCCGACCACTTGGGGGGACACGACGATGATCCGGTCTGAACTGATCCAGAAGATCGCGGATGAGAATCCGCATCTGACGCAACGTCACGTCGAGCGGATCGTGAATACGGTGTTCGAGGAAATCATCGAAGCGCTGGCAAAGGGTGACCGGGTAGAGTTGCGCGGGTTCGGCGCCTTCTCGGTCAAGGCGCGCGATGCGCGGCTGGGGCGAAACCCCCGGACGGGCGAGTCGGTCAAGGTCGATGACAAGAAGGTGCCCTTCTTCAAGACCGGCAAGCTTCTGCGCGACAGGTTGAACGGCAAGTAACCCCGCACCGGGTTGCGCCGGCGGCGGATCGGCCCGATATTGCCCGGGTAGCCCCGGGGACCGTGCCAGATGATACGTTATCTCAGACTGATCGTGATTGCCCTCATCGGGCTTGCTTTGCTGACAGTGGCGCTTGCCAATCGCGCGCCGGTCGCGGTGCGATTGCTGCCCGAGGACCTCGCGGCATTGACCGGGGTGACCTGGGGAATGGAGTTGCCGCTGTTTCTGGTGATCTTCACCGGCATCGTGGCGGGTGTGCTCATCGGCTTCGTCTGGGAATGGCTGCGCGAGACCGGCATCCGCAGCACCGCCAGTGCCCGCGCGCGCGAAGTGAAGCGGCTGGAGCGGGAGATCGCCGAATTGCGGGGATCCACTGCCCCCGGGCCGCAGGACGACGTGCTGGCGCTTCTGGACAAGCGCTGATGCGGCAGGTGCAGGTCAAGATCTGCGGGCTGCGCACGGCAGCGGACATCGCTGCGGTGGCAAAGGCCGGGGCGGCCTATGCCGGGCTGAACTTCTTTCCGAAATCCCCCCGGTATGTGACGCCAGAAGAAGCGCGGGCCCTGGCTCTGGCCGCCCCGGAAGGCCTGTGCAAGGTGGCTCTGGTCGTCGATGCCGATGACGCGACCCTGGACAGGATTCTGGCCGAGGTGCCACTGGACATGTTGCAGCTTCATGGCCATGAGCCGCCCGCCCGCGTGGCCGAGGTCAAGGCGCGGTATGGTCTGCCGGTGATGAAGGTGATCGGGGTGGCTGATGAGGCGGACCTTGGCAGCCTGATGGAGTATTCTCTGGTGGCCGACATGATCCTCATCGACGCAAAGGCCCCGAAAGACGCGGTGCTGCCAGGCGGGAACGGGCTCACCTTCGACTGGCGGCTTCTGGTCGGGCGGAAATGGCTGCGCCCCTGGATGCTGGCTGGGGGCCTGACCGCCGACAATGTGGCCGAGGCGGTGCGGCTGACCGGGGCGCGGCAGGTGGATGTGGCCTCCGGCGTCGAAACTGCGCCGGGGGTGAAGGATGCCGGGCGGATCGCGGAGTTTGTCGAAGCCGCGCAAGGCCTGCGGGCCGGGGTGCCGATCCTGCGGTGATCCAGCGGAGCGGCCGCCCGAAGACGGGCGACCGCACGCTTTTCTCTCGCCTCTGCGCGCGAAGGGCGCGCAACCGGCTCGGATGGTGCCTTACATCGCAGGCAGGATGGTCAGGTCACGGATCGGCTGGTCCGTGCCGGTAAGGGTCCAGGACTCGAGCACCGCTCCGGTCGCGAGGTCCACGGTGTGAAGGTCACCGTTGGCTGCAAGCCAGGCGGTGTTGGTGCCGTCGGCGCTGGTGGAGATGTCGAAGGCTGCGGGGCCCTCCAGCGCGGGTCCAAGCTTGCCGATGGCGGCGAGGGTGCCGTCATTGGGCGCAGTCTGCTGGATCAGTCCCGAGATCGTGGCGTCGATGTTGAACATCGCAGTCTTTTCCGGCTTGCCGAAGCTGTTGGTATAGGCCGCTGCGATGACGTTCGGGGCCTCACCCGCGTGCATGTCCTCGGCGACGTAGGCAAGCGAGCCGTCGACCGTAACCTCGCCCGTGTCGGGGTGGACGCGGTGGTTGGTGGTGCCGGTCATGAAGCGCAGGCGGTCCGCCGCCGGGTTGAAGTCGACGATGACCGCGCCGTCCACCGAGGGGAGCATCACGTTCATCCTGGCCTTTTCGGTGACGGCGCCGGTGGTCTGGTCGATCACGACGATCCTGTGGTCGGCGGTGACGCCCACCAGCGTGTTGTCGGCAGGCCGCAGGTCGATGCCGAGAAGGCGGTCGACGCCCTGAACCTCGACCGAGCCGGTGACGGCGGCGGTGGTGGTGTCGATGGTCAGAAGCGTGCGGTCGCCGGAAAGGGCAACGGCGGTGCCGGCGGCGGCGGGAATGGCAGTGGCCGCAAACAGGGCGGCAGTGGCGAGGATGCGCATCAGGATCTCCTTCAAGGTGGTTGCGAGGGAGGTACGACAATGGATGCGGCAAAGTTGCAGGGGGGCGGTCACGAAAGCGTCAGCGCTGCGGCTTTACCGGGCGGGGTAATGGCGCTACATCCCCGAAGGAACACTTTGGGGGTGCGTGATGGCCGAAGACGGGTTGAACAGCTTCATGACGGGGCCGGACGAGCAGGGGCGGTTCGGCCTGTTTGGCGGGCGCTTTGTCAGCGAGACGCTGATGCCGCTGATCCTGGAACTGGAGGAGCGCTACGAGTTCGCCAAGACCGACCCGACCTTCTGGGCCGAGATGGACTGGCTCTGGAAGCACTACGTCGGCCGGCCCAGCCCGCTGTATTTTGCAGAGCGTATGACGGACCATCTGGGCGGCGCCAAGGTCTACATGAAGCGGGACGAGCTGAACCACACCGGCGCGCACAAGATCAACAACGTGCTGGGCCAGATCATCCTGGCGCGGCGGATGGGCAAGACCCGGATCATCGCCGAGACGGGTGCTGGCCAGCATGGGGTGGCGACGGCGACGGTCTGTGCCAAGTTCGGGCTGCAATGCGTGGTCTACATGGGCGCGCATGATGTGGAACGGCAGGCGCCGAACGTGTTCCGGATGAAGCTGCTGGGGGCCGAAGTGATCCCCGTCACCTCCGGTCGTGGCACGCTGAAGGACGCGATGAACGATGCGCTGCGGGATTGGGTGACCAACGTGCGCGACACGTTCTACTGCATCGGCACAGTGGCGGGTCCGCATCCCTATCCGGCGATGGTGCGGGATTTTCAAAGCATCATCGGCAAGGAAGTGCGCTGGCAGCTTGAGGAGCAGGAAGGCCCGGGCCGCCTTCCCGACACCCTTGTCGCGGCGATCGGCGGCGGGTCGAACGCGATGGGGCTGTTCTACCCCTTCCTGAACGACCCTTCGGTGAACATCCTGGGCGTCGAGGCCGGCGGCAAGGGTGTCGACGACCGGATGGAGCATTGCGCCTCGCTCACCGGCGGGCGTCCCGGCGTGCTGCATGGCAACCGGACCTATCTCTTGCAGGACAATGATGGGCAGATCCTGGAGGGGTTCAGCATCTCGGCCGGTCTCGACTATCCGGGCATCGGGCCGGAGCATGCCTGGCTGCATGACATCGGCCGGGCGAAATACGTCAGCATCACCGATGCCGAGGCGCTGGAGGCGTTCCAGCTGTGCTGCAAGCTGGAGGGAATCATCCCGGCGCTGGAGCCAAGCCACGCGCTGGCGCAGGTGATGAAGATCGCGCCGGACCTTCCGCGAGACCATATCATCGTGATGAACATGTGCGGTCGGGGCGACAAGGACATCTTCACGGTGGCCAAGCACCTCGGTCAGGACATGAAGGTCTGAACCTTGCGGGCCGGAAACGGCCCGCAAACGCCGGATTGGCCCATCGCCGCATAAACCTTCGTTTAGGCGCGCAGGAGATTGGTTTATGTGGCTGGCCCTAAACCCCCTGTGAATGGAATACTGTCTCACCAGCTGTCTTTCGTTGTCGTGCTGATGCACCCCGGCTCAAACCGGGCAACCTTGGACCGGGCCGCGGCGCCCATGAGGAGACAACGATGAAACTGAAAACCCGTCTGATGATGTTCACCGCGGCGGCTGCCCTGTCGGCGAACATGGCCTTCGCGGCTCCCGTCGATCCGCAGGCCCTGGCCGATGCCTACCTGGCCGAGGGCTATACCTATGTCGAGATCAAGACCGGCCCGACGCAGACCAAGCTTGAGGCCGTGAAGGGCGACCGGAAGGTCGAAGTCATCTACGACAATGCCACCGGCGACGTGATCAAGCAGGAATTCGAGAACGCCGATGACGATTACATTGGCCGGACCGGTGTGGAGATCGACAACTCCGATGACGATTTCGAAGATGACGAGAACGATGACGACGAGAACGATGACGACGAGAACGATGACGACGACGACGATGAAGGCGACGACGGCGATGACGACGAGGGCGATGACGACGAAAGCGACGACGAAAGCGATGACAGCGAGAGCGATGACAGCGAAAGCGACGATGACGACGACGGCGACAGCGGCAGCAACGACGACTGAGGCTGCGGGGCCTGAAGCGGCTGGCTGACATCGATGGGGGGCGCCGGGCTTGCCGGGGCCCCCTTGCCTGACGCATAGTATGGCATGACCAAGGGGTGACAAGATGAAACGCCGGGACTTTCTGTCCGGGATTGCAGTGGGCCTGGCGTCGGTGACGCCAGCCTTTGCGCAGGATGTGGTGTCGCAGATCAGGCGCCAGTTGCGTCAGCAGGGGTTTCGCGAAATAGCGGAAGAGCGGACGCTGCTTGGGCGGGTCCGCATAATGGCGGTCCGCAATGATGGTCGGCGCGAAATCATCATCAATCCGAGCACCGGAGAAATTCTCCGTGACCTCTGGTCGCCACTCAGTGGTGGATTGGGACGAATCCAGATCATCGATGAAGACTCGCGTGGCAGTGGCGGCGGCGATGACGAAAGCGACGACGAAGACGATGATGAGGACGACGATGGGGAGGGCGGCGGTGGCGGCGGTGGCAGCGGCAGCGGCGGCAGCGGCAGCGGCTCAGAAGACGACGACGATGACGGCGACGACGGGGACGGTGATGATTGAGGTTCCGCAGCCTTCGGTCGTCAGGTGAAACGCGCAGCGCCGTTTCTGGCGATCTTTCTGATCCAGGCAATCTGTGCGTTCTTTTTCGTCTCGGATATTCTGGCCTCTGTCCTTGGCATCCGCACCACCCCGATCAGCTGGGAAATGCGGGAGCTGATGGAAATCGGCGCGTCGCTGGGTCTGATCCTGGGCGTGGTGGTGGGCGGGCTGATGCTGCGGCGGGCCTTGCGCGACCGGCACAAGGCCGAGGAACGACTGCGCCGCGCCTCCGGTGAGTTCATGGTTCTGCTGCAGGAGCGCTTTGAGGAATGGGGCCTGACACCTTCGGAGAAGGACGTGGCGCTCTTCGCGATCAAGGGCATGTCGACGGCTGAAATCGCGGCGCTGCGGGCCACGAGCGAGGGCACGGTGAAGGCCCAGACCAATGCGATCTATCGCAAGGCCGGGGTCACCGGGCGGCCGCAGTTGCTCAGTCTCTTCATCGATGACCTGATGCGCGACGATGGAACGGTGCGGATGGCCGCAGTCGGCTCGTCGGCGGCCTGAGTTCAGGCCGCGTCGGTCGCGTTTTCCTGCAAGACCTCAAGCGGGACGATGGCGAGCGTGGCCTTGTGCGTCGATGCGAGTCGGACCTTCGGGGCCGCGCCTTCCTCATGCGCCTGCAGGAAGCGGTTGGCGCAAAGGCACCACTGGTCGCCGGGTTTCAGGCCGGGGAAGCCGAACTCCGGACGCGGAGTGGACAGGTCATTGCCAAGGTATTTCGACAGGGCGAGGAATTCGGCCGTCATGCTGGCGCAGACCGTGTGCTGGCCCCGGTCCATCGGTCCGGTATTGCAGCACCCGTCGCGGAAGAAGCCGGTCATCGGGTCCGTCGAGCAGGGTTGCAGCGTCTCGCCCAGCACGTTGAGTGAGGGTTCTTTCATCCTGACTTCCCCTTGGCTGGCGTGCCTTGCATTTCCGGTCGGTCCGGTCAAACCTTGGCCGGTCTCGTCTTGCAGGATTGCCGAAAGGGCCGCGAATGGAAAGCCTTGCCGAAGACCTTGCGACAATGGTGCGCAGGCCGCTGACCCCCGAGCACGTCGCCGCGCTGCGCCGGATCGGGGCCGAGCGCGTGGTGCCAGAGGGTGTGATCTTCCAGCGCACGGGCGATCCTGCGGACCTCTTCCACTATGTGCTGGAGGGCGGCTTCCAGCTTTGGGACGAGGCGCGGGGGCAAGCGCAGAACCTCAACACGCTGGGTGTCGGCCAGTTCATCGGCGAGATTGCCTTTCTGGTCGGCGGGCGGACGCTTTACACGATGCGAACGGTAGCGGCGTCCCGCGTGTTGGAGGTTGGGCGCGAGGCGATGCTGCGGCTGATGGCGGCAGAGCCGGAGATGTCGGACATCATCGTGTCGGTCTTCGCTGCCCGCAGGCGGGCGATGCTGGAGCGGGCGACGACAGCGATCACTGTCGTCGGCCCGGCCGAGGATCGGCGGGTGCGGGCCGTGGCAGCGTTCTGTGCGCGCAACAAGCTGCCCTGCCGTCTGGTGGACCCTGCATCGGACGAAGCCGCCGACCTGGGCGAGGCCTGCGCCTTTCCGCCGGGAGCGGCCCCCCAGGTGATCTTCGGTGCGGGCGAAGTGCTGGCCGACTGCACCCCGCTGGCGATTGCCGAGCGGATCGGCATTGCGTTTTCCCCCACCGACACCGCCTTCGACGTGGTGATCGTGGGTGGCGGGCCCGCGGGCGTGTCGGCGGCGGTCTATGCCGGGGCAGAGGGTCTTTCCGCGCTGGTGGTGGAGGATCTTGCGATTGGCGGACAGGCCGGAACCTCCAGCCGGATTGAGAACTACATGGGCTTTCCCACCGGCATCTCCGGCGCGGACCTCTGCTTTCGCGGCGAGGTGCAGGCGATGAAGTTCGGCACGCGCTTTGCCATCCCGCATCGGGTGCTGGGGGTCGAGCGGGTGGAGCCGGACTGGTGCCTCACGCTGGACAACGGGGCGCGGGTGCTGGCGCGGTCGGTCGTTGTGGCGACGGGGGTGGAGTACCGGCGGATGCCGCTGGACCGGCTGGAGGAGTTCGAGGGCGCGGGGATCTACTATGCCGCAACCGAGGTCGAAGCGCGCTGGTGCCGCGAGACGGAGGTCGTGGTGATCGGCGGCGGCAACTCGGCGGGGCAGGCGGCGATGTTCCTGTCGCGCACCGCGCAGCATGTGCATGTGCTGGTGCGCGGAGACAGTCTGGCGGCCAGCATGTCGGCCTATCTGGTGGACCGACTGCAACGCACGGGCAACATCACCATCCACTACCGCGCGCAGGTGGTGGCACTGGGGGGAGAGCGCAGCCTGCAGTCAGTGGTGATCCACAGCGCGGAGGACGGTCAGGACTGGACCCTGAACGCGCGCGCAGTCTTTGTGATGGTAGGGGCTGCGCCGAACACCGGCTGGCTGCAGGGCCGGGTGGCGGTGGACCGGCTGGGTTTTGTCCTGACCGGGGCCGAGGCGGGCGAGGATGCCGCGGCCCGGGGGCGCTATGCCACCTCTTGCCCGGGGATCTATGCCGTCGGCGACGTGCGGGCGGGGTCGGTCAAGCGGGTGGCGAGCGGTGTGGGTGAGGGGTCGGTGGTGATCTCGGAGGTGTGGAAGCATCTGAACCCCTAAGGCTCAGGGCGGGAAGGCCGTACCGGCAAGCGGCGGAATCAGGTCCCCGGCCACCAGCCGCGTCAGGATGCTCGGCACCGGCGGCAGGCGTGAGACCGGCATCAGCACGCGGTCGCGGAAGGTGGGCAGCCAGCGGCTGTCGGACTGGTACTGCGGGGTGAAGGCGGCGCTCATCCCCTGATACAGGCGCACATGCCAGCGCCGGGTGCGGGCGTAGTGCGGGCCGGGGTCGTCGCTCTGCGCCACCGCCTGGGCAAGGGCCAGCGCATCCAGAAGCGCCATGTTGGCCCCCTGCCCAAGCTGCGGCGAGGCACGGTGGGCGGCATCGCCGATATGGATCAGACGCTCGGCGTGGGGTCGGGCAAGGGTGCCGTGGCTGTAGCGCGCGGGGGTCAGGTCGCTGGGGCTGCCAAGGGTGGCAAGGAAGGGGGCGAGGGCGGGCCAGAGGGTCAGCACTTCGGCCTTCCAGGCGGGCATATCTTGCGCGGGCCAGGTGGGCAGGGCCGTGACAGGCAGCGACCAGAAGACTGCGGCCACGGGCGGGCCGCCCGCCATCATCCGGCCCAGTGGCAGGACGCCGGCCATGTGGCTGGCACGGCGGTAGCGCTGCTGGAGCGCGTTGGGGTCAAAGCCCGTCCCGTCCGGCCAGGGCACGGTGGCCCAGACCGCGCCATAGGGCAGCGGGCGGGCCTTCAGGGGGGAAAGGGGCGAGCCTGCCCCGGCAGCATCCACGACAAGGTCAAAGGGCCCGTGGCGGGCGGAGTCCGTCACCAGCCAGCGCTTGCCCTCCAACGGAGCAGCGCGGATGCGCGCGCTGGGGATGATGGTCGCTCCCGCCTCGGTCGCCGCGTCCAGAAGCACACCGAAGAGGGCCGCCCGGTGGATCGCCAGCCCGTGCCGCAGGCCCCCCGGACGGTCGTAGGCGACGGAAAGGACGGTGCGGCCGTGGTCAACCTCGATTCCGGTCATGGCCTTGATCGGCTGGCCAAACGCACGGGCCGCCGTCCCCGCACCGCAGAGGTCCAGCACCGCTTGGCCCACCGGCTGGATCACGAGGCCCGACCCCACCGGGCGCGGGGCGGCGAACTGGTCAAAGACCTCCACCACATGCCCGGCGCGGGCCAGAAGGGCGGCAGCGGCAAGCCCCCCGATCCCGGCCCCGGCAATGGCGATGGACAGCGTTTGCATCGCCCCGATGGCTACTCCGGTGGCTGCGCCCCGGCAAGTGTGCCCCTTTACCGCAGTGGCCCCCGCGCCTATAACCCCGCGCATGTTGAACGGGCTGATCTCGCGTCGAATTAGCCGCCCGGCGGGCTGACCTTAGGCCGCCGGGTTGTTTGCGCCTGTCCGATCCCCCTTTTCCGCGAGTATCCCGCCATGTCTTCCGACACGCCTTCTTCCGACACTGTTCCCGATTACCGCGACACCGTCTTTCTGCCCGAGACCGCCTTTCCGATGCGCGCAGGCCTGCCCCAGCGCGAGCCTGACTGGCTCGCGCGGTGGGAGCGGATCGGCGTCTACGACCGCCTGCGCTCTTCGGCCGCTGGCAGGACGCCCTTCGTGCTGCACGATGGCCCTCCTTACGCCAACGGCCACCTCCACATCGGCCATGCGCTGAACAAGGTGCTGAAGGACATGGTGGTCCGCAGCCAGCAGATGATGGGCCGCGATGCCCGCTATGTGCCGGGCTGGGACTGCCACGGCTTGCCGATCGAGTGGAAGATCGAGGAGCAGTATCGCGCCAAGGGTCTGAACAAGGACGACGTCGACATCGTCGACTTCCGCCAGGAATGCCGCCGCTTCGCCGAAGGCTGGATCGACGTCCAGCGCGAGGAGTTCAAGCGCCTGGGCGTCACCGGCGCCTGGGACCGGCCGTACCTGACGATGGACTACCACGCCGAGGCGGTGATCGCCGGGGAGTTCATGAAGTTCGTGATGAATGGCTCGCTCTATCAGGGCTCGAAGCCAGTGATGTGGTCGCCGGTGGAGAAGACCGCGCTGGCCGAGGCAGAGGTGGAGTATCACGACCATACCAGCCATCAGGTTTGGGTGGCGTTCCCGGTCGAACTGGCGGAAGCCTCCGGCGGGGATATTTGGGCAAAGATGAAAGCCCGTGTGGTGATCTGGACCACGACCCCCTGGACGATCCCGCAGAACCGGGCGGTGGCCTACAACCCGGAGATCGCCTACGGCTGCTATGAGGTGGTCGGGCGGCCCGAGGACAGCAATGCCACGATCGGCATGCGCTATATCATGGCTGACAAGCTGGCGGCTGGCGTGCTGGCGGCGGCCAAGCTGGGTGACGGCATGTGGCGGCGGCTGGCGGATGTGCCGGCAGACGACTTGCGCGGATTGGTGCTGTCGCATCCGTTCCGGGGCGTGGAGGGTGGCGCGGCTGAGTGGGACTACGACGTCCCCATGCTCCCCGGCGACCATGTCACCGATGATGCGGGGACGGGGTTTGTCCACACCGCCCCGAGCCACGGCGATGACGACTATCAGTTGGGCGTCAAGTTCGGCCTGCCGATGACCTACAACGTCGAGGCGGATGGCTCCTACCGCCCTGACCTGCCCTTGTTCGGTGGCCAGCACATCATCCTGCCGGATGGCAAGGAGGGGCCGGCCAATGTGTCGGTCATCAAGCAACTGGCCTATTCCGGCGCGCTGTTTGCAAAGGCGAAGCTGAAGCATTCCTACCCGCATTCCTGGCGCTCCAAGGCCCCGGTGATCTACCGCAACACGCCGCAGTGGTTCGTCGCCATCGACAAACCGCTGGACGACGGGATGACGACCTATGGCGAGACGATCCGCAAGCGGGCGCTGAATTCGATCAACCAGCTTGTGACCTGGACCCCCGCGACGGGCCGCAATCGCCTTCATTCAATGATCGAGGCGCGGCCCGATTGGGTGCTTTCACGCCAGCGGGCCTGGGGCGTGCCTTTGACGGCGTTCGTCAAGAAAGGGGCCAAGCCGACCGATCCTGACTTCCTTCTGCGCAACCCGGAAGTGAACGCCCGCGTCATCGCCGCCTTCGAGGCGGAAAGCGCGGATGTGTGGTTTGTGCAAGGATTCAAGGAGCGGATGCTCGAAGGCATCGTCGATCCGTCCGATTACATCAAGGTCGATGATGTGCTGGACGTGTGGTTCGACTCTGGCTCGACCCACGCCTTCGTCCTCCGCGACCGGGAAGATGGCAGCGCGGACGGGATTGCGGACCTCTACCTCGAAGGCACCGACCAGCATCGCGGCTGGTTCCATTCCTCGATGCTGCAAGCCTGCGGCACCAAAGGCCGCGCGCCCTATCGCGGGGTGCTGACCCACGGCTTCACGCTGGACGAGAAGGGCATGAAGATGTCCAAATCGCTTGGCAACACCACCGCCCCGCAAGAGGTGATCGGCGAATACGGTGCCGATATCCTGCGGCTCTGGGTGGCGCAGTCTGACTACACGATCGACCTGCGCATCGGGAAGGAAATCCTGAAAGGCGTCGCCGACAGCTACCGCCGCCTGCGCAACACGATGCGCTACATGCTCGGCGCGCTGAAAGGGTTCAGCGAGGCCGAGCGGGTTGCCTTCAAGGACATGCCAGAGGGGGAGCGCTTCATCCTGCACCGCCTGGCCGAACTCGACGCCGAGGTGCGCGAGGGCTATGCGAAGTACGACTTCCAGGGCGTGTTCCAGAAGCTCTTCACCTTCGCCACGACCGATCTCAGCGCCGTCTACTTCGACATCCGCAAGGATGTGCTTTACTGCGACGCCCCCACCAGCTTGCGCCGTCGCGCCTGCCGGACGGTGCTGGATATCCTGTTCCACCGCCTGACAACCTGGCTTGCGCCAGTTCTGGTCTTCACCATGGAAGAGGTCTGGCTGGAACGTTTCCCCGGTGAAGAAAGCAGCGTTCATCTGTTGGATTTCCCCGACACGCCAGCGGCTTGGCGCGATGATGCCCTGGCCGCGAAGTGGGACGCCCTGCGCGATGCCCGCCGCGTGGTCACGGGGGCGCTTGAGGTGCGGCGGACGGCCAAGGTCATCGGCTCCAGCCTGGAAGCGGCGCCTGAGGTCTTCGTGACCCCCGCGCTGGCGGCGGTGCTGGGCAGCGTGGACTTTGCTGAGCTTTGCATCACCTCCGACCTTGCGATCCGGCAGACGAAGGCGCCGGACGGCGCCTTCGCGCTGGCCGATGTGCCGGATGTGGCGGTGCTGTTCCATCCCGCATCGGGGGCGAAGTGCGAACGCTGCTGGAAGGTGCTGCCCGACGTGGGCACGCACAAGCATCCGGGCACCTGCGCGCGCTGTTCGGACGCGCTGGGGTGACCGAACCCGCATTCCGCGCCGCGATCACCGGTCCCTTCGGGCCGGTGACGCTGGCGGAGCGGGGCGGGCGCGTGGAGAGGCTGGACTGGGGTTGGGTGGACGATGCCCCGACCCCGCTGCTGGCCGAGGCGCTGCGCCAGGTGCAGGCGTATTTTGACCGGCGGCTGACGCGGTTCGATCTTCCCTTCGACTGGGGCGAGGGGTTGAACGCCGCGGTGCGTCGGGCGATGGCAGATATCCCGATGGGCGAGACTCGGACCTATGGGCAGATCGCGCGCATGGTCGGTGCCCCGGCGCAGGCGGTCGGGCAGGCGTGCGGGTCAAACCCGCTGCCGATCCTCATCCCCTGCCACCGGGTCACGGGGACCAACTGGTTCGGCGGGTTCTCCGCCCCCGGTGGAGTCGAGACGAAGGCGGCGCTGTTGCGGCACGAGGGGGCGTTGTTGCTGTGACGAACCTGCGGACAGTCATCCTTGACCTTGCCCTGCAGCGTGGAAAGGGCAGATCGCTTTGCCCGTCAGAGGTGGCGAAGGCCGTTGCGGCGGACTGGCGGCCCCTGATGCCCAAGGTGCGGGCAGCGGCTGCAAGCATGCCAGAGATCATGGCGACGCAAAGCGGGGTCGAAGTGGACCCGCTGACGGCGCGAGGGCCGATCCGGCTGCGGCTGCGCTGAGCTTACCGAATGCGTGCTCCTGGACCCATCGGCCGGGTTGCACCGGGAAGGCCAGAGGCTTAGGCCTCCTGTAACGGTTTCATGACGGGTGCCCCTTGACCCTTGGTGTCTTTCTGGCGGTTCTTGGTGCGGCCTTCCTGCATGCGCTGTGGAATGCGCTGATCAAGATGGGGACATCGAAGGTCGGCGGGATGGTAATCCTGTCCATCGTCGAAGTGCCGATCGGGCTGGCGGTCATCAGCGTGGCTGCTCCCATCGATCCGGCGGCATTTCCCTGGGTGATAGCGGCGGGCTGCACGCATTTCGCGTACAAGTTCTTCCTGACCTACGCTTATGACCGGGGCGACCTGAGCAGGGTTTATCCCATCGCGCGTGGGGCGGCGCCGATGGTGGTGGCGCTGGTGGGGGCAGTGTTCCTTGCCGATGCTGTGAGCGGGCAGGAATATGCGGCGATTGCAGTCCTCGCGGCCGGGATCCTCTTGATGGCGCGGGGGGTGTTCGCGTCGGGCGAGGATCGCAAGCTGTTGCCCTTCGCGCTTGGCTCGGCCCTTGCGACGGCGACCTATACGCTGATCGACGGGATGGGCGCGCGGGTGTCGGGCGCGCCCGCGGCTTATGTGGCCTGGGTCTTCGTGGCGGACGGGACGTTCTTCACGCTTGGACTGCTGGCGCTGCGCGGGTGGGGGGTGATCCCGCGAGACGGCCGCGCCTGGCGGATGGGGGCCTTTGCCTCGGCCGCGAGCTATGGGGCCTACGCGGTGTCGATCTGGGCGATGACGCTGGCCCCGATTGCTGTGGTGGCGGCGCTGCGCGAGACGTCGATCCTGTTTGCCGTGCTGATCGGCTGGCTGGCGTTCGGCGAGCGGATGACGGGGGAAAAGGCGGTTGCCTCGATCGTCATCGTGGCGGGGGTGATGCTGACGCGGCTTTGAGGGGCTGCTTGTCGTTCGACTTCGTCTCCTCCGCGCGGAACGCAGCGAGGAGTGTCGAAGACATCGACGAGCGGTTGTCAGCGGACCCGGCGGATCCTTTCCGGCACCAATTGCTGCACGATTCCGGCGAAGACGAGGTAGAGCGAGGTCAGGATCAGCCCCCACATCGCGAAGGGGCCCTCGGTGAAATCGGTCCAGGCGGCCCAGCCGGCGAAGAGGATCCAGAGCACGCAGGTCGATAGTGACAGCTCGTACCAGCGGGTGGTGCGGACCGGGTGGATGAACTTGAGGTTGGTGAACATGGTGACCGTCAGCAGGATCACCGTGGCGAGGATGATGCCCTGCGAGGGCTGCGTGGCGAACATGACCAGCACGACCATGTTCCAGCAGGCGGGGAAGCCAGCAAAGGACTTGTCCTTGGTCTTCATCCGCGTATCGGCGAAATAGACGACAGACCCGTAGCAGATCACGATGATGGCAAGCCACCCGGTCCAGCCGGGCAGGAGACCGGACTGGAACAAAGCAAAGGCCGGAATGAAGACATAGGTCAGGTAGTCGACGATCAGGTCCATCAGGACCCCGTCATAGGTTGGCCAGTTCTTCTGCGTGTCGTAGCGGCGCGCCAGCGGCCCGTCTATGCCATCGACGATCAGGGCAACGACCAGCCAGAGGAACATCAGGCTCCACTCTCCCTCGACTGCGGCAAGCATGGCAAACATGGCCAGCACTGCGCCAGAGGCGGTGAGGAGATGGACACCAAGGGCTTTCAGTCGCGGGGTCATTCGGCGTTGATGGCGGATTTGGGGCTTCGGTGCAACAGGGCGAGGGCGTCAAGTCAGGCGCGGGGGTGGGCTTTTTCGTAAGAGTCCATAAGCCGGGCAGCGTCGACGGCGGTGTAGGCCTGGGTTGTCGACAACGAGGCATGGCCCAGAAGCTCCTGGATTGCGCGCAGGTCACCCCCGGCGGAGAGGAGGTGGGTCGCGAAGCTGTGCCGAAGCGCATGGGGTGTGGCGGTGGCGGGCAGGCCAAGGCGGAGGCGGGTGCGCTCCACCGCGGACTGGATCAGGCGCGGGTTCACCGGGCCGCCACGAGAGCCGCGAAAGAGCGGGGCGTCGGGGGTCAGCGCATGGGGGCAGAGGGCTGCGTAGGCTGCGACCGCAAGAGCGGCAGCCGGGATCACCGGGACGATCCGGGTCTTGCCCCCCTTGCCGGTGATGCGCAGGACCGGCGGCAGAGGGTGGCTGGCACCGGTCAGCGACAGCGCCTCGGAGATCCGGAGGCCGAGGCCATAGAGCACGGTCACCACGGCAGTGTCACGCGCTGCGATCCAGTCGGCGCGGGCGTCATCACCGATGCTGTCAAGGAGCGCTGCGGCCCCGTCTTCAGTCAGCGGGCGGGGCAGCTTGCGGCGAAAGCGCGGGCCACGGGCGGACAGCACGGTCGTGGCATCCGCGCCGGTGCGGTCTGCAGCCCAGGCGGTAAACCCCTTCACCGCCGACAGTGCACGCGCGAGGGACCGGGCGGACAGGCCACGGCCGCGTTCCTCTGCCATCCAGGCGCGCAGGTCGGTCTGCGTGGTGGCCGCCACCCTGGCCAGCCCCTCGGCCCCGCCTTGGTGGCGCGACAGGAAGTGCAGGTAGCGCGCGACGTCACGGCGATAGGCGTCGACGGTGTTGGCCGAGGCGCCGTCCAGCGCACGGAGATGGGTCAGCCAATCCGCCAGTGCAGCCCCGAGGGCCGGGGCCAGAAAGGGCGTCAGGCCAACCGCGCTTATCTCAGCCATTGGCGCATCATGCGCTCGAAGACGCCGGCGAAGAAGGCAAGGAGGTCGGTTCCATGCACAGAGCGGAACTGGCTTGGGTCTTCCGACCCGAAGGCAAGGAGCGCGGGGAGCCGACCATTGCCGAAATCGAGCTTCATCAGCGCTTCGGACCGGATATCATCCGCGCGAGCACCATAGACGGCGGCGGCGAGCGTTGTTGCCGGGCGCAGGATCACCGGGCGCGGCGCGATGTTGCGACCGTTGGAAAGGTAGTCGGCCACAAAGCCGCGCGGACCGACCTGCAGCACGTCGCCAAGGCGGTGCAGGACCGGGTCGCTCAACCCGTCTTCCTGCACTGTTTCCAGCACCAGGCGGACGATGTCGACGCGGAGGGTTTGGGCGACTTCGGTGGACAGGGCTGCGATGAAGCCTTCGAAGGTGGGGACGTCGAGAAGCTGGAGGATCGCGCGGTGGACCTGGTTGGTGCCGGCCAGGTTTTCATAGGCCGCGGCGATGACGGAGCGGTGGGTATCTTCCAGACGATCCAGTTTGTTTTCAAGGCGTTGCATCGCCAGACCGCGCATGTCAACGATGTTTGAACCCATCGCACGCTCGTTCGCGCCGACAAGGGCGTTCATCACGTCGCGGTCTTCGAGCACGCGGTCGGGCTGGGCGAGAATCTTGTTGCGCAGGTCTGGTTCGATCATCTGTCTCGCCGGTTTTTTGCATGGGTTACCGGGGACTATAGGCCGAAGCTCATCCATTTGGCGACGGTTTTCTGCCCGACGCCCCGCAGGCATGTGCGATCATTGCCACAGGGGGGCCGCAACAGCCTCCGCCCGGGCTGTAAACCGCTGGAAACGGGGGGCTTCTTTCCGTCTTCCCGTGATCTTCCTTCCGTCTTCACGCGCGGTGCGGTCGGGAGGAGTTAACGAATCGGCGGGACAGTGGGGCGCCGTAGAGGAGCCTGCCGATGCCCGACCCGAAGAAACCGACCCCCCGCCAGCGCGCGCACAAGACCTACATGATGGATGTGATGCGCCGCCTGGAATGGGACCTGCACAACACCATCGAACTGACCGGCCGCATCCCGGAGGCGTGGCACGAGATCGCCCAAGCCACCCCCCGCAGCGGGCGGGTGAAGGTGAACCTGTCGCTTGAGGCGGATGTGGTGAAGTTCTTCAAGTCGATGGGCGAGGGCTACGGGCCGCGGATCAACGACGTGTTGCGCAGCTACATGCACGCGCGGCTGGCGGGGGTGATCCGGGGGGCCGAGACGATTGCCCACTTCCGGCACCGGGGGGAGGTGCATGACGGGCCGAAACCGGCGTTCGGGGACATGGAGCGGGAGATGGGGGAGGCGTGGTCGGACGAGGGGCCGGGGGTGGTGGAGGCGTCCCGCGCGAAGATGCAGGAGCTTTTGCAGCGGAAGTATGGCGAGGAGGGCGGGCCGGAGGGCGAGGGGTTGGTGCCTTGGGTTAGGTGAGGCAAATTTCCTTGCATTGTAGTGAGTTGTACGTAACATCGGTCAAAACTCTTTGGGCATGTTGATAAATGGCAAGTAAGAAGTACCAAGTTTTTGTGAGCTCGACGTTTGTAGATCTCAAGGATGAACGGCAGGCAGTTAGCAGAGCTGTTCTTAACTTGGGGCACATTCCAGCGGGAATGGAGTTGTTTCCGGCTGCTGACCTAGATCAGATGAGTTTCATTAAGAAAGTTATAGATGATTGCGACTACTATATCTTAATTATCGGAGGAAGGTATGGAAGCACATCCGACTCTGGCTTATCTTACACTGAAATGGAGTATGATTATGCTGTGGAGAAGGGCAAGCCAGTTTTGGCGTTTCTTCATCGCAGCAGCGGTGATCTGCTCGCAAAGAATGTTGAAACAGACAAAGAGAAGCTTGAGAAACTAGAGCTTTTTAAGAAGAAGGTCTCTCAGGGAAGATTGGTCGAGTTTTGGACCGCTTTGGAAAACCTAGAGTCAAAAGCGCTATTAGCTCTTACCAATGCATTTAATGATCAGCCGCAGACTGGATGGCGGCGAGATACAGGGGAGCTAAACGCAGAAGCTCAGCAGGCGCTGAACAAGATGCGCGAACGATATGACTTCATTCGCGACCGTCTTGAGCAGCAAACAAAAAAGGCATCCCAGCTAGAAGCTAAGCTAAAAGGACATGAGTCGCTCGAAGACTCTGAGGTCGAGATTCGATATACAACGCCTGAAAACGGAGGATCGGTTGCAACGATTGGAGCAGAAGAAATAATTAGAGAGTTTGCGCCCTTGCTAAGTGACGGTATAGCGATCAAGGATATCGAGGACGGGCTGAATCAGTATATTTACCATAAAATCGATTCTAGCGTTTCGGGCGTTTCTAAGCAATCGATACGAAACGTAGCCCTATTTCTCGAAGTGTTTGAGATTTGCGTTCTGGGAGCTGATGGCGTTTTAGCGCTGAGCGATGAAAAGAAGTGGCTATTGAAAGCTGCATTTAAACCGTTGAAAAAGGTAATTGAAGAGTCCTCGGACGATATACCGTTTTAGGGGCAACCTTCACGCTTTCACGCGGCCTTGAGGCCGTCCATAGCGGTGACGTGGCTTCCTAACGACGAAGGGGTGCGATGACGCCGTCGGCTTTGAACAACGAGCTGCGTGGTGAGGCGAAGCTAACGAAAAATGGGCGTGTGGGGTAGTGCCCTGTAGCGCACCCTACGATGAGGCTGCTCTGTGGGCTTGAGGGTGAAAGGGACGCGCCGCCCTTGGCCCGGAATCAAGGCGCTTGCGCCGCCGGGCCGCGCCCTCCCTCCCCCCGGGAGGGCGCTTTGCAGCGTTGGTCACCCGAACTTCGGTGGGAGGGGTTGAGGGATAAAGCGCCTACGTCGGCCGTTGCAGCGCCCGCCCGCGGGAGGGCGCGGCCCTGTTGTGGCGCGGCGGGGGTTTGGGGTGGGAGAGTCGGCTGAAGCCCGACCTACGGAGGTGCGGAAGGAGACGCGGCACGCCCCTTCCCCGGGAGGGAGCTTTGCAGCGGCGGTCACCCGAACTTCGGTGGGAGGGGTTGCGGGGTAAAGCGCCTACGTCGGCCGCTGCAGCGCCCGCCCGAGGGAGGGCGCGGCCCTTTGTGGGGTGGGGGAGGCGTTACCAACCTGTCATCCCCGCGAAAGCGGGGATCCATGGTGAGCCGTCGAAGGTGGGTCCCCGCTTTCGCGGGGATGACAGGTGGTGAGGGGATGACAGGTTAGGGGATGGGTCCCCGCTTTCGCGGAAATGACAGGTGGGGGCGGGGGATGACCGTGGCGGGGGGTGACCCTTACAGGATCTTCTGGCCGGTCTTCGCCCAGTCGGACATGAACTGCTCCAGCCCCTTGTCGGTCAGGACATGGCTCGCCAGCGCCTTGATGACGGCGGGGGGGGCGGTGACGACGTCGGCTCCGATCAGGGCGCAGTCCTTGACGTGGTTGGCGGTGCGGATCGAGGCGGCGAGGATCTGGGTCTTGAAGTCGTAGTTGTCATAGATCGTGCGGATGTCGCCGATCAGGTCGAGCCCGTCGAGGTTGATGTCGTCCAGCCGCCCGATGAAGGGGGAGATGAAGGTCGCCCCCGCCTTGGCGGCCAGAAGCGCCTGGTTGGCGGAAAAGCAGAGGGTGACGTTGACCATGAAGCCCTCATCCGTGAGGGTCTTGCAGGTCTTGAGGCCGTCCCAGGTGAGCGGCACCTTGACCGCGATGTTCGAGGCGATCCTGGCCAGGGCGCGGCCCTCGGCGATCATGTCCTCGGCTTTCAACGCCACAACTTCGGCGGAGACGGGGCCGGAGACGATGGAGCAGATCTCCTTCGTGACCTCAAGGATGTTGCGGCCGGATTTCAGGATGAGCGAGGGGTTGGTGGTGACGCCGTCGACCATGCCGAGGTCGTTCAGCTCACGGATGGCGTCGACGTCGGCGGTGTCGATGAAGAATTTCATGGGGCGGTCCTTCGCGGAGGGGTTGTCTGGGGTCGGGGTGGGGTTTACCCCAAACGGCGTGTCAGGGAAAGGGAGTGGCTTGGGCGAGAGGGTGTATCAGCCGGGCGACCTCGTGGGGGTGCTGACGACGGAGCCTTTGGGCCGGGTGCTGGACTACCGCGCGCCGGAGGGGGGCTGCGGGGACGGGGATTTCGTCGAGGTGCCGCTGGGGCCGCGGCGGGTGCTGGGGGTTGTGTGGGGGCCGGGGGCCGGGGGGTGGGACCCTTTGAAGCTGCGGGCAGTGGGGCGGGTGCTGGACGCGCGGCCGATGCGGGGGGAGCTGCGGAGCCTCTTGGTGCGGGCGGCGGAGTACACGATGACGCCGCTGGCGGCGATGCTGCGGCTGGCGACGCGGGCGCCGGGGCTGGGGGAGGCGGCCTCGGTGCGGCGGGTGTACCGGCTGAGCGGGGCGGTGCCGAACCAGTTGACGGACGCGCGGCATCGGGTGGTGGAGGCGTTGCGGGCGTTTGGGGGGGCTCCGGTGACCTTGGGCGAGCTGGTGGAGGCGGCGGGCTGTGGCGCGTCGGTGGTCAAGGGGCTGGTGAAGCTGGGCGTGGTGGCGGAGGAGGACGCGCCGCGGGACCTGCCCTATCCGCGGCTGAACCCCGGGCGGGCGGTGCAGCTGGAGGGGGACCAGGTCGCGGCGGGGGATGCGTTGGTCGCGGCGGTGGCGCTGGGGGGGTATTCGGCGACGCTCTTGAAGGGGGTGACGGGGTCGGGGAAGACCGAGGTTTACCTTGAGGCGGTGGCGGAGTGTTTGCGCTCCGGTCGGCAGGCCTTGGTGCTGCTGCCGGAGATCGCGCTGACGGCGGAGTTTCTGACGCGGGTGGAGGCTCGGTTCGGCGCAAGGCCGGCGGAGTGGCATTCCGGCGTCACCATGACGGAACGGCGGCGGCTGTGGAAGATGGTGGCGGAGGGGGAGGCGGGGCTGGTGGTCGGCGCGCGTTCTGCGCTTTTCCTGCCGTTTCAGGACCTTGGGCTGATCGTTGTCGATGAGGAGCACGACACCTCCTACAAGCAGGAGGATGGCGTCCTCTACCATGCCCGCGACATGGCGGTCTTGCGGGCGTCGATCTGCGGCTGTGCGGTGGTGCTCGCCTCGGCCACGCCGTCGCTGGAGTCCTGGGCCAATGTGGAGGCGGGGAAATACCTGCGGCTGGACCTTGGATCCCGCTTCGGCGCGGCGGAACTGCCCCGGATCGGGGCCATCGACATGCGGGCGGAGCGGTTGCCGGGGGACAGGTGGATCTCGCCCACCCTCGCTGCGAAGGTCGATACCGTCGTCGCGCGGGGGGAGCAGGCGCTGTTGTTTCTGAACCGCCGGGGGTTCGCGCCGGTCACGCTCTGCCGCGCCTGCGGGCATCAGGTCGGCTGCGACCATTGCGACGCGCGGATGGTGGAGCATCGGTTCCAGAAGCGGCTTGTCTGCCACCAGTGCGGCGCGAACCCCCGCCGGTTCAGGAACAGCAGCGCCTGCTCGCCCCGCT
>JANPJZ010000160.1:0-37207 GCA_031425795.1 Rhodobacter sp. | reverse complement strand
GGTGTGCGGCTCGGTCAGGGTGATGAGGCTGTGGGGGCCGAGGGAGAGGTGCAGGCGGGTCTGGTCGCCGAGGTGCTCGACGCGGGTGATGGTGGCGGGCGCGCCTTCGCCGGTGTGGATGTGTTCGGGGCGAAGGCCGATTGTGGTGGCGTTTGGGGGGGCGGGGCCGAAAGCGTCGGCGGGCAGGAGGTTGATGTGCGGCTGGCCGAGGCGGGAGGCGACGTAGGTGGAGACGGGTTCCTCGTAGATCTGCCGGGGGGTGCCGAACTGGACAAGTTTGCCGCGGTCGAGGACGCCCACGTGGGTGGCCATCGTCATCGCCTCGATCTGGTCGTGGGTCACGTAGAGGAAGGTGGCCTTCATGTCGGCGTGGATGCGTTTCAGCTCGATCCGGAGGTCGGCGCGAAGTTTGGCGTCGAGGGAGGAGAGCGGTTCGTCCATCAAGTAGATGCGGGGGTTGCGGACGAGGGCGCGGCCGATGGAGACGCGCTGCATCTCTCCCCCCGACAGGGCCGTGGCCTTGTTGTCGAGCTTGTGGGGGATGCGGAGGACCTCGGCGACTTCGGCCACGCGCTTGGCGATGTCGGCTTCGGGCATCGCGATCATGGGGGAGCGGAGCGGGAAGGCGAGGTTCTCGCGGACGGTGAGGTGGGGGTAGAGGGAGTATTGCTGGAAAACCATCGCCACGTCGCGCTGGGCGGGGGTGTCCTGCAGGACGGATGCGCCGCCGATGGAGATGTCTCCGGCGTCGGGTTTGTCGAGGCCGGCGATGAGTCTCAGCGTCGTCGTTTTGCCCGCGCCGGTCGGGCCGAGGAGGACGACGAAGGCGCCGTCGGGAATGGTGAGGGTGACGTCCCTCAGTGCCTGGGTGGCGCCGTAGGATTTGGACAGGTTCGTCAGAGTGACCTCAGCCATGATGGACCCCGGCGTTGGCGGCGGTGCGGAAGGCGCGGCCGGTGGTGGCGTCGAAAAGCGACAGGCGGGGAGCGTTGAGGGCGAGGCCGGTGAGGTCTCCTACGGTGGCCGGGAGGGTGGAGGGGGTGCGGGACTTCACGGTGCCGAAGGGTGTGGAGAGGGTGACGATCTGGGTGGTGCCGAGGTATTCGACGGCCTCGATCCGGCCCCTGAGGGGGGCGGTGGCGGAAAGGGTGACGTGTTCGGGCCGGACGCCGAGGACGAGTTGGCCGGAGGCCGGTTCCTGAAGTTGCGGGAGGGTGACGGCGTGGTCGCCCAGGGTGATCGCCTCGGCTCCGGCGGGGGCGGTGCCTTCGAAGCGGAGGAAGTTCATCGAGGGGCTGCCGATGAAGTCGGCGACGAAGAGGGTGGCGGGGTGGTCGTAGATGTCCTGCGGGGTGCCGAACTGTTCTACGACGCCGTGGTTCATGACGACGATCTTGTCGCCCATCTGCATGGCTTCCAACTGGTCGTGGGTGACGTAGACGGTGGTCGCGTGCATGCGGTCGTGCAGCGCGCGAAGCTCCTCCGCCATGATCTCGCGGAACTCGGCGTCGAGGGCACCGAGGGGTTCGTCCATCATGAAGGCCTTGGGGTTGCGGACGATGGCCCGGCCCAGGGCGACGCGCTGACGGTCGCCGCCGGACAGGCCGCCGACCGGGCTGTCGAGCATGTGCTCGATGCGCAGGATCTTCGCGACTTCGGCCACCTTGCGCTGGACCTCGGCCTTGGTAACGCCCTGGGAGACGAGGGGGTAGGCGATGTTCTTGCGGACGTTCATGTGCGGGTAGAGGGCAAACATTTGGAAGACCATGGCGATGTCGCGTTGCGAGGCTGGGCGCATCGAGACGTCTTCGCCGTCGATCAGGATTTCGCCAGAGGTGGGGAGTTCGAGGCCCGCGATCATGCGCAGGGTCGTGGTCTTTCCGCAGCCCGAGGGGCCGAGGAGCATGAAGAACTCACCGTCCTTGATGGTGAAGGACGAGCCCTTCACGGCGGTGAAAGCGCCGAATTCCTTGCGGAGGTTCTTGATGACTATTTCAGCCAAGGGGAATCTCCTGCCCGGCGCGGATGAGGTTGCCGTTGAGGTCGAGAAGGGCGAGTTCCCGCATGCCCCAGGTTTTGTCGGTGGCGCGCTCCAGCCGAGGGATGCCGGTGGCGGGAAGACTAAGTGCGGCCCATTCGGCGTCCAGCGCGTTGATGTCCGACGGGCGAAGGTAGGCGCCGTGGTCGCAGGTGATGGGGTCGAGGGTGGGATGGTGAAAGAAATGCACTTCTGCGCCTTCGCGCTTCATCAGGAGGTATGCGGCGTCGATGAAGATCGTCGTGAAGCCCAGCCGCGGCCAGAAGGTCTGCGTCTCGGAAATGTCGCGGGCGGGCAGGATGGGGGACAGCTTTTCAAGCATCAGGCTTACTCGGGGAAGTGGCTGGTGATGATGAACATCACGGTGCCGACAAGGGTGACGAGGAAGGACCAGGTGTAGGCCCAGAGGAAGAAGGGCTGCATCAGCATCACCACGCCCAGCGCGATCAGGAGGGTGGCGAGATTCTCCCACGGGCCGCGGCGGAGGCGGATGAGGCCGTTCAGGAATTGGCTCATAGCGAAGCCCTTTCATCTTTGTGAAAGTATCCCCGCCGGAGGCTTCCACATCTGCCGTCGAATGCCTCCGGCGGGGATATTTGGGCAGAAAGAAAATCCGCGATCGGGGTCATTTGCGCACCGCTCCGAAGGTGATGCCGCGCAACAGGTGTTTGCGCAGAAGGATGGTGAAGATCATCACGGGCAGGAGGAACAGGGTCGCGCCAGCGGCCACGGCGGGCCAGTCCTGGCCGCCGACGCCGATGATCGTGGGGATGAAGGGTGGGGCGGTCTGGGCGTTGCCAGAGGTGAGGAGCACGGCGAAAGCGTATTCGTTCCAGGCGAAGATCAGGCAGAAGATCGCGGTGGAGGCGATGCCGGTGGCGGCCTGCGGCAGCACGACTTTGCGGAAGGCCTGAAAGCGGGTGTAGCCGTCGATGAGGGCGGCCTCTTCGTATTCGCGAGGGATCTCGTCGATGAAACCCTTCAACAGCCAGACGGCGAGGGAGATGTTCACCCCGGTGTAAAGGAGGATCATGCCGAGGTGCGTGTCCGACAGGCCAAGCTCGCGGTACATCAGGTAAATCGGGATCGCGACGGCGATGGGGGGCATCATCCTTGTGGAGAGGATGAAGAAGAGGAGATCGTCCTTCAGCGGCACCTTGAAGCGGCTGAAGGCATAGGCGGCAAGGGTGCCGAGGACGATGCTGAGGAAGGTCGATCCGAAGCCGATGATGACGGAGTTCAGGAAGCGCTCGCCAAAGCGGCTGGGGCCGGCGATGACCATGCCATCCTCGCGCACGACCTCGTCATACCAGGTTTCGGCCGGGGGCAGGGCGGCGAAATCCTCGGCCGCGATGCGGGTGCGGGTGGTGAAGAGGTTGACGTAGCCTTCGAGGCTTGGCTCGAAGATCACCTTTGGCGGGTAGGAGATGCTGTCGGGGCCGGATTTGAACCCGGTGGAGATGATCCAGACCAGAGGCAACAGGGTGATGAAGGCGTAGGCGACCACCAGGATGCCGGCCAGCCATTTCGAGGCGCGCGAGGGTTCGGTGACGGAATAGGCGCTCATGGTTGGGCTTCCTTGGCGGCGGGGTGCCCCCCCACCCCAGCCCTCCCCCACGCGGGGGGAGGGAGGCGCAGGGCGACGGGCAACGGGCTCTGGCGGCGGGCGTTGTCGCCTCCCCTCCCCCTCGTGGGGAGGGGATGGGGGTGGGGGGTTCGGATGAAGGACATCACCGCTCTTTCACCTTGTTCAGGGCGTTGACGTAGATGCTGGCGAGGCCGAAGACCGGCACGAAGAGGATGATCGCGTAGGCGCTGGAATAGCCGGTGCGCCATTTCTCGAAGGCTTCGCGTTTCAGGTCGATCGAGGTGAGGAGCGTCTCGTTCCCGGGGCCGCCGCCGGTCAGAAGCGTCACCATGTCGAACATCTTAAAGTTCTCGATCCCCCGGAAGAGGACGGCGAGCATGAGGAAGGGCAGCACCATCGGCACGGTGATCGTCCAGAACTGCCGCCATTTGGAGGCGCGGTCGACTTCGGCCGCCTCGTAGATGTAGTCAGGGATCGACCGCAAACCGGCGAGGCAGATCAGCATGACGAAGGGCGTCCACATCCAGGTGTCGACGATGATGATCGACCAGGGGGCGAGGCCGCCCGGCCCGAGCATGGAGAAGCTGGAGGCCGGGATGCCGGTGACCAGTTCCACCATGTAGTTGATGAGGCCGATCTGCGGTTGGTAGAGGAAGGTCCAGAAGTTGCCGACGACGGCGGGGGACAGCATCATCGGCAGCACGATCAGCGTGGTCACCAGGTCGTTGCCCTTGAACTTGCGGTTGATGAGCCAGGCGAGGGTGAAGCCGATGATCACCTGCAGGACGATGGTCCAGACCAGGAAATGCGCGGTGGTCTGCATGTTGGCCCAGGTGCCTTCGTCGGTCAGGATGCGCTGATAGTTGCGCAGGCCGACCCACTCCACCTCACGGTTGGGGCGGTTGGCAGCGTAGTTGGTGAAGGAGAGCCGGATGGTCCAGATCAGCGGGAAGATGTTGATCGCGAGGAGAAGGAAGATCGTGGGGGCCACGAAGATCCAGGCGATGGCCCGGTCGGACAGGCCGCGCAGGCGGCGGGCGACCGGGGCGGGCGTGGCGCGGGCGGCGGCATCGATCGGGTTGGGCATGGGTCAGGCCACCGGGGGCAAGAGGGAGAAGAGGTCGGTCACCAGCGGTCCGTAGAGAAGGCCCCAGATCAGGCGGACCGCGAAGGTGATGCCGAAGCCGAGGGCGAGGAGGGCCAGCGGACTGCTGCGCCCTGGTTGGGCGTTGCGCCAGAGGCTGCGGGGGTCCACCAGAAGGGCTGGCAGGACAAGGAAGGTGGCGTAGGCCAGGGCATAGTAGGCGACGAAGACCGGCAGGAACGGCAGGGGAACCTGCCAGAGGACGCCGGTGAAAAGCGCGCCTTCGGTCATGGAGGCTCCGAAGGCCAGCCAGAACAGTTGCGCGGCTGACAGGTGCAGCCAGCGCATCGCGGCAAGGCAGGCCAGCGCCAGCATGGCGTAGTCACCGAAGGCCAGCACGAAGGAGGTGCGGGTGTCGGGGTGCATGCCGCCCCAGCCGGTGCCGTCGACGGTCAGGGAAAGCTCATAGATCGCGCCGAAAAGCAGCGACAGGGCGACATAGGCGAGCGCGGCGACGGGAAGCGACAGACGCAGCCCGCGCCGGCCGAAACCTTGCGCCGCGAAGCCGCCAAGGACGCCCGCGTATAGCGGCCAGTCCAGCCAGCCAAGGCTGGAGCGCGGTCCGTCCATCGGCATGACCCGCAGCCCGAGCCCAATGATGGTCCAGGGCAATGGCAGGGACAGCGCGCGGGCAAGGCGTGCGGCGGGGGACATCGGGCGGCTCCGGGGTCGGGGGCGGGGGGCGGTCGTGGCCGCCGGGAGGGGCCGGGGCGCGGAGGGGTTGCCCCCCGCGCGCGCCCCGGGATCAGTGTCAGAGCTTGCCTTCGTCTTCGAAGACTTCGGTCCAGTCGGCAATCAGACCGTCAAGCGCCTCTTGTGCGGTGCCCTGGTCGGCCACGACGAAGTTGTGCACCCGTTCCTGCATTGCCAGCAGAAGCTGGGCATATGCCGGTTCCTGCCAGAAGTCCTGAACCCCGCCCATCGCTTCGAGGAAGTCACCGGCGAAGGGGGCGGTGTTCACGAAGTTCGGGTCTTCCAGCACGGCCTTGTGGCAGGAATAGCCACCGGCAGCCCACCACTTCTTCTGCACCTCGGGATTCGCGAACCATTTGATGTAGGCGAGCGCCCCATCCATGTTGTCGGTGTTCGCCACAACCGAGATACCCTGGCCGCCAAGCGTGGAGGCCGCGACGTTCTGCATCGGGTTCACGAAGAAGTCGATCTTGTCGCCACCCACGGTCGGGTCGGCGGCAAGGCCCGGGAAGAAGGCGAACCAGTTCATCGCCATCGCCACCTGACCGGATTTGAACGCGTCAAGCGACTGTTCCATATAGGCGTTGTCATAGCCGGGAGGCGTGCCGGTCTGGTAGAGGGTCTTGTAGAATTCAAGCGCTTCGACCGCCTCGGGAGAGTTCACGGCCCCTTCCATGTCATATTTGCCGGGGGTGTTTTCGTATTTGAAGCCCCAGGCATACAGCGCGCCGGTCACGCCCATGGTGATGCCTTCGGACCCACGCTCGGTGAAGATCGAGGCGCCGTAGACGGTCTTGCCGTCAATCTCGCGGCCCTGGAAGAACTGGGCAATGTCGAGGAGTTCCTTCTGGGTCTTCGGCTCGGCCAGGTCGCGGCCATACTTGGCCTTGAAGTCGGCCTGGATTTCCGGACGGGCGAACCAGTCCTTGCGGTAGAACCAGCCGTTCGCATCGCCCATGGCGGGCAGGGCATAGTAGTTCGGCTCTCCCTTCGGCCAGGTGGAATAGGCGCGGACGGTAGCGGGGGCGAAGTCATCCATGCTGATGCCTTCGGCAGCGAAGAAATCGTTCAGTTTCACATACCAGCCGTTTTCAGCGGCGCCGCCGATCCACTGGCTGTCACCGATCAGCAGGTCACAGAGCTGCCCGCCCGAGTTCAGCTCGTTCAGGATGCGGTCGGCGAAGTTGGGCCACGGCACGAATTCGAAGTTCATCTTGGTGCCGGACTGCGCCTCGAAGTCCTTCGACAGTTCGACCAGCGCGTTCGCCGGGTCCCAGGCGGCCCAGCACAGCGTCAGTTCATTGGCTTGCGCATTGGCCTGGGCAGACCAGACCAGGGCCACTGCCGCAGAGGCGGCCAGTATCTTCCGTTTCATGGTATTCCTCCCACTGTGGTTGATATGTGCCCGTACCGATGGCCGGGCCTTCTGGATTGCCGTTACGATAGACAGGGGCGCAGGCAGCTGTAAAGCGTTTTTGAGGTACGTCCCTCATTTCGCCGGAAGGCACTGTTTCAAAGCGATTTGGGGGTGGTTCAGGCGGCGCTGTCTGCCGGTTCAGCCAGGGGGTAGGGGTCCGAATCAGGGAGGGCTGGCAGGTTTTCCCGCAGCACGATCTCGATCCTGATCTGCTCCTGACCGGCGTCGAGGGGCAGGTTGTCGGCCTTGGCGCGCAGGACGCGCAGAGTGCTGCGCGCCAGATGGCCCAGGTTCTGGGTGATGACGGCGGTGATCTCACCAGCCTCCAGAGCCTGTCGGACATGGGGGGTCAATTCGTGGCAGACCACCACAAGTTTCTCGGAGAGGCCCATCTCGTCAATGACTTGCGTCAAGGCGCGCTGGCCGTCGCCCATGGCGTAGACGCCCCGCACCCCCGGCGCATTGGCCAGAAGTTCAGCGACCACCTGCCGCAGCGTCTGGCCTGACCCGTGGGTCTCCAGCGAGGGCAGGACCTCAAGCCCCGGAAAGTCGCGCAGCATCACCTCATCAAAGCCGCGGCGGCGTTCGATCATGTCGCGCGCCAGAAGCGACTGGCCCAGAACCAGCACCTGCGCCGGGGCCGGACCGAGGAAGCGGCCCATCAGGACCCCGGCCGTGCGCCCGGCGGCGCGGTTGTCGGTGCCGATGAAATGGTCGCGCCCGGTGTTGGGCAGATCCGACACCAGCGCCACCACCGGCAGCCCCTTGGCCCGCAGCCCGCGAATCGCATCCCGCAGGATCGGGGTTTCCGGGGCCATCAGCGCGACACCGGAATAGCCGCGTCCGGGCAGGCTGGTCAGCAGGGCGGCAAGGGCATGGGGGTCTTCCGCCGGAAAGCGGTGCAGGCGCAGGTCCATCCGCGCCGCGGCGGCGACGGACCCGGCATCGGCAAGCTCTGCCGCAAGGGATTGAACGAATTGGCTTTCCGTGTCCGGAAGCACCACTGCCATCCGGTAATTCCGGCTGCGGGCCAGGTTGGCGGCGGTCAGATCGCGGACATAGCCAAGCTTGAGGATGGCGTCGTTGACTGCGCGGATCGTCTTTTCCCGAACACCGGGGCGGGTGTTCAGAACGCGGTCCACGGTGGCCAGGCTGACGCCAGCCTCACGCGCGATGTCGTTGACGGTTGGCCGCACGGGACCGCCCTCCACTGTCTTTCGCCGACTATCCGGCGCAGGGTGAGGTACGTCAATCAGGATTTCCCCGGGCGCGTGTCAGAAAAGCGCTTTCCGTCCGGGCTGGATGCAGTGCATCCTTGGTCCCAATTGCGGAGGGGAAACGATGCGCACGCTGCTTCTGTTTGGCGACAGCAACACACATGGCACGATGCCGATGCCGGATTTCGGGTTCGACGGTCGGTTCGACCGGGAGGAACGCTGGGCCACGCGACTGGCGCGCCTGCTGCCGGAGTGGGACGTGATCGCCGAGGGGTTGCCGGGCCGCACAACGGTGCATGACGACCCGGTGGAGGGTGCACATCGCAACGGGTTGACGGTGCTGCCGGCCCTGCTGGAGAGCCACAAGCCGGACGTGGTGCTGGTGATGCTGGGGACCAACGACCTGAAGGAACGGTTTTCCGTCAATGCCGGCGACATCGGGTTGTCGCTGGAGCGGTTGTCGCGGGTGATCCTGGCCTGGGGCGCCGGACGGGGCGCGGTGCCGGGGGTGCTGCTGGTAGCACCGCCGCCGATCCTGGAGACGGGGTGTCTTGCGACCATGTTCGCGGGCGGGGCGGCGAAGTCGCGGGGCCTGGCGGCGGAGGTGCAGGCGGCAGCCAGACGGGCGGGGGTCGCGTTCCTCGATGCGGGCGGGGTGGTGGAGGTGTCACCCATCGACGGCATCCACTATGACGCTCCGGCGAACCCTGCGCTGGCCGAGGCCTTTGCGACGGCAATCAAGGTCAACTTTCCGTAAAGCTTTTGCTTTGCGTGCGAACGATCCTGTCGCAAGATGTGGCGTCTGTCAAAGGATGCGCCCATGACCCGCCATGATCCTGCCCTGTCCGCGATTGCCGAACTGCGCGCCAATGTCGCCCTGCCGTTCGAGCGGGCGCGGGCGATGCCGAAATCGGTCTACACCTCGCCCGAGTTCGCCGAGGCCGAGGCGCGCCACATCTTCGCGCAGGACTGGCTTTGTGCGGGCCGGGCCGAGGCGCTGCCGGAGCCGGGCGACTATCTGACGATGGAAATCTCGGGCGAGCCGGTCGTCATCCTGCGCGACCGCGAGGGGGTGTTGCGCGGCATGTCGAACGTCTGCCGCCACCGGATGAGCACGCTGCTCGAGGGCCGGGGGAATGTGCGGTCGATCGTCTGCCCGTACCACGCCTGGACCTACAACCTTGACGGCTCGTTGCGCGGGGCCCCGGCGATGGGGCTGAACGCGGGGTTCTGCAAGGAGGACGTGAAGCTTCCGGCGGTGCGGGTAGAGAACTGGCTGGGCTGGATCATGGTGACGCTGAACCCCTCGGCACCGCGCCCTGCGGAAGCGTTGGCGGATGTCGAGGCGCTGGTCGGATACCTTGACATGGGCAGCTATCAGGAGGCGTTCCGCGAGGAGTTCCACTGGGAAACGAACTGGAAGGTCCTGGCCGAGAATTTCATGGAGAGCTACCACCTGCCGGTCTGCCACCAGGGCACCATCGGCGGGTCGGTCGATCTGATGCAGATGACCTGCCCGGAAGGGCTGCCGGCGTTCAACTACCACTGGATCATGAAGAACGACACGATCCCGCTGTCGCTGGCGCATCCGTCGAACACGGTGCTGGAGGGGGATCAGCGACGGATCACCTGGCTGCTGTCGATCTACCCGGCATTGCTCATCACGCTGACGCCGGGGTATTTCTGGTATCTGTCGCTGACGCCCGATGGGCCGGGCCGGGTGCATGTGCTGTTCGGTGGCGGGATGGCGGCGGACTGGGCCAGGGACCCCGAAGCGGACCGGCATTTCGGCACGCTGAAGGCGCTCTTGGATGACGTGAATGTCGAGGACAAGGGCTGCGTGGAGCGGGTCTATCAGGGCCTCTGTGCCGGGCTGTCGAGCCCCGGATCGCTGAGCCACCTGGAGCGGCCGAACTACGATTTCGCGCGCTACATCGCGAGCCGGATGCCTTGAAGACGCGCATCCGCCCTTGACCCCGCCGCCTTGCGCGGCACCTTAGCGGCATGACCCAGACCGCCTTGATCGTGGCCCATGGCCAGCCCTCTGACCCCAAGCCAGCCGCCGAAGCGATGGCCAGGCTTGCAGCGCAGGTTCAGGCTTTGCTGCCCGGCTGGAGCGTTGGGGCGGCGACACTGGCCGAACCCGGGGCGGTTGGGCGGGCCGTGGCGGGGCAGGCGGGCGGCGTGGTCTTTCCGATGTTCATGACCGGGGGGTGGTTTACCCGCGTGCAGATCCCGGCCAAGCTGGCCGAGGCGGGGGCGGCGGGCTGGACCGTGCTGGAGCCCTTTGGCTGCGATCCGGCGGTGCACGACCTGTGTGTGACCCTGGCGCGAGAGGCGGGGTCTGCAGGGGTGGTTCTGGCGGCGCATGGGTCGTTCAAGTCGGCCGTACCCTCGGACATCGCACGCCATGTGGCCGGGCGGATCGCGGCCGAGGCGGGTGTCCCGGTAGCGGTGGGGTTCATCGACCAGGAGCCGCAACTGTCGACGCTGACCGGGACGGGCGGGGTATGCCTGCCGTTCTTCGTGGCGGAGGGTGGGCATGTAAGCGACGACATTCCCGCAGCGCTGGCGGAGGCCGGGTTCACTGGGCGCATCCTGCCCCCGGTGGGGCTGGATGCACGGGTGCCGGCAATCATCGCGTCGGCGCTTCTGCGAAGCGCCCCGGTTTGTGCGGCGGAGTGCCGGTGGCGCAGGTAGCCGGATCCTTCGAAGGATCCGGACCGATTTCTTCGAAGAAATCGGGTCCCGGCGTCAGACCGTGTGCAGGTAGAGGTCGAAGTCCACTTCGCTGACCGTGCGCATCACGCGGGCATATTCCGCCGTCTTGATCGCGGTGAAGGTGCGGTGCATGTCTTCGCCCAGGGCCTCCTTCAGGAAGCTGGAGGCCTTGGCCGCCTCGATCGCCGAGCGCCAGTCGGTCGGGATCGCGGAGCCGTTCTCGTCCTCATAACCGTTGCCGGTGGTCTCTGGCCCCGGGTCGATCTGGTGCTTCATCCCGTGGCGGATGCCGGCCAGCACGGTGGCGGCCACGAGGTAGGGGTTTGCGTCCACGCCTGCGGGGCGGTGTTCGATCCGTCGGGCCTTGATGTCCCCGGCCGGGATGCGCAGGGCGACGGAGCGGTTGTTGACACCCCAGGTGGGGGAAACCGGTGCGTAGGACTGGCTGGCAAAGCGGCGCCAGGAGTTGGCGTGGGGGGCGAAGATCAGCATCGATTCCGCCATGGTCGCCTTGAGGCCGCCGAGGGCGTGGAGGATGAGCGGGTTCCAGTGCCCCTCGCGTCCCTCGATAAAGACGTTCTTTCCCGCATCGTCCAGCATCGAGACGTGGAAGTGCATGCCGGAGCCTGCGTAGTTCTCGTTCGGCTTGGCCATGAAGCAGGCGACGACGCCATGGGCGCGGGCCTGGGCGCGGACGATGCGCTTGAGGCGCATCAGGTCGTCGGCGGCCTGCATCACATCGGCGCGGTAGTGGAGGGTCAGCTCATACTGGCCGGGGGCGTATTCGGAGATCAGGGTTTCGGCCTTGATTCCCGCTTTTTCCGCGCCGGCGTAGATGTCGGAGAAGAGGGGGAGCATGCCATGGAGGTGGTCCACCGAGTAGACTTCGGTCTTGGCGGATTTGCGGCCGTCGAGCACATCGCGGGCGGGTTGCATCTTGCCGTCAGGGCCGCGCTCGGGGTCGAGGAGGAAGAATTCCAGCTCGAACGCGCCGGACGGGTGGAGGCCCTCCTTGGCGAGGAGGTCCACCTGCCGCTGCATCGCGTGGCGCGGGTCGGAGGTCATGGGTGCGCCGTCGAGGGTATACATCGACATGAACACCTCACCGCGCGGGGGCTGGGTGTTGTGCAAGGGCTTCAGCGTGCCGGGAATGGGCCAGGCCCGGAGGTCGCCGTCGCCCTGGTCCCAGATCAGGCCGGTCTCGTGCACATCCTCGCCACAGATGTCGAGGCCGAGGATGGAGATCGGCAGATGGCGGCCGTTGTTGTAAAAGGGCAAAAGCTCATGCCGACGGATGATCTTTCCGCGCCCGATACCGTTGGCGTCATGCAGGATAATGTCAAAGGCCTCGATCTCGGGGTGGGCGGAGAGGAAGGCTTCGGCCTCGGCTGGGGCGGAACCGGAGGGGCTGGTCTGGGTCATGTCAGGCTTCTTCGAATAGGTCGGAAAGGACGGCGTTGAAACTGGCGATCAGCTGATCGACCTGGGCTTTGCGGGTGGCGGGGCTGACCAGCATCATGTTGTGGAAGGGCGCGATGAGGGTGCCGCGGTTGAGGAGGGCGGTGTGGATGGCCGCTTCGACATGCGGGTGGTGTGCCCTGCCGGCTTCGGAACCGTTGCGCAGGGGACCGGGGGCGCAGATGAACTCAACTCGCGCGCCGACCCGGACGGTGTGCCAAGGCGCTCGGTGGCGGTTGATGGCCTTCGTCAGGCCATGCGACAGGCGCTGGGCGAGCTTGTCCATGTGGGCGTAGTTTCGGGGTGTCATCACCTGTGACAAGGTGGCCACGAGGCAGGCGAACTGCATCGGGTTGGCGGAGAGGGTCGTGCCCATGCCGGTGCGGCCGGGGGGGCGTTTCGCATCGGCCTCATGGTAGCGCGCGGCGGTGTCTGGGGTCAGGCCCCAGACCGCAGTGGGCATGCCACCCGCCACGCATTTGCCGACGACGAAGATATCGGGCCGCAGCGAATGCACCCGGGTGTAGCCGCCAAGCCCGGTGGAGATGGTATGTGTCTCGTCCATGATGAGAAGTGCGCCATGCTTGCGCGACAGCTGCCGGAGCCCGTCGTGGAACCCGGCCTCGGGCAGGACCATGCAGGAATTGGTCATCACCGGTTCGGTCAGGATGGCGGCGACATCGCCTTTGGCCAGCGCGGTCTCGACCCCGGCAAGGTCGTTGAATTCGCAGGCAATAGCGGTCTGGGTAAGGTCGGTCACCTGGCCGAGGAGGCCGGGAGAGGCTACCGTGGCCCCGTTCTCCAGGCTGACGAAGGTGTCGTCCACCGTCCCGTGGTAGCAGCCGTTGAAGACGAGGACCTTGGGTCTGCCGGTGATCGCCCGGGCAACGCGCAGGGCAAAGCGGTTGGCGTCGGTTGCAGTTGTGGCGATCTGCCAGCGAAACGGGCCGAAACGGTCGGTGAGGAGGCGGCCGGCCTCCAGTGCGGCCTCGGTGGGGAGCATGTAGGTCAGGCCGTGGCGGGCCTGCTGGCGGATGGCTTTGGCGACCGGGGCGGGGGAGTGGCCGAACATGCTGCCGGTATCGCCGAGGCAGAAGTCATCGAGCGTGATGCCGTCGATGTCGGTGATCCGCGCGCCGGTGGCGGAGGCGACGAGGGGGAGGTGGGGCATCGGCCAGTCGGCCATCCAGTGCATCGGGACACCGCCGAGGAAAGCGCCCGCGCCACGCTTCAGGGCTTTGGCGGCCTTGGGGCGGGAGGCGGCGTAGACGGCGGCCTCACGCGCGGCGAAGGCGGCGAGACGGTCGGTCGGGATTCCGGCGATGAGTTCGGCAGACATGGCGGGCCTCGGGCGTGGTGGCTGCATATGTCCCGGAATTTGATCAAAAGGCAAGCAGGGGCTCGTCGTGCGTCTTCGACTTCTCCTCGCGGATAACCGGGTGCGGACCTCAGCGAGGAGTGACGAAGTCATCGACGAGCGGTTCTGGTCAGGCCCAGCGACCCTCGAAATCCTCGGGCACGAGCAAGTTGTGGCGGCCCATGTTCTTCACGTCCCGCTCACCACACAGGGCCATGGTGATGTCCATTTCCTTCTGGATCAGCTCCAGCGCCTTGGTCACCCCGGCCTCGCCCATCGCACCGAGGCCGTGGATATAGGCGCGGCCGATCATCGTGCCTTTGGCGCCCATGGCGAGGGCTTTCAGCACATCCTGGCCCGAGCGGATGCCACCATCCATCCAGACCTCTGTCCGGTCGCCGATGGCTTTGACGACCTGAGGCAGCATCCGGATCGACGACAGCGCCCCGTCCAGTTGCCGCCCGCCATGGTTCGAGACGATCACCGCGTCGGCTCCGGCATCTGCGGCCATCCGGGCGTCATCGGCATCCAGCACGCCTTTCAGGATGAACTTGCCCTTCCACTGGTCACGGATGCGGGCGACCTTGCCCCAATCGAGCTGCGGGTCGAACTGTTCGTTCGCCCAGGCGGTCAGGTCGGACAGCTTCTGCACGCCCTTCACATGGCCAACGATGTTGCGGAACTGGCGGCGCGGGGTGCGCGCCATGTTCAGCGCCCAGCGGGGTTTGGTTGCGATGTTGATCAGATTGGGGATCGTCGGTTTCGGCGGGCTGGTCAGGCCGTTCTTCAGGTCCTTGTGGCGCTGGCCGAGGATTTGCAGGTCAAGCGTCAGGACGAGCGCCGAACACTTCACCGCTCGGGCGCGTTCGATGATGGCATCGACGAAGTCCTCGTCCTTCATCACGTAAAGCTGGAACCAGAATGGCTCGGGGCTGGCCGCAGCGACATCCTCGATCGAACAGATGCTCATGGTGGAGAGGGTGAAGGGCACGCCGAACTTCGCGGCGGCACGGGCGGCGAGGATTTCGCCATCCGGGTGCTGCATCCCGGTGCTGCCGACGGGGGCAAGGGCGACGGGCATCGCCACGGTCTGCCCGACCATCGTGCTGGACAGCACCCGCCCGGTCAGATCCCGCGCGACGCGCTGGCGGAACCGGATCTTGGCAAAGTCGGACGTGTTTTCGCGGAAGGTCTGCTCGGTATAGCTGCCGCTTTCGCAGTAGTCCCAGAACATCTTCGGCGTGCGCTTCTGGTGCAGGCGCTTCAGGTCCTCGATGCAGGTGATGACGGGCATGGGTCCCCTCCCGGATTGGTCATCTTCTGTTACCAATCGGGCCGGGCTGGCGCAATGCCGCAATGGGGTTGCATTTGATACCATATCGTATTAGATGGTGCGAAACCGTATCATATGGAGTCTGCCATGACACTGTCCCGCCGTCGCACCCTTGCCCTGCTTGGAGGGGGTGTCATCCTTGCCGCCACCACCAGCCTTGGCGCGGTTGCAACACGCCAGCCCCGGACTGCCGGCCTGCCATGGAGCCTTGCGGGCCAGGGCGAGGACCCCCGTCACCGGGCCTTGAGTTACGCCCTTCTGGCGCCGAACCCGCACAACCGGCAGCCCTGGCTGGTGGACCTCCGCCGGGAGGGCGAGGTGACGCTTTATGTCGATACGTCGAAGCTTCTTCCGCATACCGACCCGTTCAATCGCCAGATCACCATCGGTCTTGGCTGCTTTCTTGAACTGATGCGGATGGCTGCCAGCCATGAGGGCCAGCGGGTGACGATCACAGCGTTTCCGGAAGGCCACAACGACCGGGCGCTGGACGCCCGTCCGGTAGCGCGGGCCATATTCACGCCCGATCCGGCGGTGGTTCCGGACCCGCTCTTCGCGCATGTGCTGGACCGCCGGTCGCACAAGGAGCCTTTCGACACGGCTCGCCCCTTGCCCTCCGATACGCTGGACAAGCTGGCCGTGGCGACGCAGGGCCGCTTTGGCGGCACGATCGACGCCGAAGAGGTGGCCGCCTGGCGCGCCTTCACACGGGAAGCGCTGCGGATCGAGATCGAGACACCGCATACCTACAAGGAATCGGTCGACCTCTTCCGCATCGGCCGGGCCGAGGTGGACGCAAATCCCGACGGGATTGATTTCACCGGCCCGCTGTTCGAAGTGCTGGGCGCCACCGGCCTGATGACGCGGAAGAGCGTGCTCGATCCCTCGTCCCAGGCCTATCAGGCGGGGCTCGACGCGGTTTATGCCAATACGGACACGGCGATGGGGCATGTCTGGCTGGTCACCTCCGGCAACAGCCGGGCCGACCAGATCACCACGGGGGCAGACTGGCTCCGCATCAACCTGGCGGCCACCGGGGCAGGGGTGGCCTTCCAGCCGCTGAGCCAGGCCTTGCAGGAATATCCCGAGATGGCCGCGATGTACGCCGACCTGCACGGCAGGCTTGCACCTGGCGGTGGAACGGTTCAGATGTTGGCCCGCATCGGCCATGGCCCCGAGGTGGCCCCAAGCCCGCGCTGGCCATTGGAGGCGAAGATCCTGGATGCCTGACCAATCCCCGACCCCGGAAGCGATGTTGTTCGCCTTTTTCACCGAGGTCGGGATCCTGGCACAGCTGAGCCGCGCCGTGTTCGAGGCGCGGCTTCCCCCCGGCTTCACCCTGCCGCAGTTCAGTGTGCTGAACCATCTGGTGCGGGTCAGGGATGGCCGGACACCGCTGGAACTCGCGCGGGCGTTTCAGGTGCCAAAGACGTCAATGACGCACAGCCTTGCGGTGCTGGAGCGGCACGGGCTGGTGGAAACCCGCCCCAACGCGCGCGACGGTCGGTCGAAATGCGTGTTCCTGACCGAGGCGGGGCGCGCCTTCCGGCAAGCGGCGATGGATGGGCTGGTGCCCGACATGACGGCCATTGCGGCGGCTTATCCGGTGGACCGGTTGGGCGCAGCGCTGCCAGCTCTGGCCGACCTGCGCAAGGTCATGGATGCGATGCGCGACGCTTCCCCCGGCACCCAGGACTCCTGAGCACGTTTCCTGACGAATTCCTGGCTCAGGGGCTTTTGCCTGGCCTGACCCGCGCGCCGGCTGATCTCAGGCCGAATGTGCCCCGTCCGCCAGCGCCTTGACGCGGGCAAGCACCTCGGCCACCGGGGTGCCGGCACCGATGTCCTTGACTATGGCCGAGCCCACCACGCAGCCATCTGCGACCGAGGCGATGCTGCGCGCGGCCTCCGGCGTGTTGATGCCGAAGCCGACGATCACCGGCAGGTCGGTCGACCGCTTGATCCGCGCGACCTCGGGTGCCACATCCGTGGCCTGCGCCGCGGCGGCCCCGGTGATGCCGGTGATCGAGACGTAGTAGACGAAGCCCGATGTGTTCTGCAGCACCTTAGGCAGGCGCTTGTCATCGGTGGTGGGCGTGGCGAGGCGGATGAAGTTCAGCCCCGCCTTCTGCGCGGGAATGCAAAGCTCGTCATCCTCTTCCGGCGGAAGGTCGACGACGATCAGCCCGTCGATGCCGGCCTGCACGGCCTCGGCCACGAAGGCGCTGACGCCGCGGGCGTAGATCGGATTGTAATAGCCCATCAGGACGATCGGGGTGGCCGTGTCGGTCAGGCGGAAGGCGCGGACCATGTCGAGGACCTTGTCCATGGTCATGCCCTGTTCCAGCGCGCGCTGGCCGGCAAGCTGGATCGTCGGGCCATCGGCCATCGGGTCGGTGAAGGGCATGCCCAGTTCGATGATGTCGACGCCCGCCGCCGGCAGGCCCTGCATCACGGCAAGGCTTGTGGCGGCATTAGGGTCGCCACCCATGATATAGGCAACGAAGGCCTTCTTCCCCTGCGCGCGGAGGCGGGCGAAGGTGTCGTCGATCCGTGTCATGGCAATTCCCCAGCAAACCCGGGTCCATCTGCCATGCGAGGACAGGGGAAATCAATGGGCAGCTTTGGTCCTTGCATCCAGGCCGGCCGGGCCGGTCTGCCAAGTCCAGCCAGATCCGCGTCCCTTGGCCGTGACGCTGAACCTTGATCCCGCGCCCTGCCCCCCATAGAAGGCGCCCTGTCGCCAATGGAGGGTCACATGGGTTTCAAGATGGGTATCGTGGGGCTGCCGAACGTGGGCAAGTCGACCCTCTTCAACGCGCTGACGCGGACGGCGGCGGCGCAGGCGGCGAACTTTCCGTTCTGCACCATCGAGCCGAACGTCGGTGAAGTGGCGGTGCCCGATGCGCGGCTGGAAAAGCTGGCGGCCATTGCCGGGTCTAAGCAGATCATCCCGACGCGGATGACCTTCGTCGACATCGCGGGGCTGGTGCGGGGCGCCAGCAAGGGCGAGGGGTTGGGCAACCAGTTCCTGGCCAATATCCGCGAATGTGACGCGATTGCCCATGTGCTGCGCTGCTTTGAGGACGGTGACATCACCCATGTCGAGGGCCGGATCGACCCTGTCGCCGATGCCGAGACGATCGAGACCGAGCTGATGCTGGCGGACCTAGAGTCGGTCGAGCGCCGGTTGACCTCGCTGGCAAAGAAGCTGCGCGGCGGGGATCAGGACACGCTGGACCAGGACCGCCTGCTGCGCGCGGCCTTGGTCGCGCTGGAGGCAGGGCGGCCCGCCCGCACGGTGAAGGTGGCGGATGAGGATCAGAAGCAGTGGCGGATGCTGCAGCTTCTGACGGCGAAACCGGTGCTTTTCGTCTGCAACGTCGAAGAGGCAAAGGCCGCTACCGGCAACAGCCAGTCCGACCGGGTTGCCGCGATGGCAGCGGGGCAGGGTGCCGCGTCTGTGGTGATCTCGGCCCGGATCGAGGAGGAAATCTCGCAGCTTGCAGAGGACGAGGCGATGATGTTCCTCGAGGAGATGGGGCTGCACGAGGCGGGGCTCGACCGGCTGATCAAGGCGGGCTACGCGCTCCTTGGTTTGCAGACCTATTTCACCGTCGGCCCCAAGGAAGCCCGCGCCTGGACGATCCCGGCAGGCACGCTGGCCCCGCAGGCCGCGGGGGTGATTCATGGCGACTTCGAGAAGGGGTTCATACGGTCGGAAACGATCGCCTACGAGGACTACATCGCCGGGAAGGGCGAAGTGGGGGCCAAGGAAGCGGGAAAGTTCCGCGTCGAGGGCAAGACCTACGAGGTCAAGGACGGAGACGTGCTGCACTTCCTGTTCAGCGGCTGATGGGTTCCCTTCCCCCAAAGGCCATCTAACGGGAACAAACGCCTCGCTTCCCGGTTCCACTTGTTGCGCCGCGAGTGCCGGGCTTTCCGGGACGGTTTGCTCGCCGCATGGAGGGACGAATGCAGAGGATCACGCAATACAGGGTCGTTGCCGCAGTTTATGGCGAAAACCTTGACGACGCCGCACTTAACAACAAGCTGGAACGTCAGGTTAACGAGTTCATAGAGCAGGGCTGGCAGCCCTACGGCAACCTGAGCGGAACGCGGCGCGAGGGGGCGATAATCTTTGCGCAGCCCATGGTGAAGTATGCAGACCCGGCTGATCCGGGATGATCTCCAGCCACTCGCAGGAAACTCGCCGCCAGCAGCCCGCCGATCAGCGGCACGGGTGTCGCGACTTGCTGGCCGAGTGACGCGCCAGATGCCCGGCAGTCCCCTTCCGCCAAGTTTCTTCCCCCTCCGCCTTTTGACTTGCCGCCGCCCGGCACCCCCGGTAAATAGGGTGCGTCGGAAGCGTGGCTGAGAGGCCGAAAGCACTCGGTTGCTAACTGAGCGTAGGGGGAACCCTACCGTGGGTTCGAATCCCACCGCTTCCGCCACTTGCCACATCTAACACTTTCTCCCGCTCCGGCTGCGGCAGGATTTTTTCGTTGTTTTCGGGGGTTATGCAGGGTGGGCTGTTAACCGACCCACGCCCCAAAGGGCGCACACGCGTTCTCTCCGGGCCGACATTCTCCAGACCTGTTAACCGGACCACTTTCAGTTCAGAGCCGCAACATCCTGAAAAGCCAACAAAACCTTGTCCGACCGCGATGATGGCGTTCGCATTGGCATCTGCTTCGAAAGCGCGACTGGCATCGGAAGTGAGCGCGACCTAGGCCAAGTAGTCCGCAGCTGCGTTGCTCTCGTACAAGGCCTTGATTGTCGTAGCCATTGCGACGGCGGCTCGGGTGCCAGGCTCCGTCAAGTCGAGGACGCGGAATTTGTCGCCAATCTTCGCAACAGCTTCGATCCGGCGATACTGGCCACCGAAAGTCTCTGCATAGCGGGATAGCCCCTTCAACTTTGGCATCGCATCGCCGAACTGGATGCCATGCGGGTCGACTATGTCGGCAACGACTGATCCATCGGCCAGTTGACCAAGAAATACAAAGTCAGGACGAACGATCTTCGTTTCCTCGCCCTCAGCGTAAACGATGCCGAGCGAGTCCTGACTGGCTCTGGAAGGGTTGCGATACCATCCCAACGTCCCCGCCCGCTTCAGTTCGGCATTCACGACTTCGCCCTCCCAAGTATTGAAGTCCTCGGGGAAAAGGCCGTCATTGCCGCACAAGAGGTGCCGCTCGAAGCGAGGCAGCAGCGTTTCGTTGCCGTTGGCCTCCCGGATGACTGTTGGCTGCATCCACGACGTCGGGCGCGCGAGATCAACCTCCATCGGGTTAGCGCTCATTTCCCGGATCTGCCGGTAAACGTCCTGCCTTTCGTCTGACAGGCTCTTGATCTGGACTCGATACTTGGAGAGCCACTGCGTCGCGAGCTTCTCTGCCTCAGCCTCCAGCGCCTCCTTCACTTGCGGCACCAGCCCAAGCGCCGCAACAGTGACGTGGGCTTCAATCAGCGCCCCTTCTAGGTCGTCTGGATCGCCGTCGGCTTTGGCGATGAAGTCGCTGTACGTCGTGGCCAGGTCCGGGCTGATGGCACGCCCGGCCCTGCGGTAGGCATCTTCGATCACTGCATAGTCTGCGGCTTCGAGGAAATCATCGAAGGTCATTTCCCCGGCCTTCATATCGGTCTTCAGGCTCTTACCCTCGACCGTCATCACCGCTTGTCGTGACGCAATGATCTCGACCTTGTACCGGGCTCGCGTTCCCTCAAGGACTTTGTGCATTTCTGCATGCGCCAGCTTTCCGGCTTCTGGCAGCAGCCCGTCCGCTGCCAGTTCATGCGCCAGCGAGGTCAGGCGCTTTACCGGGCGGGCCTGGCGCTTTGGCAATGTCTGGGATGGCAACGACACCAGCTTTTCCCACACGGCTTCCGCGATGGCCGGATTGGGTTTCATCTCGGCCGGATTGATCAGAACGCGACGGCCGGGAAGGTCGTCGCCGCCATCGCCACCCGACATCAGGGCCTTGGCCACTTCGCTGACCGACTGTTCGTCGAAGAACGGCAGCAGGCAGTCGACGGCGTTCAAGCGATCATTGCCCGGGATGCGGCGCGCGAGGGGCGTGCGCACCATGCGGCCAAGCAACTGCGTGATGTGGGTCTTGTCCTTGGCTGGCCTGAACGAGACCATGACTTCTGCGCGAGGACAATCCCAGCCGGTGCTGATGGCATCCTTGGCGATCAGGATCCGCACCCAGGTCGATTCCTGCACGCGCTCGGGCGAGATGTAGGGAACATTGTGCCGACCGAAGGTCTGTGCGGTGTGCTCGCCAAACACATGCGCCACGGCGTCGTCGGGCAGGTCCGGCCAGCGCTCATAGATCGTGTCGAGCGCCCGGCCGATATCATTGGGGTCCGGGGAATTCGGGACCTGCAGTACCATCAGCGGCAACACGGTGTCCGCGTCATTCTGCGCTTGCGCATAAGCCGCCCACTCCGCCGAGATGTCCTTCAGCTTGTCCGTGCCACGCCGGACGAGCACGGTGTCGAACTGACCCACCTCCTTTGGCACATCGAGGATGATCGTGTCCTTCAACAGGCCCGAGGCTTGCACCTTGGCAGAATCCACAACCACGTTGGGAAGCGTGGCGCGGCCCTGCATGTCCGTCATCGCCGCGTTGAAGCGATCGACAGTCGCGGAAATCCCCAAAACGACTGGAATGCCTGGGACAGAGCCGGTCCCGTTGATCAGTCGTTTGACGATGGTGGTCTTCTCGCCCGCCCCGGTGGCAGCGCGCATCCCGCGGTGTGCCTCGTCCAACACCAGATACAAAGTCAGCGCCGGATCATCGATCGTGTTCTGGATCGTGTCCCAGATCGTGAACGACCGCATGTCGGGCATGATCCGCATCTGGCCATCCTTTTCGATGCCTTCATCATCGGCATCGTGGCCACGGACCAGCAGGCTCGACTTGCCCAGCTTCTGGGTATTCAGGAAATAGATCTTCCCAGCCTCCAGCGTTTCCCGCTGGAAAGTGCTTTGCACGACCACCAGGTCCGAGATCGAGATGCGGTCGGATGCCTCCAGCAGGCGGAACCGGGACTGTTCGTTCAGGGACGGATCGTCGCTGAACCAGATCACCACCGCGCCGGGATCGGGTTCAATGTCGTAGTTGTCATCCCCATGAAACAGCGCCTCGAACACGGCCGCCGCCATCACGGTCTTGCCTGCGCCGGTTGTCGCGGTCAGCGAGAACGCGTGCTTGTCCTTGTCCTCGCGCCAGCGACGTGACGCCTTCTTGAGGTTGACCAGCACATCCTTGACAGCTTCTTCTTGGTAATCTTTCAGTGTGAATTTCATGGCTCAGCGGCCCATCGCAAAACGGAAATTTGAAAGGTAAGACTCGTAGAGCCGTACCGGTTCGATGGTATCGGGCAAGGCTCGGGTGACCGCCTGAAAGCGCCTGTCGTCGTCAGTGACAATGTAGGCCACGCGGAGGCCGTCCACCGCCACAGCGGCAGCGCAGAACTCGGTCGCACGGTCCAGATCGACGAGCAAGCCGTAAGTGTCTGCCACCTCCCAGCCCTGCGAAGGCAGATCATCGATCCGGCGGCCCTCTGACCCGGCCCGCATCCAAAGGAGGGGTGCCACGCGCTGGAAGGCGAGGTTGTGGCTGACGGCAACCGGGGCCTCATAGGTCAGGGTGAAGAACTCGGCGTTCTCCTCGAATCCTTCAGCCATTGGGAATTCGTCGGTGAACTTGTAGTCGCCAGCGATGGGCTGGCCGTCCGGCGTCTTGCCGGAGATGGCCGCCGCGATCCTTGGCTTGGTGATGTAATCGCAGATGCCCCACCTCTCCCACTCCGGGTCGCCCGCGCGCAGGCCCGCCTTGCGCAGAGCGGCCTGTTCGTCAGCGGCCACCTCGTTGTTGGTGATTGATATGCATTGCCGCCGTCCGCCATCTTGCCGGTTCAGACGCATCACGGCGTGGGCCGTGGTGCCGGAACCTGAGAAGAAGTCGAGGATGGTGGCGGTAGGCCGGTCTTTCACAAAGAAGCGCAAACAGTCCTCGACTGCGAATAACGACTTGGGAAAAGGAAAGCTTCGGTCTGGCATCAGTGTCTTGATCAGTTTCGTGCCACCAAATTGAGCATTATGCGATGGGCGATTCCATTGGGTGAACGGCAACTTTTGACTTGACTCCAATCTTCTACCAATCACAGAACCATTGCTTGAACGTCCAGTAACTTCTATCTCTCCGCTCTCAATCGCAGAAATTGTGCCGCCACGCAGATATTGGATGATGTAGCTTTGCGGGCTAGCCGGTTCATGTTTTCCCGCGCGAATGTATCCCTTGGAAGCGCGTCTTTTAAACTCTTCAGGAACGGCGGCCCAGAGCATCTCAGTGCCATCTGGCCTAATTGGAAAAACTGCTGTGCAGCCCTGCGGGGCAGAAATGGTTTCCCTTGGGACGCCTTTCTCAATGGCATCGCTACAACCTACGATATGCCCATCCGATTTTCTAACAAAGACAGCGTAGAATTGATTTGGACGGCTTTCTCGAACGAGACTTGCGTTCCGCAATCTAAAGGTTTGCCAGTCGAGAGCCTCACCCTTTGCACTCTCGTCTTGCTCCGGTGCTATGTTGATTTCTCCAAGCCGAACAAAGAAGATATACTCATCCACCCGATTAAAGGAATCCCTGCGCTGGGTGCCATTCGGATTGACAACGCTGCTTACCATCTGAATCTGGGCTTCCGGAAACACTTGCTCTAGTAAAAGCCCCAGCCGAAGATACTCCTTCTCATCTATTGTAACGATAAGACACGATGCAGAAGGATTCATGAGCTGTTTAGCAACGTTCAAGCGCCTCTCAAGGAATGCAAGCCACTTGCTATGACGATACAAATCCTCTTTCTCGACATAGTCGTTGTTGTATTTCCAGTCCTTTGCACCAGAATTATACGGCGGATCAATATAAATCGCGTCGATCTTGCCCCGGTGAGTGTAGGTCAGCGCCTCCAGCGCATGAAAATTCTCTCCGTTGATCACCGTGTGAAAGGGCTTGTTGCCGCCCTGCATCACCTTCCCCGTGCTGACCAGCCCCGGATAGATGTAGTCCCGAAACTCGGCCACCACGACCAGATCAGCAACCGGCACCTCCACGTTCTCAGGCTCGGCCGCGTCGATCAGAGACGGATGCGCCACCCTCGCCTTTCCCGCCCCCTCCAGCCGCAGCACCCGCCACAGCCGCTGATCCCCCTTGGCCGTGGACCCGCGCGGCGGCAGCACATGCACCTTGTCACCGCGCCGGACCTCGCGCCCCGGCAGTTCCACGCTTTCTGGCCTGTGCCGTTCAAAATTCAGCCCGAAGGCCCGTCGCGACGCCAGTGCCTTGAACTCCCGGTCAAGCTCATCCCCCAGCGCCGGGTCTTTCGCCTTCGCCCGTGCGATCAGATCCGTCAGTCGCGACACGTCAAACCTCGTTCTTTAAATTGCGCGCGGGCCAGGCCGACACGCAGCCGGCCATCCCCGCTTTGGCTATGGAGCAACCGGAGGTGAGCAGGCAACGCAAACCTGCCGCCCGGATACCGGTCCGCAGAGGATGGATCGCTGGAGCGTTGGGTTTCATGCATGCCCTCAAAAGCCGAATGGCGACGGCTTTGCCGAACGCCCGGGATTTGAGCTGACATTACCGCCGTTTACGGCGTCAGACTAAGCTGCGGACCGCTTCAAGCGCAAGCCGAATGCGGCTGAGATCACCAAGGCGAACAATCGGCGGGTGTGTGGACGGCCATGGCGCCGCCGCAGCTAATTCCTGGTCAGAACAGGGCCAACTGCCCTGTATCGTCCACCCGCAGAACGCCCAGCAGCTGCCAGGTCTGCGGGCGTTTGGCCATGTTGCCGAGGCAGAACAACATGCCCCTTCGGGGATATTCTTCATTGAAGGTCGCGTTCATCCAATCAAGCGTTGCGCGTTCCGACCCCTCGCGCCTCAGCCCATTGAAGAACATCGCATGGGCTTCCCAATCCCCGTTGGCACAGTCGTGCTGCCCGGCGGCGTCTTCAAACTTGAAGCGGAAGTCATATGGGCTGGGCTCCAGCGCTTTCAGCCGTTCATCGAAGAAGGAATCCTGACGCGCTGCGTCGGCGTAGATGCGGCGCTCTTGCTCAAGTTCGTCTGGTTTCTTCGGCTTGTAGTAGAAGCGGGTGTTTCTGGGGCGGATGAGCGCAAGCGACCGCCCCGCGGCTTCGGCCTCCTTGAAGGATGCTGACACCAAGCGATTGAGAAAGGGGGCACGATCCTTCGGGGGCATTTCACCGTTCACGACAATGCTGTCTTCCCAAACGCGACAGCTTTCTGGCCGCCGATCGCTGGTTGGAAGGCGGTATTTGAAATCGACCCAATCCCAACGCTTGAACGTGGCCTCGTCGGCAAGATGCCGAAATCTGACAGGAAAGAGACGTTTGAACTCGCCGTTGGGGGTCACCCCGGCGCAGCAAACCGTTTCCCTTTGTGTCGCGCTACGCTGCGGTAAGGCTTTCACCAAGATGGAAACGCGGCAACTTTGCGGCGTTACGGACATATCGATCTGGATCATCGGCAAAAAGGTTGAAAACATCGAAGCCCGTCTTTTCGGAGACCTCGTGCGCGACAATGGTCCGATGGCACGTCTCGGGATCGCGTTCGAAGCAGAGTAGGCATGTCGACGCTGCCTGCACGGTCTCCGTCAGTTCCGTCAGGGCTCTTTGCGCATCGTCCGTCCGGATATGCGCGCCGTAAATCGAACGGAATCGGTCATACTCACCGGCACGCGCTGCTTCCCTGCCAGGTTTTGGATTACCGAGCGAGACGAAATGAATGTAACGTATGCCTTCGTCGGCGAGGCGTTCGGCCAGCTTCTTCTTCGAGAACCCGGCCTTGCGAGAAACTGCAACCGCACGTACGTCAGCCAGCTGCCGTACACCGGCCGCCTTCAGGGTCCGGACGAACCGATCAATATCGGTCCCTTCATATCCAACTGTGAATAGAACGCTCATGCCTGCCTCTTTTTGAAACCCTAACACGGGCAGTTGCCCCCGTGAATCCCCTGATTCAGCGGGATTCGTTGTCAGTGATGGACATTGCCAGATGATGGCGCTGTTCTGACCAGTCGGACGGCAACGGCTCGCGCAGCGTCTCCAGCGTGAGGCCGCGCGGCTGTCGGCCATCCAGAATCTCCTCGACAAGGTCCGGCGCAAGCTGTGCGAGCCGCATGGTCCGCGTCAGAAAAGGTGCGGCGATCCGTTCGCGCTGAGCCAGATCGGCAATGGTGGAGAACTCACCCGTGTCCAGCATGCGCTTCCAGCGGAAGGCGCGCGCCAGCGCCTTGACCAGCGTGTCGTCGGTTTTGCGTGGGGTCGACCTGTCGACAGGCAACACCATCTCCTTCCGCCCGCCGCGCTTTACAAGGCTGAAGCGCACATGGACGGTGATGGTATCGGGGATCGTCTGCGCGCGCGTCATGCCGCCGCTCCCACCTCTGCGCGCATCTCGCGCGCCAACGCTGCCAGACCGTTCGTGCGCAATCGCACATTCAGCCCATCAGTGCCGATGTCGACCCGCTCCACAAAAAGCGCCACGATGCGCGCCTGTTCGGCTGGGAACATTTCATTCCATAGCGGGTCAAGCCGGGTCAGGGCTGCGTAGGTCTCAGCCTCGTTGATCCCCGCATCTTTATCTCTGGCCGCCTTCCATGTGCCCGCGACGATTTCGGGTTGACGGAACACAATGCGCATCTGGTCAATGACGGCCGCCTCAATCTCGCCAGCGGGCACGCGGCCCACAGGGCACGACCCGGCGCCATGCTTGAGGACCGTTTGGCTGACGTAGTAGCGGTAAAGCCGTCCGCCCTTTCGAGTGTGGGTTGGCGAGAAGGCCGCTCCATCAGGCCCATAAAGCAATCCCCGCAGCAGCGCAGGCGTGTCGGCGCGGGTTCGAGCGGCGCGCTTTCTCGGGCTTTCGGTAAGGATGGCATGGGCCCCATCCCAAAGTTCACGGTCGATGATCGCCGAATGCTCGCCGGGATAGTTGGTTCCCTTGTGAACAGCATCGCCGATGTAGACCCGGTTATTCAGCATTCGGTAGATGAACTTCTTGTCGATGCGGCGGCCACGGCTGGTGGTGACGCCCCGTTCGGCCAATTCCCGCGCCAGCAGGGTGCCCGAGCCGATCTCGATGAACCGGGCAAAGACCCAGCGAACATGGGCGGCATCAGCGGGGCTTTCGACCAGCTTCCGATCCCGCACAACATAGCCGAGCGGAGGGTTGCCCCCCATCCACATGCCCTTCCGGCGCGAGGCGGCGATCTTGTCGCGGATGCGCTCGCCGGTGACCTCCCTCTCGAACTGCGCGAAGCTGAGCAGGATGTTTAGCGTCAGCCGCCCCATGGAAGTGGTGGTGTTGAAGGACTGCGTGACGCTGACGAAGGTGACGCCGTTCCTGTCGAACACTTCGACCAGCCGGGAGAAGTCCATCAGCGAGCGGGACAGGCGGTCGATCTTGTAGACCACCACCACGTCCACCAGACCGTCCTCGATATCGGCCGTCAGCCGCTTCAGACCCGGCCGCTCCAGCGTGCCGCCGGAGATGCCACCATCGTCGTACTGATCGCGCACCAGCACCCAGCCCTCCGAGCGCTGGCTGGCGATGTAGGCCTCACAGGCTTCTCTCTGGGCATGCAGGCTGTTGAACTCTTGCTCCAGCCCCTCCTCGGAGGATTTCCGGGTGTAGACGGCGCAGCGAAGCTTTCTGACGAGGGGTTTCATCTGCGCGTTCATGTGCGCGCCCGGTGGTTCTTCAGGCCGAAGAAGGTCCAGCCGTTCCAGCGCGTGCCGGTAATAGCGCGGGCAATGGCTGACAGCGACTTGTACGGCCGCCCCTGCCATTCGAAGCCGTCCTTCGTCACGGTGACGACCTGCTCTGTGCCTTGCCACTCCCGAAGCAGCCGCGTGCCGGTGATCGGGCGGTCGCGATCAAGGCGCATGCTGCGCTTCTTCTTGTCGCCGCCGTCGAGTTCTTCGCCCAGTTGCTCCAACCGGCGGATGGTCTCGGGCTTCAGCCCGCCGTAGGCCAGTTCCTGGATGCGGTAGGCCAGCCGGCTTTCCAGGTAGCGCCGGTTGAAGGGTGGCGGCTCGGTCGCGAAGAGTTCGCGCCACTGCGCCTTAAGGTCAGGCGTCGGCGTGGTCCTCAGCGCGGCCAGGCGCGCGGGGATGGGGTCATGTGTCGTCATGCAAGTCTCCGTTGTTCACGGGTTGCATGACCACTCTGGTCGGGCGTGAAGTGTAGCGAACTTTCTCCGGTGGGGTCGGATAGTTGGCTTGACTGGCGCTGCATCAGGCGAACCAGGCCGAGCGCGAGAATGCGGCAGAGTTCGGCGCGGCGCTCAGCAGGGGTCATGTGGAAGGGAGACAAGGGGTTCATTCATCCGCTCCCTGGGGGCGTGCCGAACGAAGGCCGATGCCGTACCAGCCTCTGTCTCGGCCGACCTTTCCATCGGCGAAACCACGAGATCGCAACTGTTCGCCAAGATATCGAGTGGACTTGGGATCTACGCCGGCCTCCTTCGCCCAGTTGGACCAGGATGCGAACAAGGATTTCGAAGGCGTCCTGAGAGCTGGGCCGATCTCGCAGTATTCCTCCATCCACTGCCCGAAGCGATCCTCGGCGGAGAAGTAATCGTCTACAGCTGAAGTAACTGAGGCCGGAGGCCGCAAGCCGCTCTGCTGCAAGTCGTGGCAACCCTGCAGCATCCAGCCAAGGATCCCATCTGCCTCTGCCTTCAGTTTCTCAGCAAGGTCAGGATCACGATCTTCGACAGAGATCGTGACGTTAAACGGGATCAGGTGCAGTCGCCGCCGCATGGCTTCGCCAAATTCCCCCAAAGCTGGACGATGGTTGGTTCCCACCAGCAGTTTGAACTGTGGGGTGAATTCAAAGAGGTCCTTGTACATGAAGTTGGCGCGGAGCTTCTCGCCTCCGGTGACCATCTTGATCCGGGCTTCCGCCCACTGCGCATCCGGTTCTGTCTCCGACATAAGCACCATTCTGGCGCTGCGCAGACCAGCAATCTCCGATAGGTGCCGCGTCCCACTGCGGTTGATGAAGGTGTCGGGAGCGGCAGTCGCGGCGTAGTCCCCAAGCACGTAGGCCAGCGTCTGAAGAAAGACCGATTTCCCGTTCGCACCGAGCCCGTGAAGCAGAAAGAATGCCTGCTCTTTCGTGCTACCAGTAAGGCAATATCCCGCGACCCGTGCCAAGTACGCAATCAAGTCGGTGTCGCCCGCGGTGATGGTCTTCAGAAACACCATCCAGTTGGGACATGCACTCCCAAGAATAGCCCGCGTCGTCTGAGTCAGGAGAAGGCGGCGCTCGTGGGGACCGACCGCCCCAGTTTCGAGGTCGACGATGCCGTCGGGAGTGTTCAACAACATCAGGTGTTGATCAAGTTCCCCAACGTCGGTCGCTATAGAGGGATCAGTGCCGGCGATCTTCACGACCGCCTGGATTGTCTTGGCGCTAGCGAGGCGACGCTGATCAACCGGCTTGTTGTTCTTGATCGCAGCGTCCCGGCAGACAAGCCGGACAGCTTGGACCACAGCGCCTACGCTGTCCCGCTTCCAGGCTTCTCCGCTCCAGTGCAGCCACTGGCCCCAGATGCTGACGTAGCGCCAATCTCTGCCGCTCTCCCGGACAAACATCTGAACGAGCGCGTCCTCGCTGAACTCGGGTGCAGAAACCTCGACGTCGTCCTGTTGGCCGGGCATGGGGCCGTTGTTTTCAATGTCGACCCGCAACAGGGCCTCGAACTCACGCTGGAGGCGATCCTCATCCCAAGGCGGTTGGATTGTTGCTGCATTCTGCTGTTGGGTTGCGAGCCAGGCTTCGGCCAGTGTGGCGCGTCCTAGCCTGACCATGCGGATCCAATGGCCGATGATCTTGGACAAGACTGCATACCGGGTTTCGCCATCCTTCCCGCCTTCGCGGATGAAGGAAGTCATGAGATCTTTTGCTGACCTGCTCTGGGACTTAGCGCTTTGAAAGCTGAAGTTGGCGTTGTCCGAAACGAGCGCCGGCATTGCTTCGATCGCGGCCGCTAGATCTTGGAGATGGTACTCTACAGTCGAGTGGTGAAGAAGGCGGACCGGAGCGAGCTTGCCGTACTTGCCGTGGATGGTGCCAGCCACCCGAATGGGCTGCGTCACAGCCTTGAAGCTGTCATCCGCTCCAACCTTTCTGGCAGTCAGTTCGCGAAGGTGTAGGACCTGAGCAAGGTCTGCTCCTCCAGCCGCCTCACTGAGACGCCAATAGAGATGGTACTTGGTCCTGCCCTCTTCGGTAACGCCGCCGGATGCGACGATCATGGACGGGGGACCAAGGTGGCGAACCAGGTGCTCGCGCTTGGCGTCTGTATCGCCATCGTCGATGTCGACGACCAAGACGCTTGTTGCGACGATATCCTCCGCTTTTGCCGATGTGGTCTGGGACACCGAACAGGGGACGACATAGATCGCGGCTTGTTTGGCCGCCGCCTGTGGGGCGGCTCGGCAGATTTTCGCAGCCAGTTCGCTCGGACTGTAGAAGTGCTGAATTACGCTGGAGTTGGTCGTACCCTTCTCCCCGATGAAGCGCACAGGGGCGTAACCATCTAGATACCCGAACAGGACCTCGCAGTAGGTCTGGATGGCATCGAAGTCGATCTGTGGCAGGTCTTGAGGGTGCGCGTTCATCATCCGCGCGCCCCGGCTTGTCGCACGCTGATCTCAAAGACTTCGATATCCTCCAAGCGGTAAAAGATGGATCCGCCTATGCGCAGATAGGTCGGTCCGTAGCCTTCGGCTCTCCACCGTTGAAGAGTACGGATCGTCTTGCCATAGCGTGTTGCCAGTTCAGGCTCGGAGAAGAGCCTTCCATCCAGGATCGTCGATCTGCTGTTGTTGTGAGTTGCCATGGCCCGAAAGTCCTATGCCTCGATTTGGCAAGGATAACCGGGGCTCAGTCATTAGCGGCTTGCTGTAGCGTTACGCATTTCCAGGATTGCGTGACGTCGGAATGGACGCGCCAGCAGCTGCAGGGCCGTGGCAACAGCCAAGGCGTTACGCGCTTGAAGAAAAGCGTTACATGATTAAGGCATCGTGCTGCTGGTCAGCCGCCATGCAAGATGCTGGTCAGGGGATTGAGTCGGTACCCCCGGCCCTGTTTGGTTTGAAAAAGGAGGTTGGGGTGCGGCGTCTCGCCATGCATGTCGCGATAAGCCGCTGTAATTTGCTTTCGTCCTCTCGCGATCAGAACCCGCACCTCCTCTTTGGAGAGTGGCACAGACCCTTCGCGAGCGACGTGTCTGTATCTGTACTGGTCCGGCGGAAGCTGGTCCGCCTTGTCGATCTCGTGCTGCTTCTTGAGCTCGAAAGTGACCGTAGCTACCTTGTGTGTAAAGCTACAAAGTCCAATTACTCGAACAATATACTTCCCACCGTGCTCTCTGAACATCAGCGTCAGCGGCTCGCCAGGCAGTGACGGCATTTCCTCGGCATCATCTGGTTCTAGCGCGGTCGCCGGAAGGATCTTTGGGGGAGGTAATGGCATCGGCATTTCGGTAAACTGCCCCAGATGCATAACCAGAAGGCAATTGGAGGGAAGGCTTCTGTCGATCAAGGCGACGGAGTTTTGTTCGACTTCGGATTTCAAGACCTGAAGCACTATCTTCGCTTGCCGGCGGTGAAGATCCAGAATCCGGTTGAAAAGCGCCTCCCTGGATCCTGACGGGTATGCCTCCATGATGCGCGACAGCTCCATACCGAAGCGCGCCAGAAAGCCAGTGTCGTCTAGCAGGGAGATCTGCAGGTAGTGCTTTGTCCACTCGACGGGCAACGTCGATGCACTGGAGTCTCGGGGTCCAAGGATCACATCAGTTTCGTAACGTGTTGATGGGTCGGCCTCGGCCATTCTCGCATTCAGAACAGCGAAGCGCCGATCGAGACACTGAGAGCAGCAACCGCAATGTGTGTGCAAGGTGGATTGGTCGCGGACCCGTGTGCAACTCACCGCTTCCGCCACCATTTCCTCCGCCGAATACCGGGTGACGCGCTCAACAACCTCCGTCTTCGTCATCCACTCATATGGATTGGAGATCTGCGGTGCGTCAGGAAGGACAAGATTTATAAGATCCTGCAGTCGCGCGAGCGAAAGTGGATGGGTCGTTCTGCTCGCCATTGTGCCCACGATCTGCGGACTGACTGGAAGGTTGTGACTGACAATCCCATTTTCGAAGAACGAGACTGAACTCGCGTCAAAGGTTGCCGCTATTGCGCAGCCCATTGCAGCGAACAGAAACGACCGTGATCGCTGGGTCGTGTCCTGCGACTCCTCGCCGGCACGGTTGGCTGGCACCATGATGTGACGAATGCGCCCGGGGTACCGCTTGACAAGATACTGCGCCAAATTCCTTTGCCTTGTCGCAACCTTCGGCGCCGACTGATGCGACACCAAGATGACGTTTCCATTTCCAGTTTCCAATGTCTCGAGTGCACCCGAAAATGAGTCTAGGCCCCCCGAAAACATGATGACTCTTTCGGCTCGGAATGCGCCCTCTCTCGGGTCAAGATCGAGGAATCCGGGGCCGTTCTGGCGCACCTCGTTCTTGATGAAGCGGAACTCGAATTGGTCGCCGGTCAGAAAGTTGAGAGCTGATACCAACGCCGCGCTGACGTCGCTTCGGCCCCACAGATCGGGAAGACGAACAGGGATAGTCAGGCGCAAGTTGCGGTGCCAGGCCGAGCCCATGTCTGCTCGGGCGCCGCCCCCTCTGGAAATGCGTCCGTCAGCATAGAAGGCCGCGGCAGCAACATCGAGAAGGTCAAGGGCGGCGTCGTCGAGATCGCGGACCGCCGCAGCAGCTATTCGTTCGGTACGAAGTCGGAACGTGGGGCGCGGCCCATTCACGTCGAACTGAAGCAGCCTCCGTCGGGTCAGATCCTCCAGAATGCATTCAGTCATTCCGGCCTCTCTTCTCGCGCAATTCCTCGACGACCTTGCGGAGGCACACGTGACCAAAGTTGCGCGCGTCTGCTGTCTGGATTGATCCCTTCGTGTGTAGCGTCTTGCCGACCCAGCCAGGTGAGAACTCCCGGATGATCCGCGTGGCTTCAGAGACATGGAAGTCTAGCGACTGATCGAAGGCAGCTTTGTCATTGACGCTCAGGAAGCGCTTGCCGGCGCCGACGTGACCAGCCAGAACACGGTCCAACCAATAAGAGAGGGACGAACCGACCAACGCAGAAAAATAGCTTTGGCAAAGGACGGACATTCCAGTGCCGCGGGAAAACTTCTGAAAGCTGAGGCGGACTTCTTCTGCACTTGGCGAGAACAGGCCCGGGAGGTCGGTCCCCACGCAGTCGGTTAGTGCCTTGGAAAGCGCCCTGCTCGAAAGGTCCGTAAAGTCCGTCCGGTCCAAACGGGTTCCGGCAAGACGGTCGAGGGCTTGGGCTGCGCTGGTGAGAACGTCGAAGAAACTCGGATTGGCTCCGATCTCCAGATCAAGGCGTCGCAGAGCATCTCCAAAGTCTGCGGAACGAGCCGCAATGGGGATACTGATCAGAAGGCGAACGGCTTCGACGAACACCGGATTGGTCGAGGCGCCAAGAAGTGAATGCTCGGCAGCTTTGGCACTTGCTGCCGCAATCTCCTCGACGTCGGCTTCTGCCTCAAGCAGATCGACCACTTCGGTCCAAAATTTTGTCCGGGGAATTACGCCGAGATGAATGTGGCCCATGGCTGTTGCCGTTCTCCTCGGTCCAACCGGGAGTTCAGCGCAAACGGCGGCAACTCGTCAATAGGACAGATGGGACACATTGGACGGTGATTGTAGAAAGTCCTCTACACGCACGCATTTGAAGGAAGTTTGTATTTCGTCTGTCCAATCTGTCCCATCCGCCTCCGCGTCAGCAAATGTCGTTGAACGGCGCGAAACCGAAGTTATTGTCATGGTTACAACAGCTTAGCTCCGTGATATCCTTCCTCGTGAGCCGCAGAATTCGCACCGGGGGGTGACATGGACCGCAGCACAGACCTCAGCATCACCTACCGCCCAATCGGCGATCTGATTCCCTACGCCCGGAATGCCCGTACGCACAGCGAGGCGCAGGTGGCGCTGATCGCGGGATCAATCCGAGAATACGGTTTCACGAACCCTGTGCTGGTTGATGGCAAGAACGGCATCATTGCCGGCCACGGCCGGGTGATGGCGGCACGCAAGCTCGGGCTGGCTACAGTGCCAGTGATCGAGTTGGCGCACCTGACGGAAGCGCAACGCCGGGCCTACATCCTCGCGGACAACAAGCTCGCGGAGCAGGCCGGCTGGGACAAGGAATTGCTGGCCCTCGAACTCGGTGACTTGCAAGACATGGCGGTCGAACTGACCAGCCTCGGCTTTGATGCCGGCGAACTCGATGCGCTGCTGAACGCCGGCCAGCCCGACCCGCGCGAAGACGAGGTGCCTCCGGTTCCGGTCGTCCCGGTGTCGCGCCTTGGCGATCTCTGGGTGCTGGGCAATCACCGCCTGATCTGCGGCGACGCGACGGACGCAGGCACGGTGGCGCGGGTGCTGGGCGGAGTGCGGCCGCATCTCATGGCGACCGATCCTCCCTTTGGCGTCAACTACGACCCGGAGTGGCGCAACCAGGCCGGTGCGGCAAAGACCAAGCGGGTGGGCAAGGTCCTGAACGACCACCGGGCCGACTGGCGTGAGGCCTGGGCGCTGTTTCCCGGTGACGTGGCCTACGTCTGGCACGGGGCGCTGCATGCCACCACGGTGGCCGAGAGCCTGATGGCCACGGGCTTCGCCATCCGGTCGCAGATCATCTGGGCAAAGGAGCGCCTTGTTCTTTCCCGCGGCGACTACCACTGGCAGCACGAACCGGCTTGGTATGCGGTCCGGGAGAAGGCGACGGGGCATTGGTCGGGGGATCGCAAGCAGACCACGCTCTGGAACATCCCGAGCCGCGACCAGGATGCAGCCACCGTGCATGGCACGCAGAAGCCGGTTGAGTGCATGCGCCGGCCCATGCTGAACAACTCCAGCCCCGGTCAGGCGGTGTACGAGCCCTTCTCGGGATCAGGGACGAGCATCATCGCGGCCGAAACCTGCGGCCGGCACTGTCTCGCTGTCGAACTCGATCCGGCCTACGTCGACGTGGCGGTCGAACGCTGGCAGACCTTCACTGGCAAGGAGGCGGTGCTTGAAGGCGTCGGGCGCAGCTTCGCGGCCATCCAGGCCGAACGGGCTGCAGACGTGGTGGCTGCCTGATGGCACGCCAGCCGTTTGAACTCAGCGAGGCACAGAAGGCGGAGGTGGAAACGCTCGCGGCGGTGCTGACGGCTGAGCAGGTGGCCGACTACTTCGGCATCGGGCGGCGCACCTTCTACAGCATGATGCAGCGCGATGAGGAGATCGCCGCACGGTATAAAAGGGGGAAGGCCAAAGCGATCGGGGTGATTGCCCAAGGGCTGATCAACAAGGCGCGGGCGGGCGACACCACCTCGATGATTTTCTTTCTAAAGACCCAGGCTGGTTGGCGCGAGACGAGCCAGATCGAGCACATGCTTCCGGGCGACCGCGCGGACGCGGCGGACGACGGGTTCCGCAAGCTCGCGGCATACCTGGACGCAATCGGCGAACGGCAGCGGGTGCAGGTCACAGCGGGCGCTGCAGTTGCAGGCGTGCAGCCAGTCCCGCTTTCCGAGATCGAGGTGGCCCCATGCGCGTTGGAACCCTAGCAATGGATCTGATCAAGGGCGTGCCGAGTCAGGCGCCCGCGGTGGTGTTTCAACTCCTGCTGTTCCCGGCGTTTGGGATCAGTGCTGTTGCCGTTCATCTCTTGCAGAGCGGCACGTGGTTCACGCTGTTGTCCGCAGGGTCTTTGCGCACGTCCCGGGCCGCATCGCAGCCGGAGCCCGGCATTTAATGAAGCGCGGTCCCAAACCCACGCCGACCGCGCTGCGCCGCCTGCAGGGCAACCCCGGCAAGCGGGCCTGGAACCATGACGAGCCGGTGCCGCCCGCCGACCTGCCGACCTGCCCGGACCATCTGAACGCAGCCGCTCGGGAGGAGTGGGATCGCCTCGCATCCGTGTTGCATGAGATGGGCGTTGTCACCTTGGTCGACCGCGCAGCCCTTGCCGCCTACTGCCAGTGTTACGGCCGCTGGGTCGAGGCCGAAGAAAAGATGCGTACCACGCCGATGCTCCTGAAAACCGCTTCCGGCTACGTCCAACAGTCGCCGTGGCTGTCGATCGCCAACAAGCAGCTTGAGCTCATGGGACGCTACATGGCGGAGCTTGGGCTGACGCCTGCGTCACGGTCGCGCGTTACCAGCGTCAACCTTCCGGCCGCAGACGAGCCGCTCACCATCAAGCGCATCATTCTCGTCGCACCGGATCGGTCGGTGACATCCGCAGAACTGCCACAGCTGCAACCCGGTGGCACGCTCGTCATCAGTGGAGATGACGCCAACCTCTGAGGGACAGAAGCTGGCGTCGGAACTTCGAGGGGTGGTGGTATCGGTCAGGTCGTCGCCTTGACGATCCGGTAGACCCGCCCGCGGCTTTCGACCTTGTCCGACGACACCGACCGGCCGAGCTTCTTCGTGATGGATCCTGCGAGCGCTCCGCGCACCGTGTGCTGCTGCCAACCGGTTGCAGCCATCATCTCGGCGATGGTGGCACCAGCTTCGCTCTCGAGCAGGTCCACGATCATCGCGAGCTTGCTGCCGGGGCGAGGCGCCCGGGTTGCAGCATCTACGGCGGCCGTGGCGGTCTGCGGCGTCTCGATGGTCTCGGTTGCAGGTTGGTCTGTGGTCTTTGCGGTACGTGCCATTGTGGCCTCCTGTACGGGCCAGCGGCATGCCGACCCTTCTACGAGGCCAAGGCCCGCGTGGGGCGAACTGTGGGGCTGTGTGGCCCTCTGGGCGCGGTCGGCAGGCAACCTCGATCAGGTGAGTTGCCGCAGGACGACGTTCGCTCTGCGGTCCGCTACAAGCAACCCGGTAGATCATTGTTTCCAAACATATATCCCTCAGCGACCTCTCTTCTCCGCTACGACGCTGCGCGACGTTGGTGTACACAACTGCGCAACGAACGTTAGGCAGTTGTGTACAGGGGGCAATATGGCGGCAGGACAGCGGCTGGTGGCCTACGAGCGGGTCTCGACGGCAAGACAAGGTGCCAGCGGGCTCGGGCTCGAAGCGCA
>JANPJZ010000159.1:0-4155 GCA_031425795.1 Rhodobacter sp. | reverse complement strand
ACGGTGGCTTCGGACACGGATTCGCCGAGGGCGGGCACCATCACGTCAGTCATTGTCTGTCTCCGGTCTTAGCGTGCTTCAAAGGCCGAGGGCCTGGGCGACGAGGGTTTGCTGTTCATGTTTGTGGCGCGAGGCGAGGCCCGTGGCGGGCGAGGCGCTTGCCTTGCGGCCGGCGTAGCTCATCCGGGTGGGGGTGGCGCGGACCTTGGTCAGGACGGCTTCCATCTCCGGCTCCAGGAAGTTCCAGGCGCCCTGGTTCTTCGGCTCTTCCTGGCACCAGATGACCTCGGCCCCCGGGAAGCGGCTGAGTTCCTGGGTAAGAGAGATCGTCGGGACCGGGTAGAGCTGTTCGACGCGGAGGAGATAGACGTCGTCCAGGCCTTGGGCGTCGCGTTCGGCCAGAAGGTCGTAGTAGACCTTGCCGGAACACATCACCACGCGCTTGATCTCGGCATCCGGTTTCAGCGCGAGGCTGGAGTTGCCCTTCTGCGCGTCGTCCCAGAGGACGCGGTGGAAGGTGGAGCCGTCGGTGAAATCCGCCGCGCGGCTGATCGCCATCGGGTGACGCAGCAGCGACTTTGGCGTCATCAGGATCAGCGGTTTGCGGTAGGTGCGATGCAGCTGGCGGCGGAGGATGTGGAAGTAGTTCGCCGGGGTCGTGCAGTTGGCGACGATCCAGTTGTCTTCCGCGCTGAGTTGCAGGAAGCGTTCGAGGCGCGCGGAGGAGTGTTCCGGGCCCTGGCCCTCATACCCGTGGGGCAGGAGGAGGACGAGGCCCGACATCCGCAGCCACTTCGATTCGCCCGAGTTGATGAACTGGTCGATCATGATCTGCGCGCCGTTGGCGAAGTCGCCGAACTGCGCCTCCCAGATCGTCAGGGCGTTGGGTTCGGAGAGGGAGTAGCCGTACTCAAACCCGAGGACGGCGTATTCCGACAGCATGGAGTCGATGACTTCATACTTCGCCTGGCCCGCGCGGATGTGGTTCAGCGGGTAGTGGCGTTCTTCGGTCGACTGGTCGACCCAGCCGGAGTGGCGCTGGCTGAAGGTGCCGCGCGTCACGTCCTGGCCGGAGAGTCGCACCGCGAAACCTTCGGTCTGGAGCGAGCCGAAGGCCAGCGCCTCGCCCGTGGCCCAGTCGAAGCCTTCGCCCTTGGCGAACATCTCCTTCTTCGCCTCAAGCTGGCGGATGACGGTCTTGTGGATGTCGAAGCCTTCGGGGATGCGGGTCAGCGCAGCCCCGACTTCGGCCAGGGTCTCGGGCTTGATCCAGGTTTCGCCGCGCTGGTAGTTGTTCAGGTCCTTGGTCGCAAGGTTCTTCCACCGGCCATCCAGCCAGTCGGCCTTGTTCGGCAGGAAGGCCTTCCCGGCCTCGAACTCTTCGTTCAGGCGGGCCTGGAAGGCGGCCTTCATATCCTCGATCTCGCCTTCGGGGATCAGGCCGTCACGCACGAGGCGTTCGGTGTAAAGCTGCAGCGTGGTCTTCTGGCGCTTGATGCGGGCATACATCGCCGGGTTGGTGAACATCGGCTCGTCGCCTTCGTTGTGACCGAAGCGGCGGTAGCAGAAGATGTCGAGCACCACGTCCTTGTGGAACTTCTGCCGGTATTCCGTCGCCACGCGGGCGGCGTGGACCACGGCTTCGGGGTCGTCGCCGTTGACGTGGAAGATCGGAGCTTCGACCATCAGGGCGATATCGGTCGGGTAGGGCGAGGTGCGGCTGAACGAGGGCGAGGTCGTGAAGCCGATCTGGTTGTTGACGATGATGTGGATGCAGCCGCCGGTGCGGTGGCCCTTGATGCCCGAAAGCTGGAGACATTCGGCCACGACGCCCTGGCCGGCGAAGGCCGCGTCACCGTGGAGGAGGATGGGCAGGACCGCGATCCGATCGGTGGTGTCGTTCATCTGGTCCTGCTTGGCGCGGACCTTGCCCAGCACCACCGGGTTCACCGCCTCCAGGTGGGAGGGGTTGGCGGTAAGGCTGAGGTGGACCTTGTTGCCGTCGAACTCCCGGTCGGAGGACGCGCCGAGGTGGTATTTCACGTCGCCGGAGCCATCCACATCCTCGGGCTTGTAGGACCCGCCCTGGAATTCGTGGAAGATCGCACGGTAGGGCTTCATCATCACGTTGGCGAGCACCGACAGACGGCCCCGGTGCGGCATGCCGATCGCGACTTCCTTGACGCCAAGCGCACCGCCACGCTTGATGATCTGCTCCATCGCCGGGATAAGCGCCTCGCCGCCGTCCAAGCCGAAGCGCTTGGTGCCCATGTATTTGACGTGGAGGAACTTCTCATAGCCCTCGGCTTCCACCAGCTTGTTCAGGATCGCCTTGCGACCCTCGCGGGTGAACTGGATTTCCTTGCCGTAGCCTTCGATCCGTTCCTTCAGCCAGGCGGCCTGTTCGGGGTCGGAGATGTGCATGTATTGCAGAGCGAAGGTGCCGCAATAGGTGCGCTTCACGATGTCGAGGATCTCACGCATGGAGGCGTGGGTCAGGCCGAGGACGTTGTCGATGAAGATTGGCCGGTCCATGTCGGCTTCGGTGAAGCCGTAGGATTTCGGGTCAAGCTCGGGCTGGTTGCCGCGTTCGGTCATGCCGAGGGGGTCGAGGTCGGCGGCGAGGTGGCCGCGGATCCGGTAGGCGCGGATGATCATGATGGCGCGGATGCTGTCGAGAACGGCGCGCTGGATCTGCTCTTCGGTCAGTTGGACGCCCTGTTCGGCGGCCTTGGCGGCGATCTTCTGCCCGGCGGCTTTGGCGTCCTTGGCCGGGGGCGGGGCGGCCCATTCTCCGGTCAGGGCGGCGGTCAGGTCATCCACCGGCTGCGGTGGCCAGTCGGCGCGGGCCCAGCTGGGGCCTTGCGCGGCGCGTCTGGCGTCGGCCTCAGAGTCGCCGAGGGCCCTGAAGAACTCCGCCCATTGCGGATCGACGCTGCCGGGGTCGGCGGCGTGGCGCGCGGCCAGTTGGTCGACGTAGTCCGCGTTAGCCCCGTCGAGGAAAGACGAGGCGGTGAAGGCGGCGGTGGGGGATTGGTCGGTCATGTTCGGACCTCGTGAGGGTTGGGACCGTAGCGGTTGGGGCCAGCTTGCGAGCGACGAGCGAGCCAAACGATCGAAAGGATGAATGCGGCAAGTCCCGATACCCAAAGACCTACGAATAGCCATGTCGGTACTTGCGGAAACTGCAGCTCGGTGGCGCCGTCGTAGTCCGGGCCGAAGGACGACACGTCTACTGGCAAAGTAACTGAGGGAGCGAAGGAGAAAACCAGCGCTATCGTGGCGGCAGCGAGCGGAACGGGCACAAGAATATGCCAACCGGGTCTGCCAGTATCGTGCATCCGACGCCACGTCACGGCCAGAAGGGGCAGCAACACGATCAAGAGGAAAACGTCCCCAAGCCAACCGTCCGTGTACATCCGGGTCTGTTGCACGGCCTGAGTGACGTTGCCGGAAGCATCGCGCGATACAGTGATCTTGCTTTGCAACTCTGGACCGAAGATCAGCGAGTTGACGACGAGCAGGGCAATCAACACCAACAGGATGAAGAGCATGAACTTCCAGTACTCGCTTCGCGGTGCCCGTGTTGAAAAGGTCCGGTACTTGCGGAAACAGGAAGTGACAGCTTCACCAAGAGTCATGGATCACCCCTTGATCGCCTTCAGCACCGCCTCACCCAACCCTGCCGGGCTATCCGCAACAACGATCCCGGCGCTCAGCATCGCTTCGATCTTCGACTGCGCGTCGCCCTTGCCTCCTGCCACGATGGCTCCGGCGTGGCCCATGCGGCGGCCGGGGGGGGCGGTGCGGCCGGCGATGAAGCCGGCGGTGGGCTTCCAGCGGCCCTTCTTCTTTTCGTCGGCGAGGAACTGGGCGGCTTCCTCTTCGGCGGCCCCCCCGATCTCGCCGATCATGATGATCGAATGGGTCTCGGGGTCGGCGAGGAACATCTCGAGCACGTCGATATGCTCCGTCCCCTTGATCGGGTCGCCGCCGATGCCCACGGCGGTGGACTGGCCAAGGCCCACGTCGGTTGTCTGTTTCACGGCCTCATAGGTAAGGGTGCCGGAGCGTGACACAACCCCCACGGAGCCCTTGGAGAAGATGCTGCCCGGCATGATGCCGATCTTGCATTCGCCGGGGGTCAGGACGCCG
>JANPJZ010000158.1:0-45707 GCA_031425795.1 Rhodobacter sp. | reverse complement strand
CAACGCCCTGTCGGAATGGCTGGAGCTGACCGTCTGGCGCAATGACACGGAATACCGCGCGCGGTTCGAGGATGGCGATTGCGTGGTGCATGTCCATGAGGCCGGTCCCGCGCCGGGCAAGAAGGGCACGATGGTCCGCTTCCTTGCCAGCGCCAAGACGAACCGTCCGGAAGGCACGTTCAGCAATCTGGAATACAGCTTCAAGACGCTGGAACACCGGCTGCGCGAACTCGCCTTCCTGAACTCGGGCGTGCGGATCACCATCGAAGACGAACGCATCGCCGACCCGCAACGGGTTGAACTGTTCTACGAAGGCGGCGTCCGGGAATTCGTCAAGTACATCGACCGGTCAAAGTCCAGCGTGATGGCCGAACCGATCTACATGGTCGGTGAAAAGAACGGCATCGGCGTGGAAGTGGCGATGTGGTGGAACGACAGCTACCACGAGAATGTCCTGCCCTTCACCAACAACATCCCGCAGCGCGACGGCGGCACGCATATGGCCGGCTTCCGGGGCGCGCTGACCCGCACGATCACCAATTACGCGCAGTCCTCCGGCATCGCCAAGCGCGAGAAGATCGACTTCACCGGCGACGACGCCCGCGAGGGGCTGACCTGCGTGCTGTCAGTCAAGGTGCCGGACCCGAAGTTTTCCAGCCAGACCAAGGACAAGCTTGTGTCCTCCGAAGTGCGCCCGGCGGTCGAGAACCTTGTGAACGAAAAGCTGTCCGAATGGTTCGAAGAGAACCCGCAGAACGCCAAGATCATCGTTGGCAAGATCCTTGAGGCCGCAATGGCCCGCGAAGCCGCCCGCAAGGCCCGCGACCTGACCCGCCGCAAGACCGCGCTGGACGTGGCCTCGCTTCCCGGCAAGCTCGCCGACTGCCAGGAGCGTGATCCCGCGAAGTCCGAACTGTTCCTCGTCGAGGGTGACTCCGCCGGCGGCTCGGCCAAACAGGGCCGCAGCCGGTCGAACCAGGCCGTCCTGCCGCTGAAAGGCAAGATCCTGAACGTGGAACGTGCCCGCTTTGACCGCATGCTTGCCAGCCAGGAGATCGGCACCCTGATCACCGCACTCGGCACCGGCATCGGGCGGGATGAGTTCGACATCAAGAAACTGCGCTACCACAAGGTCATCATCATGACCGACGCCGATGTCGACGGCGCGCATATCCGGACGCTGATCCTGACCTTCTTCTTCCGCCAGATGCCGCAGCTGATCGAAGGCGGCTATCTCTACATCGCCCAGCCGCCGCTTTACAAAGTCGCGCGTGGCAAGTCCGAGGTCTACATCAAGGACCAGCAGGGGCTTGAGGATTACCTCATCGAGATGGGCGTCGAAGGCACGATCCTGCGGCTTGGCAGCGGCGAGGAGCTTGCCGGTCCCGACCTCCGGCGCGTCATCGAAGGCGCACGTCAGTTCCGCAAAGTGCTGGACGCCTTCCCCACCAACTATCCCCGGGGCATCCTGGAACAGGCGGCCCTCGCCGGGGCGTTTGACCCGGGCCAGGCCGACACCGACCTCCAGTCCGTGGCCGACACCGTGGCGCAGCGTCTGAACCTTGTCGCGCCCGAATATGAGAAGGGCTGGAACGGCCGCATCACCCAGGACCACGGCATCCGCCTCAGCCGGATCCTGCGCGGCGTCGAAGAACTGCGCACGCTGGATGGCGCTGTCCTGCGCTCGGGCGAGGCGCGGCGCCTGTCCACGATCTCGCGCGACACCAGGGATGTCTACCGCAGCGCCAGCCACCTCTCGCGCAAGGACCGCGACCAGGTGGTCCACGGCCCGATCGACCTTCTGAAATCCATCCTGGCCGAAGGCGAAAAGGGGCTCTCCCTGCAGCGCTACAAAGGGTTGGGAGAGATGAACCCCGAGCAGCTTTGGGAAACCACCCTCGACCCCGAGGCGCGCACCCTCCTCCAGGTCAAGGTCGATGACCTGGCCGAGGCCGATGACATCTTTTCCAAGCTTATGGGCGATGTCGTCGAACCCCGGCGGGAGTTCATCCAGCAGAACGCCCTGAACGTCGAACATCTCGACTTCTAAAGCGGCAGGTACCACAGGGCCAGCAATGGCCCTGTGCCCGACCGCATCGCATGCCTGATCCCCGGCGGGTTGTAGACAGCGCCCCCGGGGCCCGGATCGGTCCAGTCCACCGCGGCGTTCCACCACTCGCCGGGCGACAGTGTCAGGTATACTTCCTCCGGCGCGTGGTCGTGGTCGACATAGCGCAAGCCCGGCGCCATGACCGTGACGCCGACCCAGAGGTCATCGCGTGCCTCCAAACCTCCCGGCCCCAGAATCACCGCGTTCGCGTGCCCCTCGCGGAACGCGCCTTCCGCCCCCGCTCGCGGTCGCCAGCACAGCCGCCCCTCGACCGCCGCAAAGGCCCGCGCCAGCGCCGCCCGCTCAGGGTCCACCCGGCCAAGCGCAACCGCCACCCAGTCGCAGACCGGCACCCGCTCCGCCGCACCCCCGGCCGTGCCCGCCACGGTCCAGCGGTCGATCACGGTCTCGGCCACCCGTGCCGATGGACCAGCACAGGCCGTCCGCAGTGCTACGGCCGAGGCATCCAGAAATGCTTGCAAACCCGGGTCCCGAGTCATCCTCTTCCCCTGAAAACTGGTGACCCCGGATGGAATCACATGCTGACTGAAAACAAACAGATTTCTGGAATGTGTGTAAGTCCGTTTTCGATTGGTTCGAGGAATGGTGTTCCGAATGGTGGAACACTGCGCAGGGTCAGGGATAGTCTGTTTTGCGGCAGGTCGTTGCATGGGTGGCTCACCATGACGGCTTGGTCGTCCCAAGAAATTCCCCCTGCTCCAACATCCCGGCAAGTTCTTTGGGCAGCATGTTCCTAAACCCTGGATCAAGCGGGAACTGAGGAAGCCGCTGGGCAATCAGCCGCAGCATGACCTCGGCCTGTTGCTTATCTCGGATTTTCTTCTGCCCATCACGATCAGACCGTTCGGAAAGCCACAACTTATGGACGGCCCAGTAGCGCGGATCAGGGCATCGCATTGGTGCAGCGAAGCCCCGTTCGTCAAGAACGATCACTTCGACCACAGGCGAGTTGATCAGCCACTGTAGCCCCGCGATGGGGGCCGGGCGGATATCTCCGGTCTCCAGCGGATCGGCACCCGGCATTGGTCGATACGCTGGCGAAGGCTCGGGCCGCACGAATTCGATCATGTAGCCCTTGTCGTTGGTCAGCCGGAAATCCATCGTGCCCCTGGATTGGAACGTCTTGTCCACCTCCTGCTGCACCAGACGGGTCAGGCCGATCTGCTCGTCGGCTTCGGTGAGTAATCGCAGTCGGTTCCGATCATCGACCAGAATATCGACATCCCCCGTGGCCGTGGACTCAGAGTTGAAGATCACCCCAGCCAGAGCTTCGTATGCGTAAAGCGCGTTGGTCCCGATCACCCGGATCATTGCCGCCTTGTCATGGGTCCGGAGGGCTCGCAGCGTCCGTGCCGCCATGAGGGGAAGACGCCCGGCATTCAGGGAGCGCAGCACAGCCGCCTGTCGGTCCATCTCGACGGACAGGCTGGATAGCCGTGATTTGTTGGCCTCGCGGCCCTGATGGAATGCCGCATGGGTCTGCTCCGTCTCGGGGCTGCGGGGGCCCAGGGACTTCACCACTCCGCGTTTCCGGCTATACAGGTAATCGCGGCCATTCCGGGCCTCCCAGCCAATGGAACCCCGGAAGCTGTGCCTGCGGAGGTCGTCAGCTTCGATCCAGGCGTTCCAAAGTTGGGTCATATCGACCCGCTCTCGGATCGTTCTGGCATCTAAATCATTGTATTGCATCATTTTGGTAACCTTAAAGGTGATTATCTTGGTCATATTACCAAATGTAGCATTTTCAGATGCTTATTCAACAAGCTTGATCACTATCGTCATTCTGCCCTGCCCTGCCCTGCCCAGACCAGGTTAACCAGACTACACATGATCGGGCCCGGCAAGCACGGGGCCAACTGCCGTCATTTCCAGGGGCGTCAGCTAGATCGGACGTGGCCAGTTCGATCTCAACCGCGCTCTCGGTTCATTCCCGAATGATCGCGGCGATCATGCCGACGTAGCGAGCCGGATCAAACGCACCACCCCCCGACCGTGCGGCGTCCTGGCGGGAGAGGCGGAGGGTTTCGATAACGGCCAGCCGCACCTTCTCAGGACGGGGCCGGGCGGTCTGGGATTGAATCGTCCGCTCTACGAGTTCGATGATCTGGCCCAATTGATCGAAGTCCATGTCTTCAGGGACCCTTACAATCTGACCATTAAGCAAGTCGCCAGGCAGGATGCGGTAGGCGGCGGCAATGGCTTCGAGTTTGGTCGCAGTGACGGGGCTGTGCCCGTTCTCAAGGCGCGACAGCACACTCTTTGACAACCCGGTGAGCCTGGCTGCCTTGTCCAGGCTGAGGCCCGCCTGAACGCGGATGGTGCGGATGTGTTCGTTGAGCACCGGCGTTGTCCCATGTCTACTCCAGCAGTGTTCCACAATTCGGAACGGTTGAAAAGATAGATACCGATTTTGTGGATTCCATCTAGAGAATCGTTCCATATCCCGGAATAAGAAATCATGAAGCTCGCCGAGTTCCTCGCCGCAAATGATGTCAGCCTGCGAGAATTCGCCCGGCGCTGCGGCACAAGCGCGTCGTCGATCCTGCGGGCCCGGGACGGGCTGGCGGTGCCGAGCCGTCCCATCCTGAATGCGATCCATAGGGAAACAGCGGGCCAGGTTGGTCCTGCTGATCTGATCGTCGCCGGAGAGCAGGATGACGCTGGCGAAGATGGGGAGGTTGGGTGATGGAACGCACTTTGGGACAAAAGGCCGTGACGACCGTCCTTGGCGCGGGGCTGGTCTTCCTGGCTCTCTGGTGGGGGTCCCCTTCAGATCGCGCCACCATTGCGCGCTGCATCGGCGGCATGGTGGAAGCGTCCAAAGGCGATGGGCTCTATTCCCAGTATCGCGATCAACTAGATGAAGCCGAGAACGCAGGATCGGTCGAAATAACCCGGAAGTCGGATTTCGGGGGCGGACACGGCTGGGCATACGACTACACGGCGGATGGTCAACGCCGTGTCATCATCTGTGGGAAATGAGCGCCGTGAGCATACCTGGTTCCGACGCTTCAGACCTTGTGACGCTGATACCCTGTCCGGCATGTGGTCGATCAATCTCGACAGATGCTCAAGCCTGCCCGGGATGCGGGCGGGTGAACGACTGGCTGCACCCGCAGCTTGTGATCGTGATTCAGCATCTGCGAGTCCACTATCCTGACGCTGTCTACGAAGTGCTCGGCCACTGCATGGCAATTGAGATGAAAACATACAACCTGCGACAACGGACCGGGTCGGTATTCTTGGCCTTAAGCATGCTCATGTTGATCGGCGGAGTGTTCAGCACCACCCTCCTGGGCGTTTCCATACTGTTCATGGCGATAGGTGGAAGTTTGATCATGTTCGGCCTCTCGGCATTCACTCGCCACGCTATTCAGATAGACATCCGACAGCCCAATCCGGTCCTTGCCGTTTCGGACGCAGGTGTGTGGGCCAGCGTGATGGGTCTGGTTCGGTGATGACAGCGCCGTAACGCCGAGCTTAGGGATATGGTTCGAACTGTAGATCAGGGGGATCGATTCATGACCAATGAAGCGAAACATGCGACCCAGATCACACATGTCAGCCGGGAGGATCGGGAGCGCATTCTCGAAGTGATCTGGCATCGCAATGCTGTCAGACGCCATGCCTCGCTGCCACTGCTCAACGTCAGGAGCGAGTTCGAGCGGAAGGTTCGCAGGGTGGCAATCGCCCGGTATCTGGCGCTTCTTCAGCCGTATCTTCACGACGCGCTGGCGGAGACTGGCGGCCAACCTGGAATCGCTGGACGGTTGGTGCAGCGACTTCGAGCCACCCAGATCGCCCGGCGACGTCTACGCGAGGCAACTGGAATTGATCACCCGGATCACGGTCTGTCACTGGCGACAGGGTCTGCTTGGTATCGGGTGATGCTGGGTGTCGAACAGTCCACGATCTGCCCGATCTTGACGGACTTGAACGCTCCCGTGTCCACCCGATGAGAGGTAGCATAGACAACAATGACCGACGGCCACGGTTAGACGTCGTGCGTCTCGCAAAGCTGCCTACTCCTCCCCGGTGACAGCCAGCCCCGTCGGCAGCATTCAAGACCGTCTTTGCAATGAACCTGGAGAATTTTCTTGCAGAACGTCATCGGATGCCTGTCGTTCATCAGCCTCACTGGCAGCATCGACACTTACCTCACCAGGTCAGATAATGGGGGCAGGTCATGATCATCTTCGACGTATAGGGCCCAGAGCGCGTCCACCGCGTCATCAATGAGGCTGCCATAGGTGAGCCGAGAGTAATCCCTCAGGGCGACAAGCCGGGCCCTCGACTGGGCAGATACGGACCTGACTGTAATTCTTTCAACGCTGTTCAACATTTGTCGTCTCCTTGTCCGTATTTATCGGATCAAGCAGTCTCTGGAACACGCGGCAGCCTCATCCATTTCCAGCGACGCTTTCCGCCCAGTGAGCAGACGCCAGTTGCGCAGGTTTCACTGATTATGGGTCGTGTCAGACAAAAATCCGCCAATCGTCCCCTCCGCCCGATATTTTTGCCTACATACCTCAGGGATGTTTCCAGGGGATTTCGATGGCGTGGAACTGTGTTGATGTCGGTCTGGTCGATCAGGAGCAGGTTCTTGCCCTTGCTGCTGACCTCTACATTGGAAACATGCGCAAACGTAAAGCTACGGAGCTTGAGCTTCTGAGTCACGATCCCCGCGCGTGGAAAGAAGTTAAGAAGGTAGTGGACTGCTGCCAACGATGGCGCTGCAACAGTCCGTTCTGCCATTACTGTTCCGTTGCTTCCAATTCCAGCCATCTGCGTCGAGTTCAACCAGGAACTACCTTAGACACCACCGTTGTGAATTATGTCGGCCCCGCTCACGGCCTGCCACTGTCGCGCAACTACAGGGTGCGGGCCGGGCAGGCACAGGCAAGATGCTTCGACGGGCTCCCTAGGACTGATGTCGGAGCTTCCACCGTCATGTTGGGAGTAATGCGCGGCGGTGACCCATATCGGGAACTGCACTCCAGATTTAAAGGCTACCTTCGGGCCGGGCTAACATCTCTCGGTAGCGACACCGTTGCTTACCTCCGCCTGGAGCGTGTGATGAAGCGTGCCGGAGACATTCGGCAGTCGTTCGATCAGATCATGCCAGGCGGTCATGATCTGATCGACATTCCGGATGACGAAATTGTTGCGTTGGTCCATGGTCACGGCCTTATCCACGTTCCTGGAATAACTCCCTCACAGGTGGCAGAACTCCTGCGGAAGACCTTCACAGGCAAGAATCGGGTTCATAGTCAGCCCGTGAAGCCTGAAAAGATCGCAGCCTGTGGTATCGTAACTGGTGGAGCCCAAGGTTACGCTGAATATTCTGGAAAGAAGAAGACCTCCAGATTGGACAAAGCCGAGCGGAACTTTCCTGCTGGACAGTTCGGCCAACAAGCTGACCTTGAAGAACGCGAAGACGACGAATCCTGGAACCATGACGGTGATGAACTAGATTGCGAGGATTTGGCTGAAAAGAGTGAGGGTCTAGACCCCATTCATGATCCGGCCGCATTCGGTTCGACCGATCACCGTGATGCAGCCATCGCCCTATTTGCCGACGCCGAGATTCACCGGGCATTGCATGGATTCAACATGACTGTTCGTATCGGAGTGAACAATAGGTCTGGAGAGGGAGATGAAGTTGATCAGGCAGAACCGGTCACTGCCGAAGGCAAAGACATTAGCCGGGTATCATCGGCAGTGTCGAAAGATATAGTTTGGACACATCTTGCCAAAGTGCAGTCCCCAGCTTCTCCTGTTTCTCCTCTTTCCCAAATTGATCAGAACAAACCTCAGGCGGATTCACTGTTCCCCCAAGCATGGACGAAGATTGCAGGCTACCATGTCTCTCCTTGGTTCGCCTGCGGCGCTACAAGTTATAACTCGACTCCAATATCGGTTGGCTATTGCCCTGATTTCATTGAACCGAAATGGGTGCGTTTCCAGAAGCGAGTGAGTTTCGGTCTGGACCTCCGCCCTCCTTGACGCTGGAAGTTTCAATGCGATCATTCTCGTCAAAGTGTCGGTGTAAACTGCTCCTGGAAGACGTCACGTGAGAACCGAAACGCCTAAAACATCAGATGCCCGGCCTCCGAAAAGGGGCCGGGTCGAAAGCGTTATGACGATCAGGTGGCTGCAGAGGGGCGCGGCTGCGTGTCCTATAGAAGTATCCCCTGACGAGACGGCGGGTTGGAACAGATACGTTGCCTCATATGGGTCATTCCTTGACTTTCGAGACGCATCCCGGTAATGGTCTAGACCCATCCGAAACAAGGAGGTCCAGGCGATGCTCGTGGCATACCGCAGAGTCAGTTCAATCGATCAGAGCCTTGACCGCCAACTTGATGGAGTGGCCGGGGTGGAGCGAGTCTTTGAGGAAAAGGTCAGCGGTTCCGTTCGGGATCGCCCAGCCCTGAAAGAGATGATCGCATTCGTCCGGGAGGGCGATACCGTGTTGGTGCACTCGCTCGACCGGTTGGGGCGCGACCTCCGTGACCTGCTGAACATCGTCGAGGAATTGAACCGGAAGCAGGTTACCGTTGAGTTTCTTTCGGAACGTCTGCGGTTCGGCACTGGTGAGGACGATCCGACGGCCCGGCTGCAACTGCACTGCCTTGCGGCGTTTGCACAGTGGGAACGTGCCATCTCGAAGCGTCGGCAGATCGAGGGAATAGCGGTCGCTAAGTCGAAGAACCCGGAGAAGTATCGCGGTCGTCCTGCCAAGATTGATGTTGGTCGAGTCCGGGAGATGCACCGGGTGGGCCTCGGTGCCACGGAAATCGCCAGGAGGATGGGGATCGGTCGCGCCAGCGTCTACAGGCTGTTGAACGACCCGACATAAATCGTCCGAGTTATCGGTTACCGTAACGGTTCCCGATGGCGGGGTGATCAAATACTTGAGTTGTTTTGCTACAGTAGACTGCTACAACAGATTGCATGAACCCGAGAGCGTCAGTCCCCAAAATCTTCCTCCGGGGCAACCGCTACTACGTGCGCGTCCAGGTCCCGCTTTCGATGCAGGACCGCTTGGGCCGCCGAGAGTATTGGGTCTCACTGAGGACTTCGGACAGGTCCGTCGCGATGCAACGTGCTGCAACTGCGACCCAGAGGAAACGACATGAGGTGGTGTCCGCTTTCAGGTTGATGGGTGATGCCATCAAGGTTCAGGCCGGGCGGGCAGATGACCTGACAAAGGCTGCCATGTCGGGCACAGCGACCGAACAGGCCATCAGGGTGGTTGATCCAGGTGATGGAGGGCGAAGGGTCACCATCGAGAGCGACAGTGGGCCGGAAGTCCGCATCACCCAGTCATCAAGGTCTTCCGCGAAAACTGCGAGAGCCAAGAAGGCAGCAGCCATCTCGACGACTGGAAAATACAACGGCCTGACTAAGGCTGAACTGGTCAAGCTTCTGGAGATGCAAGACCGGGCGAAGACCTTTGGACTGGTCTGGGAACGAAACACCGACCAGGATGATGCAGATGTCAACGATCTGGTGCTGGCCCGGATCGACACACAGTTGTCCGAAAGATCGTCCCCTTGGGAAAACTTAGTCATAGAGGCCGACAACATCGATGCATTGCGATGGCTTCGGATGTCCCATCGGGGCCGGATCAGGTGCATCCTCGTCGATCCGCCATACGGCACAGGCAGCACCGCCCGAGGCTACAACGACCGTTTCACCCACGCTAAAGACACGTATCGCCAATCGTCATGGCTGGAATACTTGCACCGCCGCCTGGTTATTGCCGGTGACTTTCTGACGGAGGACGGCGTCATCCTGGTGGCTATCAACGACGAAAACCGATCCCTGATGGAGTTGGTTATGCGTCAGGCCCTTCCAGGCATGCGGATCGGCAGTCTGGTTTGGCGAACGCGGAACGGTTCAAACCTCGACCAGGGTGGTCTCAGCCCTGACCACGAACATATCCTCGTGGCCAGCAAGAGTGAGTTCTCCTTCTCCGGTGTCGAACGGAGCTACTCGACGTATTCAAATCCTGACAACGACCCGCGTGGCGATTGGCAAGCCGTGCCGATGAAACTCGGCTTTTCCAGGCACGAACGACCCAACCTCTATTTCCCCTTGTTCGACCCGGCGACCGGCATTCACTACCCTTGCGACCCGGACTCAGTTTGGCGGTTCGCAACGCGGGATCGCGTGACAAAGCGTTCACGGATCAGAACTCAGCCCGTCGAGGATTTCATCGACCAGGGCCGCATCCTATTCCCCTTCAAGCAGCGGACTGAAACATTCGACACCATCGAGGCACTGCGGGATGCTATCGACCGGGGTGACGTGCCGAAAAGTGGCCGGGTGCCGTTGTTGCGGCATGATCTCCCTGACCTGGACTTCTGGGTGGGCAAGCGGATCGGCTACGGGACACCGTGCCGTAAGTTGTTCAGGTCCGAGTTGCAGCGACCCACCAAACCCCTGTCGAGTTGGGTATCGGGATATTCGGACCGTGAAGCCGGGGCTGCGGACGCCAACCAGATTAAGGCGGGGTCGTATTCCGAGGGCACCCGTAATGTCAGGAACATTTTCGGGACCAAGGCGTTCAACCACGCCAAGCCGGTATCTTTGCTTCGAGAGCTTGTCCGGCAGTCCACTGGACCTGGCGACATCGTGCTGGATTTCTTCGCGGGGTCGGCCACCACGGCGCAAGCGGTGGTGGAATTGAATGCCGAAGACGGGATGGATCGCCGGTTCATCATGGTATCCACGACCGAGGCCACGGATGATGACCCAAACAGAAACATATGCCGAGATGTTACAGCGGAGCGTATCCGACGGCTGAACACCTCAACCGACCCCAAACATGACGGTCTGGTTGCTGGGTATGCTTACCTCCGCACCGAGCGGATACCCATCGAGCACCTCGACTTGACCATGACCCCGGCAGCAGCATGGACCAGCCTGGAGGCGCTGCATGGGCTGCGGTTGACGCCCTATGACCCAGACCTGCCCTGGAACAGTCACGAGACGGAGGAATTCACGCTGGTTCAGGTGGATCGATATGAACCGGCCCTCTTAGACTGGGTGCGAACCCGACAGTCGCCGACCCACGTCTATACGTGGGCAAAGGGATTGGTCTGGGAGAACCTGACTGGTCCGGGCATTCAGCTTTCCCTGGTAGGGGAAACGCTGGTCGAGGCATTCACCGGTTGAACCGTTGCGCTCACTGCTGCTCAAAGCTCGTCGTCGTGTCAGTCCTTACCGAACTATGCGTCAAGAACTCTCTGACGACTTGTTGACCGGCCCCATCGACAAGCGACCGCGCAACACCAGGCAACTCGGTGATGGCTTGAGCTACGTCATCCATCTCGATCCACGTAGATGCCTCGGGAGCGTCGAGCCGCAACACTTGGTCGCGTCCGACCAAGAGATATGCCTGACCAAGTGCATTGTGTGACTGGGCCCTCATCGCCGCCTCGTAAAAACCCTTCGCCCAAAACAGTCGCCCGCCGAAGGTAAGACGACGTCCTGTTCTGAACCTGGTTTGGCCCGTTCCGAGACTTAGGATACGGACCTGCCGCCGGTCGATATCGAAACACGTCAGAGCATCAACCAGACCTACCATCACCGGGTTGTTTGCCCAAACGCCCCCATCGATGAAAGTGTATCCGTCGCGTTTAACTGCAGAGTAGTAAGTTGGCGCAGCCGCAGTTGAAAGGCCAACATCTACGAGCTTCTCGTGTTGGTCCCGCTTGTAGTCGGGGTGGTGCGGTGTCTTGAAGATGTAGGGTTCGCCATACCGCCCTTCGAATGCAGGGATGCAGAGTGGTATCTGTGACGATCCCAGGAGTTTTGTTGAGAAGATTCGACGGAGTTCGTCCTCCAAGGCCCCCCGGCTGTAGGCGGACAGAACAGATTGTCGCAAACGGCGGACCCATCGGCTTACACGATTCCCCTGCGGAAAAATGATGCGCCCGCGTTCCAGGTAGATTTTCGAAATCTCTTGCGCAGACATCCCTTGACCGAGGCCCATGGCGATGATGCCACCGGTGGAGGTGCCCGTGATCATGTCAAAGTGCTTCCCGACCGGATCGCCGTCCAGGAAACGCTTCTCGATCTCAGACAAGACCAACGTGGGGAGCAAGCCCAGGATGCCGCCGCCGTCGATTGACAGAATGCGGAACGGGCGATCCACCGGCCATGGTTGAGCCGTCCTCCAGGTCTGTTTGGTTCCATCGGAACGCCGGGGCACCGTATGGTCGTAGTCGCTGTCACGCGGCATCTTTCGTCTCCCCAGCAGGTTGATGTCTTCCGCCCCCGTGCCAGCGGCCCGTAGCCTCCCAAAGCTCGTAGCAAGCGAGCCAACGCGCCGCCCAAGGGATGGTTGTTCGGGCGATTGACATGGATGCATTCCATTGACCCGCTGCCGGATCAAACAGGCAAAGAGGCGACAAGCGGTAGTCCGGCCCTTCAAAATAGACGTGTGGAAGGGGAGCTTCCTGCTCCGCGTCGAAGTTCAAGACCAAAGACGGGGACAGCACCCGCACCAGCGGGATAAACCTGAACAGGTCGCTTCTGCCGCCGAAAGGGAGGCCGTATTGCACGGACAATGTGAACGAACGCTCCATACCGATGAGAGGCCCGAACCACATGACCGACATGGGGCTAGTGCCTGCAGTGAGACTGAACTGCGGCCACTCCCGCCGCATCTCGTCGACCTGGGATTGAAGGGATTTCAGTTGCCGGGCCATTTGGAACCGAAAAACGTGTTCTGCCTGACCGGCTGCTTTGCCGCTACCGAGGTCGGAGCCGCGAAAATGGTCCCAGTAGCCCCAAGCAGGTGGTTGCCGGATTTGACAGTTTCGCCGGTCTCCGCCGCAAAGGAATCGATGACCTGTCTGGCGACCGTTTCGCCGAACATCTCTTCCAGGGTCCTTGCCCGTTCCTTGAAGGAGCGGCGTTCATCCAGGAACTGCTCCAGTTGTGCGAGGAGAAGCCTCATGTCGGAGATGAACAGGTCTTGGTCATGATGAGTCTCCGGCCAGCGATCCGTGAAGACATCCCCAGGACAACAGGGGTTCTCAACATGGATCAACAGGCCCGCGTTCTTGGCACTTACGAGCCTGGTCAAAATGTGACTCGAGATTGCGACCAGGTTCTGAGCTATGGTCCGCCCGGGCTGGGCAACTTCTAGTGCTAGGCAACTGAGCATCACCGAAGCGGGCATTCGGCGGTTGCGTTTGTGCCAACGGATGTTGCGATTCCGTTTGATGAGTTGAAGGCCAACCGTGGCGGCAGACTTTCCGCCGATCTCTGACGAATGTGCAGGCACCGGAACAGAGTCGGCATCCTTCATCATGTCCCGCAGTTGCAGATCAGCATCGCGAACCATACGCCCATACTTGTCCGAAAAGGTCTGATCGACTGGACAGAGCCGATTGTAGTGAGCGACGAACCCATAGCTGTTGGTCAGAATGGTTGTGTCCTTCCACCGGGGTTCTTCGGTCTTGGAGTGGAAGATGATGCTGCGACGTGGGTCCCGTTCATCGAGCAAAAGCGATGGTGAAAGATCGAGGTGCATACCGTCAGCATAGTGGACCGTAACGCAACGCGACTGCCTCACGGTGCAGTCGTAGTAGCGAGAACCCGGCTCTCCACGCATCGCCTGGAAGAGGAGGTCAAGCACTTGTGCGGGTGTCAGACTGCCGCGATGCAATAGCTCGACGATGATGTCGATGTCGAACCCTTCGTCTCGAAGCTTGGCCTTGACGGTTGCACCGATTGCGACCGAGCCTTGCTGATAGAAAAGGCGAATGTGGCCCTTGAGCGGACTGCCGTCACTTTCCAGATGGGCTTCGATGGTCGCTTTCCGCTGGCACATCAGGGCGTGCTGAGTCGGCGGAAGTTCGATCTTGACCGCCACAGCAGCGAGCAGCCTTTCTGCGACCGACCAGTTGGGGATGATTTGGTTCGGTCCGCCTTTTGGGGAGGCGGTGTCCGTCTTGATCAGAAAATGCTCAGTCATACCCGAAAATCCTCATTTTGACGGAAACTCCCGTTGACGGAGCACGAGGGTAGTGATTCAGTCGCGGTGTTTCTCTGACTGTTACGCTACGACAGGCGATCTTGTCTGTCCAGTGTAAGAAACACATATCCCAGTCAAAGGATCACTTGGGAGGAAACATGAAAATCGAAGACCTTGCGCCCCTGCTGTTGAAGCGGCGTGGCAACATGGGCATCAGGGCGGCAGCCAAAGAAATCGAGATCAGCCCGACAACGCTTTCGCGAGTGGAGAATGGCCACGTGCCGGACGTTGGAACACTGGACAAAATCTGCAGGTGGCTCGGCGAGGAGCCGTCAAAGTTCACCGGTGTTGGGAACCTCCAGATCGCCTTTAAGAACAGGAAGGCGGTTCCACAGAACACCGCTCAGTCCCTAGCAAAACTGATCGAACAGGCTTCGAAGCAGTTCGCCAACGAGATTGACGCCAGGGGCCATTGACGAGTGTTCAACCGGGGTTTCAAGTCTCAGTGCGAACGTCGTGCGGTCGAGTTCAGACGGCAGCTTGGTGTTGCTCCTACGGGTGCATTGATGGCCGACGCCCTGGCGAAACACATCGGCGTTACGGTTTGGTCGACGAACCAAGTTAACGGTCTGGACTTGAATGACATCGAGGTGTTGTCGAACGAAGCGGATCAATCTTGGTCCGCGCTTACGATGAGGATGGGCTCTGAACACCTGGTGGTCTACAAGCCTGTCTCGTCAAAGGGCCGCCGCAACAACGTGATCATGCACGAACTCTCACACATCATTCTCGGGCATGAACTTGCGCAAGCGTGTGTTCTAGAGGATGGGTCTTTGGTGCCAGGTAACTTCAACCAGGACCAAGAAGATGAGGCTGACTGGTTGGCTGGAGCCTTGTTGCTTCCCAGACCGGCGCTACTCAACATCCGACACTCAGGACAGCTTCCAAGCGATGCATGTGCACAGTTCTGTGTAAGCAATGAGATGCTGACTTGGAGGATGCGGATGACCGGCGTGGACTATCAGCTTGCCCGTTCCAGGGCCTGATTGATCGCGCCAGATAGTTCAGATTCTGTCCATAACGGCCCGAGGGTCATGCCTGTCTGGCCAACAAAGACAGAACCGACTTCAAGCCAACAAGCCCAGCTTCGAGGTTTTCGATGATCTCTTCGGCCAGGTCTTCCGGTTCGGGAAGGTTGTCGAGGTCTGTCAGGCTCTTGTCCTTCAACCAGAACAGATCGAGGCTTGCCTTGTCGCGGGCCAGCAACTCTTCCCGGGTGAATGAACGCCAACGGCCCTCAGCGTTGGCCTCAGACCAGGTGGGCTGACGTTCTGCACGGTTTGAAGCATGATACAGCCGGACGAATTCAGTCAAATCCGCAGCCCTCAATGGCTTCTTCTTGAGAGTGTGGTGGATGTTGGTCCGGTAGTCGTAATACCAGACCTCTTTGGTCTGTGGCTCCTCGGACGCCGGGCGGTTATCGAAGAAGATCACGTTGGCCTTGACCCCTTGGGCGTAAAAGATCCCCGTGGGAAGTCTAAGGATCGTGTGAAGGTCAGTCGTGGCCAGAAGTTTCTTTCGGATCGTTTCACCCGCCCCGCCTTCGAACAGCACGTTGTCCGGGACTACTACGGCGGCCTTGCCGGTCGTTTTCAACATCGACCGAATGTGCTGGACGAAATTCAACTGCTTGTTCGATGTTGAGGCCCAGAAGTCCTGCCTATTATAGGTCAACTCCCCTTCCGCCTCTCCCTCGTCAGTCGTGAAGCTCATAGAAGACTTTTTGCCGAAGGGTGGGTTCGCCAGAACATAGTCATAACTGTCGGGAGTTTGGGCAACCAGAGCGTCAGCCGGTGAGATCGGGCTTTCGCCGATCATGTCACCAATGTTGTGAAGAAACATGTTCATTAGGCAAAGGCGTCGGGTGCCCGCGACGATCTCATTCCCGACAAACGTCCTGGATTTTAGGAACGCCTTGTCGTCTCGATCCCGTGCCCGATCCTTGAGATAGTCATAGGCTGCCAGGAAGAACCCGCCAGTGCCACAGGCGGGATCAGCAATCGTCTTGCGAGGCTCTGGAGCGACGCACTCTACCATCGCCTTGATCAGCGCCCGAGGGGTGAAATACTGGCCCGCCCCGGATTTGGTATCCTCCGCATTCCGTTCCAGAAGACCTTCGTAGATGTCTCCCTTCACATCGGCATCGAGTTGGGTCCACTTCTCTTCATCCACCATCGAGATCACGCGGGCCAGCTTGGCCGGGTCCTGAATCTTGTTTTGCGACTTGGTGAAAATCTGGCCCAGCATTCCCTTCTGCTGGCCGAGGGCGGTCAACGTGCGAACGTAATGCGTCTCAAGCTCAGCACCTTTCAGCACCCTCAGGGTGGACCAGTCGAACCCATCCGGAATGCCGACCGAACGGTTGTAGGGAGGCCGTGCATACTCGTCAGCCATCTTGAGGAAGATCAGATACGTCAACTGCTCCAGGTAGTCGCCGTAGCCCACACCATCGTCACGCAGAGTGGTGCAGAAGTTCCAGACTTTCTGAACGATAGGGGCGGAGGTCATGCGGCGGCTCTCTTCTCAATCGAATTCACTGAACAGTTTCCAAACCCGGCCACACTCCAACGGCAAGTGCAGCAAGGTGCAGACCCCGTTCCCGTATCTCCTGCTCGGTCCATTTGTCCTTCTTGGCGAACCACTTCATCAGAAAGAGGGAGGCATGCTCATCATACTTCCCCTTCTTCGCCGGGAATCCCTTGTTTCCAGCCGAAATGTTCAGACCGGTGCTCACTAGGGTCAGGTTACCCAAACTATGCTTTAGGGTGTCTCTCGCAGTTGCCTTTGGGTCACCGGAGAACCTGTCCACAACGGAGCCATCCTCAAATGGCCAGTCTGCTGTCCATGAATCGGGAAGCACGTGTTCGACCCAGAGGTTGGTGGGCATTGCAGAAGCCTCGGCAAACTTCGGTCGGCTGGCCAATTCAAGTTCCCAAAGAACGTCCTTGATCCTGTTCCCTTGGGCCAACGAGTAAGCGGGTTGAACCAAGATGCCCTGGGCAAAATCGGCATCTGACGGGAACTTCGTGCTCGGCCCGGTCCGGGATGCGAAGAATTCCTTCAGCGCCTGGGGTGAGGCTGCTCCGCCTGCAAATACTTGGGCGATGGACTGAAAGACCTTGTTCAAGTTTTTCGCTGGCAACCCGCAAAGCACCCGGCGCACCAGGTAGGAGTAGATCAGCCGACAGACCAGCTTCCGATCACCAGGCGAAACCCCGGGTGCAAGCAACTGCATGGCGACGGGGTAAGCAGTCGTCACCTGCCAAGCTCGAAGTTTCTCACCCAACCATGCAATATCGGGATCAACTGACTTCCGGCCTTCAAGTGTCTCGTAGATCGGGGCGTGATGTTGAAGGACCTTCAGTTCATCTTCGACCTTAGCAAATCGTGGGGTTCCTTTGACCACGGCATAGGACCGATACTCGGCATACAACTCCCGCATCGAGATCATGCCGCCCGTCTCAGCCGTCAGCACATGGGAAAGAAAGTGGTCGATCCGAGGACGGGTAGGACGGGCGTTCGGGGCAGGCTCCCGCCACCACGGATGATCAAAGGGGTCCCAGAGCTTCGCGTAAAGCTCATCCACCGAACCGCCTTCTTCCTTCTCCGCGCGATGGAAGATGTTGTTCCGCACGAGGTCCATGGCCTGCAGTGGCTTTCCCTTGGAGTTCAGGGTTTCAAAAATCACCTGCGCGTCGTCGTCTTCGCCGAGTTCGATCACGACCAGCTTCAACCGGTGCAGCAACGCCGTCAGCAGGGCCTCCAGCCGTTCGGAGACGGCTTCCTCGGTATCATTCTCATCCGTTTGACCCGTGCTCTCGTCCGAGAGATCGTCATCGTCAGAAACCAGGTCAGCCGAGCCATACAGGGCGAAGCTGGTGATCTTGTGCCGGAAGACCACATAGGCCCGAAGCGACCGCAACTGGGTCTTCTTCTTGACCGAATAGCCCCACCATTCCGCACCATACTTGCCCCGGATTGAAGCAAAGCTCATCTCCAGCATGTCCTGGAACACTTCCCGATCATGCGGCGTTGGCATCAACTTGTATTTGGCTGAGTTGTCGTCGTTTTTCATCAAGGGGTTGAACAGGTAGTTTTCGATCTGCTCGGCCAGATGCGTTGCTCCCCGCTCCTCAGCCACGCGACGCAACGCTGCGAGGAACAACTGGAAGGTGGTCAGCCGCTGCTGGCCGTCAACAACCTGATACTTCGGGGTGGTGCTGAACTGGGCGGCGGCTTTGATCGGAGAGATGATCAGCGCACCCATGTAATGCTGAAATCTGTTGTCGCCGGACAGCGTCTCGATGGCCTTTGCCTCGACATCCTTTCAGAACGGGATCAGGCGCTCATCGTCCCACTCATACTTCCGCTGATAGAGCGGCACCATGAACCGGCGGGCATACTTGAGAATCTTCTCTATCGTGCTGTCATCAGCGTCCATCGCAAAGCCTTTCATCAATAGTTCCGGTGGCAAAATCATATTCCCAGCACTCGACACCGGGCGGGACGAGGTGGGGTCTGGTTCGCAGGTAGTAGCCAAGCAGGCTTTCGCCGGTCGTGGTCCTTAGGCTGCGTTGCACGAAGAAAATGCGGCGGTAGTCCGGGACGAGGTGAAAGTAGAACATCGCCTGGGTCCAGTTGATCAGCTTTGCGCTGGGAATCCCGCCCGTTTCCGTCCAGGTCATCGCTTTGCATTCGACCAGCACGCGCGGGTTCTCGGAACCAAAGTCGAACTCATGGGGGCACTTGATGTCGCCAGCCCCGAGGGAAACCTTGTGCCGGGGGGCAACGATGATGCCACGGTCGGCAAGGAGCTTGGCTGCAATGTCTTCCAACTCTCGCCCGACATGCGCGTTGCTGACCGAGCCGACCCGTTGAAAGTTCATCATGCCCGCCCTCGGCGTCTGATGGGCGTGGTGGGGGTTTGGTATTGCAGCCGCGCCAGCAGGGCCGAGGCGGGTTCGTCGTTCGGGTCCTGGGGGACGAGACGGCCCGAGAAGGCCCGGTTGAGCACCGACTGGCGCAGAGCTTCAATGCGGGTGAGAGCGGAGGTGATTTCGAAATCCATCACCTGAACAACGGAAAGACACGCATCTAGCCGGTTACCAATCTCGACTTGTTCCGGCAAGGAAGGGACAGGCATAGCAATTGTCTTGAACCTTTCAACGCTGATCTTCTTCTGAGCTACCCCTCGGACTAAGAGACCAAGTTGCTTTTGAACCGGGGTGGACTCGATGAGGTATGCAACAAAGCGACGGTCGAAGAACTCTTCCCAGACGCGGAACTTGAGACAGTCTGCGGTGATAATCGCTACGGGAGCTTCACTCGGGTAGATTGCACACTGTCCCGGCGGATCACCCATTTTTGTGATCAAGATGTCGTTCGGTTCAGCAGAGTGAGCGAGAAGCTCCGCTGCCTTTGCTTCGGTCACATACTTTAGGTCCAGTCCGAAGTTCCGCCTGGTAATGTTCTTCACGAATATGAGCGGTATTCCAGCAGGCCGATAATCCGAGACCTTTAGGTTGCTACCAAAAGGCCCAATGCCGATGGAATAGTTCCCCGGCGATGCCATCTCTGATGGCCGCAAGTATGCCCATTCACAGGGCAAGGCCGGTAGTTCTGAAAGCTCTGCATAAGATACCGGACTAACTGGGTCGGGCCGCCGTGGTCTGTTTGGCCGCCTCGTTACGTCGCCATTTGCCCTCGCCTTGGCTTCTGCCTCCCAATCCTCCAACGCCTTGGCGTAGCGGGCTTCGCGTTCCTTGCGGATGCGGGACAAGAGGGTTTCGGGGGGTTCCAGTTTGTCGGGGTTGGCGGCTCTCCAGTCGGCGGTGAGTTTGCCCTGGAAGGCGGCTTTCAGCAGCGACTGGCGGTAAAGCCCCAGAAGCGCCCTTGCCCTGGTCAGGCTCTCGACACTCGCGTCCAGTTCCGAGAACAGTTCCTCGATCCGTGCAACGATGCGGTGTTGTTCGGGGAGGGGTGGGAAGGGGAGGGTGTGCTCTGCAACGAAAGAGGTCGGAACCCGCTTCTGACCTACAGCACCCGTCATCTTGTGCTCGGCCTCGAAACGGAAGGACTTGGAAGACACGAAGTAATAGATGTAGTCGGGCGATATCTCCTCTTTGGCCCGCAGGACATGGAACTCCGTTGATCCGCACCCAACCGAATTTGGTAGGTCAGGGACGACGGCCATCTTGCCGTTCTCCATGCACGGCGTGATCTTCGCGAATAGAACATCGCCGGGCACGAAGGCCGTGTAGCCCTTCCTCACCTCGGAATAGGGGCGCATTGCTGAAACATCGATGTGCCCGTTCTCAGCTTCCACGGCACCCATTGGAACGAAGTGGACAGCCCCGTCTTGGGGGTAAGGGCAACGATCAAGCGAAGGGTTTACCTCTGCAATGTCGGACAATCGGCATTCTGCCCAACTCTTCGGCAGTTCTGTCATGCCGACAGCGCCTCATTCATCTCGTCCATGACCGAGGCATAGCCGCCCCCGAAGAGGCCATACATCCTACCGAGGCCGCCCAGGGCGTCGAAAGGGGAATAGTCGAGGTCATCCACCTCGATCCGGAAGCTCGTGGCCACATGGTCCCGGATCATCCGCAGCCACTCCATCTGGGGTTCGGTGAACTTTTCCCCGGCCCCCTGGTGACGCCGCAAAATCCAGTTCTGAAAGTTCCGTCTGACCCGATCCTCGTTAGTGGTCAACCGGTCATCAAGGCCCGTGACGCGGCGGATCAGGGCGACAAGCTGGGTCAGTTCGCTGACCGGGCTCTCCCCCTTGAACTCATCCAGATGCGCGTAGGCCCGCCAGACATGAGCGGGCGACAGATTGGGCCGGTCACCCTTGAGCGTGGCAAGCAGGTCCTTGATCATCGCAAAGGTCACCTGCGACCGACGGGCGGGCTGGGTGAAGTAGATGGTCAGCGCGTCGATCTTGTCCTGATGATCCCGCAGCCAGCCTTCAAAGCCGGTAGCAATCTTCTTGGCGTTTTCGGTTACATCGCCCGACCATCCGGCTGACAGCACCTGATCGAGGGTGTCGTGGTCGATGGTCTGTTCCTTTTCCCGGCGGATCGTGTCTAGCAGGGTGATGAGGTCACCGGTAAAGACGTTGGCCGCCTCTTTCACCAGTGCGTTGCGAGCTATGGTTAGGGCCGGTTCGTCTGGGTCGGTCTGGCCGGTGGTCTGGGTCGCTAAAGCCTCCACCCGGTCGGCATCGATGGCATCGAACAGGTCACGCACGATGGACCGCAGGGGTGTGCCCGCCTTGTCCTGGATGCGTTTCTGATCGTCAGGGTTCAACTGGCGATCCAGGCGGGACAGGCGCGATGCGAGAGAGGCGACGGTATCCTCATCGCTGGCCCCCATCATGACCTCCATCGCCAGGTCCTTGAACGGGATCGAGGGCTTGGTATCGAGCGGCTGGCTGGCCGTCTTGACGGACTTAGTCACGCCCACGGCATCGACGATGACGTAGTGGGTCTTGGCCTTGGCGGAGGGGGTGACCTTTTTCAGATCATCGGGGCTGACAACACGGGTGCCCCGGCCTTTCATCTGCTCGAAGTAGTTAGCAGATTTCACGTCCCGCATGAAGACGAGGCATTCCAGCGGCTTCACATCGGTGCCGGTTGCGATCATGTCCACGGTCACGGCAATACGAGGGTTGTAGTCGTTCCGGAAGGAAGAAAGGACCGACTTCGGATCATCCGCCTGGTGAGTGATCTTGCGGCAGAAATCGTTGCCCTTGCCGAACTCCTGTCGGACGATCTGGATGATGTCGTCGGCATGGCTGTCGGTCTTGGCGAAGATCAGAGTCTTGGGGACTTCAGTCCGGCCAGGGAAGATGTCGGGCAGGCCGTCACGGAAGGCCCGGATCACCGTGCGTATCTGGTCAGGGACAACGACAGAGCGGTCCAATTGGCTGTTAGCATAAGCCTCATCTTCGGCCTGCTGTTCCCATCGCTTGGCCCTGGTCTGGCGTTCCCGCTTTTCGATCAGTTGCTGGGCAGTGAGGTTGCCCCCTTGGGTCGAAACCTGGGTTTCGATCAGGTAGACCTCGTTCCCGACGTTGACCCCATCGGCAACGGCCTTTTCGTGGGTGTATTCGCTGACGACGTTCTTCTGGAAAAAGCCGTAGGTGCGCGCATCGGGCGTGGCGGTCAGACCAACCAGGAAGCTGTCGAAATATTCGATCACCTGACGCCAAAGGTTGTAGATCGAGCGATGGCACTCATCGATGACCACCACATCAAAGAACTCCGGTGGCAGGTTCTGGTTGTAGATGACGGGTAGCGGTTCCTTGCGGGAAGCGGTCCTTTCGTTCGGGTTCTCGTCCTCGGCCCCTTCGGAAAGCTCCTCGCCTTTCAGGGTCGAATACATCCGCTGGATGGTCGAAATGCAGACGTCTGCCTGGGGCGAGATGAAAGACGAGGTGAGCCGCTGAACGGTGTATAGCTCAGTGAACTTGCGGTTATCATCTGCAGGGACGTAGGCCATGAACTCTTGCTCTGCCTGCTCGCCGAGGTTCTTGGTGTCCACCAGAAACAGGATACGGCGGGCCCCAGCAAACTTTAGTAGGCGATAAACCTGGGTGATCGCCGTGAATGTTTTCCCGGACCCTGTGGCCATCTGAACCAAGGCTCTGGGGCGATCTTCCCTTAAAGAAGTCTCCAGCTTCTTGATCGCCTTGACCTGGCAGTCCCGAAGCCCGGCTTCGTGCAAATCGGGCAACTGGTGCAGCCCGGCTCGAAAGGATCGGTTTTGTCGGGACCAGTCAAGAAGGGTCTCTGGCCGATGAAAGGTGAAGACCTCTCGTGATCGGGGGTGTGGGTCACGGGCATCGGTGAACCGGGTAATCTTCCCAGTTGCTTCGTAGATGAACTTCAAAGGTTCCGGATTATTGACCCATTTCAGGGATGCTGTGGCATAAGCCCCCGACTGGGTTTCCACCGTGGTGATCTTTACCCCCCAGTCATCCGGTTTGGCTTCGACTACACCCAGTGCAGCCTTGTCTGAGAAGAGACAGTAGTCGGCGGGGCCGACAGCCGTCGGATATTCCCGAACTGCAATCCCATCCGCAACTGCATGGTCGATGAACTTCTTGCCCTGGACAGTCCACCCGGAAGCAGCGAGACGCCGATCAATCTCGTCACGAGCAAGCTGCTCCGGATTCTGATTTGACTCTGTCAAGGTGATGTCTTTCGCTCTGCATCTCTTTGACAATCAGACAGAACTGCACTGCATGCAACGTCAGAGTGTGCAATCAGTTGGTCAGACTATCTCAACCGAGCAGGCAAAGAATGTTCGGGAAAAATGAGTCAGTTCTATTGACCAATCACTGGTCGGGACCTGCTGCTGGTCCAGAAGAAAGTCACTGCTTCAGCGCGGTGTCCGTGAGAGTATCTTGCCCGTTCGCACGATGCACTGTCGAGGCCGGGGACACGGGAGGATTAGTCTGGGCCTTTGCTCAATCACGCGCTGCCAACGATCTCTCGTTTAAGCTGGCTATGGACTGAAAGACTTAGCAAACCAGAAAGCCCCTTGCAAAATCGGATTCACACCCTTAAATAGAGCCCGGCGATTAAATAAAATCGCCTTTTCATCAATCCAACCAGTTCGAAGACGGGTGTAACCACGGTCGAGCCTCAAGAGAGGTCTGCCCATGATTACCACCAGCCCCGAAAGCTTCACTGGCCAGTTTGCCAATCCCATTCCTGACGCCTTCGATGCGTTGATGTGGAAAGTCCCCATCACGTCGGTGCCGTCCGACAACGCCAATACGCCGCCTGCGGACCTGCTCAAGATGCCTGTCGCCCCAGCCCGTTGGCCGGAGTTCATGAGCATCGCGACCCTGGCCGAGTATTTGGACATGTCCACCTCCAGTGTCCGTAAGTTGATCGCCATCGGCGTCATCCCGGGCCCGACTCTGGTGACTTCCATCCGAACACAACGGTGGCGGAAAGGCGAAATCGACGAGGTGGTCGCCCGACGGATTGAAGCCCGCGCCAAAGGGCCGTCCCTGTCCGATCTGCTTCATGCGACGGATTCCGCCCCAACAAAGCGCAAGGGGCGTTGATATGGCCCGGATTCGCGATTGCCTGATTCAGGAAACGACCCGTCATGGGAAGGTCCGATATATGTTCCACCGTCGGCCTCATGGCCGCCGAATTACCATCGCCGGTGAACCCGGACAGACCGAGTTCGAACGTCGCTACCACGCCCTCCTGTCCGGTGCTGATGTGGTCGAGGAGCACAAAGCTGACTCGATCACGCGTATCCGTAAGGGGATCGATCCACAGAACCTGCGAGAGCTTTACCACGCCTATGTGGCCCATCTGGACATTGAGCAGTCCAGGGGAAAGATCGCCGCATCGACGCGGCAGCACTACTGTCGGCTCCTTCAACAGCTTGTGGACCGCTATGGTAGTGCGGTTCTGACCAGCATCGAAGAACGTGACCTTCTGGCGATGTTGGACAAACATGGCCCCACCGCGAATACGTTCAACAATCATCTGCGGGCAGTGAAGTCGATTTTTGCATACGCCAAGAAGTATCATGGTCTCACACCGAACCCTGCCCTGGGTCTGGAAAAGATCACCATCACCACCGATGGCTTCCCGGAGTGGGAGATCGAAGACATCGAACGTTTCGTCGCAACCCACCCCCTCGGAACCAAAGCCTACCTTGCGTTTATGCTGTTGATGCATGTTGCCCCGCGACGATCCGATCTGGTCAAGCTCGGGCCGTCCAACATCATCGAGCGGGGCGGTGTGCAGATGGTGTCTTTCAAGCCGCAAAAGACCGCCAGGAGTTCCAACATCCAAGTGATCCTACCGCTTCATCCCGAACTGGAGGAGGCGATCCAGAATACCACGACTGGGCACAAAACGTTCCTGATCACCGAGTTCGGACTGCCCTTCACATCGAATGGGTTCGGCAACAAGATGGCCGAATGGCGAGACGCCGCCGGGATCAGGAAGGGTGTTGCGTCTCACGGGATGCGGAAGACTGTCGGCATCAATCTCGCCGAGCATGAGGCATCACCCTACGAGATCATGGCCACGTTGGGCCATTCCTCACCCAAGGTCACCGAAGTCTACACGAAAGCCGCAAACCGCCGGAAGCTTGCGGCGGGCGCAGCATCGAAATCCACGCTGTCAGCGTTCAAGACGGGTGGGCCAAGGGGGTGAAAAGCACCCCCTTACACACCATTTCACACACCTTCCCGAATGTCGGAAATTTGTGTGTAATAACAAGAGTGTTGGTGACCCCGGATGGATTCGAACCATCGACCTGCCGCTTAGGAGGCGGCCGCTCTATCCCCTGAGCTACGGAGCCATTGCCGACGTCATGCGTCGAAACCATTTTCAATTCAACTGGCGAAAAAGAAAAGGGGAGGCAAGTTTTGGCCCACTACCTCCCCCTTGGTCCGTCGCATCCGGGTTGAGAGCTCGTCGGATGCGCTGGATATGGCCAGCCCTGCCACTGGGCAGGGTGCTGTTAGCGCTAGCATTAACAGACGAATGCGCCTTGGACAAGCCCGGCCAATGGCGCTAACACTGGGCTACCCTATCCCGCGCCGGAACACCCCCCGATTGTCCAGGACCACCCCCGACCCGCGCCACACCCTCACCCTGCGTGATGTCTCCGAAGCTTCCGGCGTCAGCGAGATGACGGTGTCTCGCGTGCTGCGCAATCGGGGCGATGTCTCTGCCAGCACCCGCGAAAAGGTGCTGGAGGCCGCGCGCACCCTTGGCTACGTCCCGAACAAGATCGCCGGAGCCCTCGCCTCTCAGCGGGTAAATCTTGTCGGCGTGGTCATCCCGTCGCTATCCAACATGGTCTTTCCAGAGGTGATGACGGGCATCTCCTCCATCCTCGACGGCACCGGCCTGCAACCCGTCGTCGGCGTCACCAACTACCTGCCGGACCGCGAAGAGTCTGTGATCTACGAGATGCTGTCCTGGCGCCCTTCGGGCATGATCATCGCCGGGCTGGAACACACAGACGCCGCCCGCGCCATGCTGGGCCGCGCCGGGATCCCCATCGTCGAGATCATGGATATCGATGGTGACCCGATCAACCACGCCGTCGGCATCTCGCACCGCCGGGCCGGCCGTCAGATGGCCGAAGCGATCATCGCCGCCGGCTACCGCCGCATCGCCTTTCTCGGCACGCAGATGCCGAACGACCACCGCGCCCGCAAGCGTCTGGAGGGGTTTGAAGAGGCCCTTGCCAAGGCCGGCCTGTCGCTGGTCGACCGCGAATACTACTCTGGCGGTTCTGCCCTCCTGAAAGGCCGCGAGATGACCGCCGCCGTCCTGACCCGGTCGCCGGACGTGGATTTCCTGTATTACTCCAACGACATGATCGGCGCAGGCGGCCTTCTCTATTGCCTCGCCCAGGGTCTCGACGTTCCTGGTCACATCGGCCTTGCAGGCTTCAACGGCGTGGAACTCCTTGATGGCCTGCCGCGCAGGCTGGCCACGATGGACGCCTGCCGCCTCGAGATCGGCCGAAAGGCGGCAGAGATCATCGCAGGCAAGGCAACACCCGGCGAAAAGGTAGAGCTTTTCCCCACGCTCCAGCGCGGGGATACGATCAGGGGCTGACTGGATCGAGGCGACCAAGATGGCGCAATGATGGGCCGTTGCGGGCCCGTCGCGCCCGCACAAGCCAACCACAGCAAGGGTGAACGGTTGGTAAATGGTCCAGATAAGCCATTGCAATCAAAAGGAACGAACATCTGTCCCGGCATGGGACACTCCCGGTCAGGCCAGCAGTTTGCCGTCAGCCTGACCCAGAATGGTCGCCTCCAGAATGGCCCCTTCCGGCTGGTCCGTCGCGAAGACCACCTCGGCAAACCCCTCGGTCCGCCCCATCCGCGCACCTTCGGTCAGCACGCGGTGGACCCGGCCGACCTGCCCCTCCAGATGCCGCCCCAAGGCAGCATCGCCGACCCGACGCAGCCGGGCGGCGCGGTCCTTGATCTCGGCCCCCGGCACCGCAGGCATCCGGGCGGCAGGGGTCCCCTTCCGGGCAGAGTAGGGGAAGACATGAAGGAAGGTCAGTCCGCACTCCTCCACCAGACCGAGGCTTTGCTGGAACATGCCTTCCGTCTCGGTCGGGAAGCCGGCGATGATGTCGGCCCCGAAGACCATCTCCGGCCGCAGGGCGCGGACCTCCTGACAGAACCGGATCGCGTCGTCGCGCAGATGGCGGCGCTTCATCCGCTTCAGGATCAGGTCATCGCCCGCCTGCAGCGAGAGGTGGAGGTGCGGCATCAGGCGTGGCTCAGAGGCAATCGCCTCCATCAGCGCGGGATCGGCCTCGATACTGTCGATGGAGCTGATGCGCAGGCGCGGCACCGTGGTCAGCCGCAGGATGCGCCGCACCAGATCACCCAACCTCGGCTCCCCCGGCAGGTCGGCGCCCCATGAGGTGAGGTCGACCCCGGTCAGCACGACTTCGTTGAAGCCCCGGTCGACCAACCGGCTGATCTGTTCCACCACCACCCCGGCGGGCACCGAGCGGGAGTTTCCCCGGCCGTAGGGGATGATGCAGAAGGTGCAGCGGTGGTCGCAGCCGTTCTGGACCTGCACATAGGCCCGGTGGCGGCCAAAGCCGTCGATCAGGTGCCCCGCGGTTTCGCGGACCGACATGATGTCGTCGACCTGCACCCGCTCGGTCACCCCGATGAGGTCCGGCGCGGTGATGCCAGCCCAGGTGGACGCCTGCATTTTTTCGTGGTTGCCGACGACGCGAGCCACCTCGGGCATGGCGGCAAAGGTCTCTGGCTCGGTCTGGGCGGCGCAGCCGGTCACGATGATCGCGGCTCCCGGGTTTTCACGCGACAGGCGGCGGATTTCCTGCTTGGCCTTGCGCACCGCCTCGGCCGTCACGGCGCAGGTGTTGACGATCACGGCGTCCGACAGACCTGCCGCGGCGGCCAGTTCCTTCATCGCTTCCGTCTCATAGGCGTTCAGACGGCAGCCAAGCGTTGCAAAGATCGGGGCGTTCATCTGTGGGCCGCGACGTACTCGGCAACAAGCACACCGTCGAACACCCTGGCGACCGGGCCGGTCAGCCAGACGCCGTCCTCACGCCAGTCAACCTCCAGCGTTCCGCCATCCACCTCGATCGCCACGCGCGGGCCGATCATACCGCGCAGGTGGGCTGCCACCGCCGTCGCACAGGCTCCCGATCCGCAGGCCAGCGTGATGCCGGTCCCGCGCTCCCACACCCGCATCCGCAGGCGGCAGGGTGACATCAGACTTGCAAACTCGACATTGGTGCGCTGCGGAAAGATCGGGTCATTCTCGATCACCGGGCCAAGCGAACCGAGGTCGATGGTCGCAAGGTCTTCGACAAAGTGGATGCAGTGCGGGTTGCCCATCCCGACGGCAGCCGGGTTACCCGGCAGCGGCAGATGGAGCGGATCCACCTCGACCGCCAGCGGCACCGAGCGCCAGTCCAGCTGCGGCTGACCCATGTTCACCCAGACCCGCCCATCCGACAGGCGCTCTGCCCGAAGCGCGCCACGCGCCGTCGTAAGGGTCACCCGATCAACGCCAAGCTGTCGCATCACATAGTCCGAGACGCAGCGCGTGGCATTGCCGCAGGCCCCCGCCTGGGTGCCATCGGCATTCCAGAACACCAGCCCGAAGTCCGCGCGATCCATGTCGACGATCTCGGCCAGCTGATCGAAGCCGACACCCCGGTTCCGATCCCCAAGGGCACGCGCGAGTCCAGCGCTCACGACCGGCCCGCTTCCGCGCGAGTCGATGACCACGAAATCATTGCCCGCGCCATGCATTTTCATGAACGGCAAGCCGGATGGGGGGTGAGTGTCCTTCATGCTCCGGCATATACCCCCAAGCAAAGCCTTTTGCCAGAGTTGACCATTTTGCCCTTGACCCCCGGTGCGGGCTTGCCTAATCACGCGCCTCGTGGGGCCGGTAGCTCAGTTGGTAGAGCAGCTGACTTTTAATCAGCGGGTCACAGGTTCGAATCCCGTCCGGCTCACCACTTTCAGAAGGCCCGGTCCGCAAGGTCCGGGCCTTTTGCAGTTCAGATCATGCGGATCGTCTCTTTGCCGACAGCCAGCACATAGCCGCGCCGGGCGATGGTCTTCACCAGAAGCTCTGACACCAGCTGGTTGCCCAGCGTGTCGCGCAGACGCTTGACGCGTGTGGCGCCAGCGGCCTCGTCGCAATCCGCCTCGTTCCGGCCAGAAATCACCGCCTCGATCTGCGCGCCGGTCAGCACTTCATCATCCATCCGGGCCTCGGCCAGCACGGACAGCGTCTCCAGCGCGGCTTCGGTCAGGGCAAATTCCAGATCGTTGATGTAGACCGCCCGCGCCTCGCGGCTGATCATCAGGCTGGCGACCTGGATGCCCGACCGCTGGATGGCGGAGATCCTGCGGTTCAGCGCGATGATCATCACAAGAAATACCAGCGCGGCGATGAGCAGCGCGGTGGAGAAGACCAGAAGCACGAAGATCACGCTGCGATAGCTGATCAACACTTCGGAAAACGATGTGCCGGATTGGGCCAGGATTTCCAGAAGCTTGATCTCGGCCCCGGTGGTCAGATCGTTGTTCTCGACGAAGATACGCTCCACGCGCGCGTTGAAGGCGTTCGCGTCGGGCAGGTTCAGGAACAGGAACAGTGCGGCGCCAAGAAGGATCAGGACGATGGCAGCGATACCGAAGGCAACCACGCGGTTGCCTGCCTTGAGACTTTCAGTAACGGAGGAAATAGGCTCCGGCACTCGCTTTCCTTTCTTCAAGGCCTTCCGGCCCGAATGTGGACAGAACGTTCAGCAAGGTCCAGCCATCGGATGCCAGCCGCGGCGACAATTCGCCTTCGGCCGCACCGGGGCTGCAGTTGCCGTCCGTCACCTGCGCGACACCGTAGTGCAGCTTCAAGGGTTCGTCACGCTTGGCCTTGTAATCTGCGTAACACTCTGCCGCAGCCGGTCCGGCAAGGACCAAGGCAAGGACGGCAGAGGTGAGAAGTCTTTTCATTTTTCCGCTCCGGGTGGGAGGCTGACCAATTACCATGGAACAATGGGCGCTGGCAGTATGATATTCAATATCACTCCAGTTTAGGGCCCTGTTATCACATAGCAGACCACGCTGACCCCCCGGTTATCGGTTAACGCCGAGGCGATATTGCTTACCTTTTGTCCGGAGGGCGAGGGTTGGGGGCACGGCTTGCATCGACAGGCCGAACCAGCATCAGGAGGTCAGAATGTCAGCCGAGTATAGAAGCAGATCGATCCGCATCGCAGCCCAGGGTATCACCGAGTCCGGAGTTTCGGGCCGCAGGTTCGCGTCTGTCCTTACCGGAGCGGCGCTGGTTCTGGCCCTGCTGCTGGGGGCGGCCTTGCCCGCCAAGGCGGACAAGAAGGACGACCTGGCCAAGGCACTGCTTGGTGCGCTGGTGGTCGGCGTCATCGTGAATGAGCTGAACGACAAGCAAAAGCCCCCTGCGGTGGTGACGCCGGAGCCGGTGAAGCAAAAGCGGGTCCCCTCGGTCTGTGCCATCTCGATCGACGGGTCAGAGCGGTCGGTCAGCCTGTACTCGGAAAACTGCCTGCGCCGTGAAGGTTTTGAGCGCCGCCTCCCGCGGGACTGCGCCAGCGGCGCGGTGATCTTCGGGCACGAGGACCGGGTCTATTCCGCCCAATGCCTGCGGGATGCGGGCTTCCGGCTTTCGGGCCGCTGATATTGCGTTCGGGCGGGGGGGCCCTTGTTCCCCGCCCAACCCTGGGGGGCGAGAGGGTGAGCAGCTCTCGCCCCCCTTTTTTTGCGCGACGTTCCGGGGTAGTCCGGACGGATGGAGCAGACCGTCCCCGACTACAGCCATGAGACCGCCGCGCTGGCCGCGGGGGCTCGGGGTGTCGCCGGGGTGGATGAGGTGGGCCGCGGGCCGCTGGCCGGACCGGTCACCGCAGCGGCGGTGCGGCTGGACCCCGCGCGCATCCCGGATGGCCTGCGTGATTCCAAGATGCTGACCGCCGCCCGACGCGAGGTGCTGTATCACGAGATCCTGGCCGTCGCCGAAGTCAGCATTGCCCATGCCTCCGTGGATGAGATCGACAGCCTGAACATTCTGCGTGCCAGCCACCTTGCGATGGAGCGGGCGATTGCGGGCCTCTCGGTTGACCATGTGCTGATCGACGGCCACATGCTGCCACGCGGGCTGGTCTGTGGCGCGACGCCGATCATCAGGGGCGACGCGCTTTGTCTGTCGATCGCGGCGGCATCGATCGTGGCCAAAGTGACGCGCGACCGGATCATGGTGGATTTGGCGCAACAGCACCCCGGCTACGGCTGGGAGATGAACGCAGGATACCCGACTCAGCAGCATCTGACCGCCCTGCTAAATCTTGGTGTGACCGCTTGGCATAGACGTTCGTTCCGGCCAGTCCACAACATATTGTATCAAGGTAATTCTGTAACCCCTTGATTCAATAAAGAATTTGACGGCGAATCATCTGTGACTCATCTTCGGTCCCAAGATCGGCGCACAAACGACGCCGACATTGAGGCAGAGAATGACGACCAAGACGGCTCCGGTGGCGCATGCGCTTCCGCTCAACCAGATCATGGCGGGTGACTGCGTTCAGGTGATGAACAGCCTGCCTGCAGGCAGCGTTGACCTGATCTTCGCCGACCCGCCCTACAACCTGCAGCTCAAGGGCGATCTTCATCGACCGGACAATTCACTGGTCGACGCGGTTGATGACCATTGGGACCAGTTTGCCAGCTTTGCGACCTACGACACCTTCACCCGGCAATGGCTTGCCGCCGCCAAGCGCCTCTTGAAGCCGAACGGGGCAATCTGGGTCATCGGCAGCTATCACAACATCTTCAGGCTTGGGTCGGTCCTGCAGGATCAGGGCTTTTGGCTCTTGAACGATGTCGTGTGGCGCAAGTCGAACCCGATGCCCAACTTTCGCGGCAAGCGCCTGACCAACGCGCATGAGACGCTGATCTGGGCCAGCCGGGACGAATCCTCGAAATACACCTTCAACTACGAGGCGCTGAAGGCCCTGAATGACGGCATCCAGATGCGGTCGGACTGGGTGCTGCCGATCTGCACCGGGCATGAGCGTCTGAAGGACGAAAACGGCGACAAGGCGCATCCGACGCAAAAGCCGGAAAGCCTGCTGCACCGGATCATCGTCTCGACCACAAACGCCGGCGACGTGGTGCTTGACCCGTTCTTCGGCACAGGCACCACCGGGGCCGTCGCCAAGATGCTCGGCCGCGATTTCATCGGGATCGAGCGGGAGGAAGTCTACCGCAAGGCCGCCCAGGCCCGCATCGACCGCGTCCGCCGCTTTGACGCCTCGGCGTTGGAGATCACCGGCTCGAAGCGCAGCGAACCCCGCGTGCCCTTCGGACAAGTGGTGGAGCGCGGCATGTTGCGCCCCGGGGAGGAGCTGTTCTCTCTCGGCAATCGTCACAAGGCCAAGGTCCGCGCCGATGGCACCTTGGTCGGCAACGACGTCAAGGGTTCCATCCACCAAGTCGGTGCCGCCCTCGAAGGCGCGCCAAGCTGCAACGGCTGGACCTACTGGCACTTCAAGCGCGACGGCAGGATGGTCCCGATCGACATCCTGCGCCAGCAGATCCGCGCCGAGATGGAGGCTGACACCAGCCCCACGCATTAGGTTTCACAGTCACGCCTGTCCCTGGGACCGCCCTGGGGACACCTGCCCCGCCGTGATGTCATGGCGGGGCTTTTTTACCTTCGGCAAAGACCCAGAACCGCATCGCCACATAACTGCCAACGGGAACGAGGACGGTCACGGCCGCCATCGCCAGCGGGAACGGGTATCCCAGCCGGTCCGTGATCATCCAGACCGCTCCACTGCTAAGCAGCAAACTCAGCCCCGACAGCATGACAAACCGCCACGCCTGCGCGCCGGACTGGGTATCCACCCCGAAAGTGAAGCGCGCATGGCCAAGATAGGACAGCACCACCGCCGCGGCGAAGCCGACAAGGTTCGCGGCCTGCGGCGGCGCCTGAAAAAGGGCTCGCACCGTTATGGCCACCAGCACATGCGTCAGCGTGGCCAGCCCACCGACAAGGCCAAAACGGATCAGCTGCGCAAGCATTGGACAGTCAGGCCTTTTCCAGCACGGCCGCAAGCGACAGCCCCACCGGCATCGGCATGCGGGCCACCAACCGGTGTTCCAGCCCGAACACCCGCGTGAGCACTCGGTTCAACCAGGCCGGGGGCATCGCATCATCCGGCGTTTCGCTGCCGGTCAGGCGTTTCAGCCAACGGGTCAGCACCCCGGCCGGAAACAGGAGCGTGTTGAAATAGCTGCTGTAGGTCACCTTCAGCCCCGCCTGCTGCGCGACCGCGGTCAGGCTGCTGCGCGTGTAGCGGCGGAAATGGTGGTGCCGTTCGTCGTGACGCGACCACAGGAACGGAAAGGCCGGCACGGTGACAAGGATGCGCCCACCCTCTGCCAGCCGTCCGCCCAGCGCCGCAAGCGAGGCGGTGTCGGCCTCGACATGCTCCAGCACGTCAAAGAGGCCGATCAGATGATACCGCCGGTCGTCAAAGGGCAGGTCGCCCGGCAAGGCGCCAAAGCGGATATCGAGGCCCGATTTCGCTTTTGCCGCCTCGCGCGCCGGGGCGTCGTATTCGAAGGCATCCACTTGCCCAAACTGCGCCAGCATCTGCAGATTGCCGCCGCTGCCGCACCCCGCCTCAAGGATTCTGACGGCCTTGCGGTCCAGATGCCGGTCGATCAGCGCGGCAATCACCTGCCGCCGGGCCACGAACCACCAGTGCTTGGCCTCAAGCTCCTTCATCCGGTCAAAAACGGCGCGTTCCATCAGTCGCCCGACTTGGCCGAAGGGTAGTGCGACCGCACGATATACAGCGGCCGCTGCCGCACTTCGGTGTAGATGCGTCCGACGTATTCGCCGATGATTCCCAGCGCGAACATGTTCAGTCCGCCAAACACCAGGATCAGGATCACGGTCGAGGCATAGCCCGGCACGTTGACCCCAAAGATCAGCGTCTGGGCCAGGATGAACAGCGAATAGACCAGTGACACGACCGCCATCAGCATCCCGAAATAGGTCCAGATCCGCAGCGGCAGGGTCGAGGACGAAAAGATCGCGTCCAGCGCCAGCTTCCACAGCTTCCAGTAGGACCAGCGCGTTTCGCCGATGGCGCGGGCCGGGCGGTCATAGGTGACCTCCTCGGTTTCGAACCCCACCCAGGAGAAGAGTGACTTGTTGCAGCGTGACCGCTCGCCAAGCTTGTTGATGACCTGCACAACCTCGCGGTCCAGCAGGCGGAAGTCGCCCACGTCGCGGGGAATGGGTTGTTCGGACAGGGCGTTGAAGATGCGGTAAAAGGCGTTGGCCGACCTGGCCTTGATCCAGCTGTCACCCGTGCGGCGTGCCCTTCGGGCATTGACGACCTTGGCCCCGGCCAGCCAGCGGCTGATCATCTGATGCATCACCTCGGGAGGATCCTGCAGGTCGACGTCCAACGGAATGACGGCATCGCCCGTGGCGTGGTTCAGCCCGGCGATAAGGGCAGCCTCCTTGCCGAAGTTCCGCGACAGGTTGATCAAGGACACATCCGACCGCTGGGCCGCCGCTGCCAGGACCGCGCGCTCCGTCGCATCCTTGCTGCCATCATTGACGAACAGGATGTCGATCGTAACCAGCGAAGCCAGGTCGTCGGTGACTTCCGACACCTTGTCGAGAAACGCGTCGATGCCGTCCTGTTCGTTGTAGACGGGCACGATCAGTGTCACGCGCCGCAGGCGTTGTTCAACTGCGAAGGCCACCACTTCTGCGCTGGGATTCATTGCAAGCCTCACCAAACGGGTCTTTTTGCCCACCCTATCTGGCGTTTCCACAGAGGCGAAAATATGGCGCTATAGGGGTGATTGGTGGGATTTACGGCCTTGGGGGCCTGCAATCAGGCCGGCCGCGCCGTTTTTTCTGCCGTCTCACGGCCACCTGCTGACCGCTGTCACCTTTGATCCTGCTGCGGGTATGCGGTTGCAATTTCCGGTGGTCTGCGTCCCTCTAACCCGAACCGAAGACGGAGTGCAGGATGAACGGTGCGGAAACTCTGGTGAAGACGCTGCTCGCCAGCGATGTGCGGGTGTGCTTCGCCAATCCCGGCACGTCCGAGATGCATTTCGTTGCCGCACTGGACCGACACCCCGACATGCGCTGCATCCTCTGCCTGTTCGAGGGCGGGGTTTCCGGCGCAGCGGATGGTTATTACCGCATGTCCGGGCAAGTGGCGGCCACGCTTCTGCACCTGGCCCCCGGCTTCGGAAACGCCTTTGCGAACCTGCACAACGCCCGCAAGGCGCAAAGCGGCGTGCTGAACATCATGGGCGACCACGCCGACTATCACCTGCGGTTCGAGGCACCCCTGAAGGGTGACACGGTCGGGATCAGCCAATCGGTCTCGCACTGGACGCGGGTCTGCGCCGAGCCGGGGCGCGTGGCCGGCGACGGGGCCGACGCGGTGCAGGCCGCGCGGGCAAGGAACGGGCAGGTGGCGACGCTGATTCTGCCCGCCAACATGGCTTGGGACGCGGCGGAGGGGGCGGCCGTCGCCTTGCCACCACCGCCACTGCAGCGCCCATCGGCTGGTGAGATCGCTGCCGCCGCCCGGGCGCTGCGTCAGCCGGGCGCTGTGCTGCTTGTCGATGGGCCGGTCCTCTGGTCCGACCTTGGACTGCTGGCGAAACGGCTGACCAAATCGGCGGGCGCGCGGCTGATGCAGCCGTTCTTCGTCAGCCGTTTCCGGCGCGGGGCCGGGGTGGTGAAGATTGAACGCATGGCCTATCGGATCGAGGACAACCTCAAGCTTCTGCACGGCGCTCCGGCGCTGGTTCTCTGCGGCACCGCCCGGCCCGCCGGGTTCTTCGCCTATCCGGGCCTGCCCTCTACCCCCGATGACCCCGACACCCGCCTGATCGACCTTTGCACCCGCGAGATGGACATTGCCTGGACCCTCCAGGCCCTGGCGGATGAGCTTGGCGAGGCAGAGCTTGATGCCGACGACTTCAGCCCCGAGGATCTGCCCGCCCTGCCCGAAGGTGCGCTGACCCTCGCCAGGGTGGGAGAGGCGGTTGCCGCCCTGATGCCTCAGGATGCGGTGGTTGTGGATGAAGGCATTTCCGCCTCCTACCACCTTGCGCCGGGGCTGAAACGGGCGCGGGGCCATGACGCGCTGACGATCACCGGCGGCTCCATCGGCTTTGGCCTGCCCAACGCGGTGGGGGCGGCGGTGGCCTGCCCGGACCGCAAGGTCGTGGTGCTCGAAGGGGATGGATCGGGCATGTATACGCTCCAATCCCTCTGGACGATGGCGCGCGAAGGGTTGGATGTGACCGTGCTGATCTTCGCCAACCAGGGCTACCAGATCCTGCGCGATGAGCTTGCGGCCGTGGGCGTGACCGAGGTCGGCCGAAACGTGGTGCGGATGTTCGACGTGGTGGAGCCGACGCTCGACTGGGTGGCGCTTGCCAAGGGGCATGGGGTGGCGGGGGTGCGGGTGGCCGATATGGCCGCGTTCAACGCGGCCTTTTCCGAGGCGATGGCACAGCGCGGACCCCGCCTGATCGAGGTGCTCTGCCCGCCCGCCAAAAGTTAAGACTTCCTGGAGTTGGGGACGCAAGTCCTTGATATCTTGTGGTCGGGGGCCCTGTCCCTGCCCGGGACATCCCTAGCCCGCAACCGGGTTCAGCGCCTTGTTGTAGGGATGCCAATCGGTGATGTCGGGGTAATGCTGCCTGCGCCACGCCTTGACCCGGGGGTTCATGATCCGCTTCCACAAGGGCGGGTTCATGGCGACGAAGACCATCAGGGGGTAGCCCAGCGGCAATTGCGGCGCTTCGTCCTGCGAATAGGTCTGCAGCAGCGGAAACCGCCGGTCTGGCTTGTAGTGGTGGTCGGAGTGGCGCTGCAGGTTGATCAGCAACCAGTTCGACGCGGTATGGCCTGCGTTCCAGCTGTGATGCGGACGGACGTGTTCATACTTGCCGTGGCCTAGGTGGCGGCGCGTCAGACCGTAGTGTTCGACATAATTCACCGCCTCAAGCTGCCAGATCGCCACTGCCGCCTGAAAGAGGAACAGCCCCAGCCCCAGCCAGCCGCCGAATGCGAAAGCCAGGACCAGCATCGCCGACTGCAGGACCGCATAGCGCCAGAACGGGTTGGTCCGGTGCCACCACGGCAAGCCCCGCCGTGCCAGTAGGGCCACCTCTGCCTTAAAGGCTGATTGCGGGCAAGACCACAGCACGCGCGGGAAAAAGCGGTGGAAGCCTTCGTTGTAGCGCGCGGTGACGGGGTCGCGGGGGGTGCCGACATGGATGTGATGCACGCGCAGATGTTCTGACCGGAAGTGCGAGTACAGGACCGAGGCCAGCAGAAGGTCACCCAGCCACCGTTCCAGGCGCGATTTCTGGTGCATCAACTCGTGGCTGTAGTTGATGCCGACCGTGCCGGTCAGGATGCCGACGCCGAAGAAAAGGACCAGCAATTCGTGCGTCGCAAGGTGGCCGGCGCGGGGGGCGTACCAGATCATGCCGAACAGGATCAGCATCTGCACCGGGAACCAGATCAGCGTCAGAAGCCGGTACCAGAACAGGCTGTCTTCGCTTTGCGGATCCGCGTTCGCGTCGTTCAACCCGGTCACGGCGTCGAGGACCGAGTAGAACAGGATCGAGCAGGCCGGGACCAATGCGGTGTACCAGCCACCCTGCGTGGCACCGATGACGGCAAGCGGCACCATGCCAAGCGCAAACCAGAACGGCAGCGCGTTCAGGAACCCAAGCTTCTGGGTGGGCGGGTTCGGCATTCAAGGGTCCGCTGGTTAGTACGGGTCAGTATCCCTTGAAATGCGCTTTTCCTCAACCGTGCAAGCTGTCGCGGGCCAGTGAGAAGGCCTTTCGCATGACGGTCGGCAGGTCGGAGGGCCGAAAGTCGTGGAGCGCAAGCCATTCTCCCCGCTCGGGTGGGTGGGTGATCTCGGCGGTCAGGACCTGAAGGATCAGGTGAAAGTGGGTGAAGGTGTGGCGCACCTCACCCACGGTTTGCCAGTTGGCCGGGGCCGGGGCCGGGCCTCCCGCACCATCCCAGCCGTCACCGGGAAAGCCGAGCATTCCACCGAGAAGCCCGGTGTCGGGCCTCCGTTCCAGCAACAGCGCGCCCTCACGGTAGCCGAGCCAGACTATACCCCGACGCGTGGCCTTTTCGGTCTTCGCCACCTTTCGTGGCAGGCTGGCCTGGACGCCCTCGGCCCGTGCAAGGCAGGCGTGGACCCATGGGCAGATGACGCAGGCGGGGGAGCGGGGGGTACAGATCGTGGCACCAAGATCCATCACGGCCTGGGCATAGTCTGCGGCGCGGTGGGGTGGCGTCAGACGCTCGGCCAGGGCGGTGAGCTCGGGCTTGGCGGTCGGCAGGGGGGTGGTGACAAGGAACATGCGGGACATGACGCGTTCGACGTTGCCGTCAACCACGGTGGCTGGTTCGTCATGCGCGATGGCAGCGATGGCGCTGGCGGTGTAGGGGCCGATGCCGGGAAGCGTGAGGAGGCCCGCACGGGTGGAAGGGAACTGGCCGCCATGGTCGGCCACCACGACGCGGGCACATTTCAGCAGGTTGCGGGCACGGGCATAATAGCCAAGGCCGGCCCATTCGCCCATCACGGCGGCATCCTCGGCGGCGGCGAGGGCGGCGACAGTGGGCCAGCGCGCGGTGAAGCGGTGGAAGTAGTCCTTCACGGCGGCGACGGTGGTTTGCTGGAGCATCACCTCGGACAGCCAGATGCGGTAGGGGTCGGGGCGGATGCCGGTGGCACGATCGGCGGGCGAGGTGCGCCAGGGCATCGCGCGCGCGTGGCGGTCATACCAGTGCAGGAGCTGGAGGCTGAGGTCGGGCGTGGTCATGCCAGAAGCATAGCGGGCGCGGCGGCGGGTGCCAGAGGATTGGCTGACGCTGGCGTCACGCAATCTTTATGGCGGCGGGCCCTCCCGGGGGGTGGCGGGGCGGGCGGGGTGCTATAGAATGGCCGATGAAGGAAAAGGAACCGATGGCCCGCAAAGCGCTTCCAGCCCCAAGCCCACAGCGCCGCCAGCGCGGGTTTGAACCTGCGGGCGGGTTCGTGAAGGAGCCGGTTCGTGCCGTGGGCGAGACGCGGGGTTTTGCGTTGGCGCGACTTTTGACCCACTGGGCCGAGGTGGCGGGCGAGGACCTTGCCAAGGTCACGCGGCCGGTCGAGGTGAGCTATGGCCGTGGGGGCATGGGGGCGACGCTGACGGTACTTGTCAACGGCGCGCATGGTCCGCAGGTCGACATGCAGAAGGAGCGGCTGAAAGAGCGGGTGAACGCGGTTTACGGCTACGCCGCCGTGTCGCACATCCGGCTGACCCAGACGGCCGCCACGGGTTTTGCCGAAGGCCAGGCCGAGTTTGCCCCGGCCGCGAAGGCCGCCGTGCTGCCGGACCCCGCAGTGGTCGCCCGTGCCGCCGTTGTGGCCGAGGGGGTGGGGGACCCATCCTTGCGGGCAGCGCTTGAACTGCTGGCGCAAAACATCTTAACTCGCTCCCGATCCTGAGGGGCCCCGCATGACAAAGGACTGCACAACATGTTGAAAGTGAACCGCCGGGCGATGATCGCTCTTGCCGCTGCGATGGCGGCCTCGCCCGTGTTTGCGCAGGAGGCTGCGGCACCTGTGGTCGAGCCGGGCGACTTCTCGCTTGGGTCGCCCGATGCGCCGGTGAAGATCGTGGAATATGCAAGCTTCACCTGCCCGCATTGCGCGACCTTTCATGCGGCTGTGTTCAAGGACCTGAAGCGCGACTATATCGACACGGGGAAGGTGCATTTCACCCTTCGCGAGGTGTATTTCGACCGCTATGGACTGTGGGCCGCGATGGTGGCGCGCTGTGGCGGCGAGATGCGGTACTTCGGCATCCACGACATGCTGTTCGACCAGCAGCAGGAGTGGGCCGCGTCGGAAGATCCGACGCAGGTGGTTGCGAACCTCAAGACCATCGGGATTGCGGCCGGGCTGGACGGGGCGGCGATTGACGTCTGCCTGAATGACCAGGCGACCGCAGAGGCGCTGATCGCGCGGTTCCAGACCAACATGGCCGCGGATGGGGTTGAAGGCACGCCAACGATCTTCGTCAACGGTGCCAAGCACGGCAACATGCCTTACGCCGATCTGAAGGCGATCATCGACGCCGAACTGGCGGGGTAAGATGACCACGCCGCTGGAGGGCATCCGCGTCATCGAACTGGCGCGGATTCTGGCCGGCCCCTGGGCTGGTCAGACTTTGGCCGACCTCGGTGCGGACGTGATCAAGGTCGAGGCTCCCGAGGGGGACGATACCCGGCGCTGGGGGCCCCCGTTCCTTGACGTCGGAGGCGAAAGGACGGCCGCCTATTTCCACGCGACGAACCGGGGCAAACGGTCGATCAACTGCGATTTCCGCACGTCGGAGGGTCAAGAGGTCGTCCGCAGGCTGGTGGCAGATGCGGATGTGGTGATCGAGAACTTCAAGGTCGGCGGGCTTCGGAAATACGGGCTGGATTATGCCAGCCTGCGGCAGGTGAACCCCAAGGTGATCTATTGTTCCATCACCGGGTTCGGGCAGGACGGGCCTTACGCGCAGCGGGCAGGGTATGATTTCATCATTCAGGGCATGTCCGGGCTGATGAGCGTGACCGGCCCGGCCGACGGCCAGCCACAGAAGGTAGGGGTTGCCGTGACCGACATCTTCACCGGGGTCTATTCGGCCACGGCGATCCTTGCGGCGCTGGTGCAGCGCGGGCGGACGGGGGAGGGGCAGCACATCGACATGGCGCTCCTGGATGTGGCGACGAGCGTGATGGCCAACCAGGCGATGAACTATCTCGCCTCGGGTCAGGCGCCGGGGCTGATGGGGAACGCGCATCCAAACCTGGCGCCCTATGCGGTCTTCGATTGCGCGGATGGCTGGCTGATCCTTGCAACGGGGAATGATGGGCAGTTTCAGCGGCTGTGCAAAGTGCTGGGGGTCGAGGACATGGCGACCGCGCCGGAGTTCCTGACCAATGCCGATCGGGTGGCGAACCGTGTCGCAATGACCGAGCGGTTGACGGGAGCGACAAAGCGCTGGGCCAAGGCCGATCTGCTGGCGGCCTGTGAGGGCGCGGGCGTGCCAGCCGGGCCGATCAACAACATGGCAGAGGTCTTTGCCGACCCGCAGGTGTTGGCGCGGGGGATGCAGATTTCGCCGGAAGGACTGCCCGGCGTCCGCAGCCCGATGCGGTTTTCTGCGGCCGACCTGAGCCTGGAGCGTCCTGCACCCCGGTTGGGGCAGCATCAGGATGAGGTTGTGGGGAACCGCCTTGCGCCGGGGGCCGGTGGTCTAGAGCCCAAGCCTGTCGAATGAGGCATCGACGGCAGTCCAGTCGCTGATTCGAAGCCGGACGACCAGTGTCAGCACCCGCATCCGCCAGTGCCTGGGAAGGCGGGCGGCGTCCTTCTCAGTGGTGACGAGCTGAGCGCCGGCGGCGAAGGCCTCGGACTCGATCCGTTTCAGAAACGTCTCGGACAGGGGGGCGTGGTCGGAGAGGGCCTCACCGCGCAGGACGTCGGCGCCAAGGCTGCGAAGTGTGGTGAAGAAGCGCTCCGGGTCGGCGATGCCGGCGAATGCAAGGACGCGCTGGCCGGTCCAGTCCATCCCGGTTTGCAGCGGTTGCAGCGTGCCGGTGACGAGCGGCACGGTGATCTGCGACCCCCAGACGGTGGCGAAGGCGGCTTGGGCGTCGTGCCCGCCGATGGCGATCACCAGGTTGGCGCGGGCAAGACCGACCGGCACAGGCTCACGCAGGGGGCCTGCCGGGATACAGCGCCCGTTGCCGAAACCGCGTGCGGCATCGACGACGACAAGCGCGAGGGAGGGTTTGACGGACGGGTTCTGCAAGCCGTCGTCCATCAGGATGACGCTTGCCCCGGCAGACTCGGCTGCCTTCACTGCGGCGGCGCGGTTCCTGGCGATCCAGGTGGGGGCGAAGGCGGAGAGGAGCAGGGGTTCGTCGCCCACCTGAGCCGCGCCGTGCTTTGTTTCATCGACCTGCACCGGTCCGACCAGACTGCCGCCGTAGCCCCGGCTGACGATGTGGACGGCATGGCCGCGGGCGAGCAGCCGTTCGCATAGGGCGAGGGTGACCGGAGTCTTGCCCGCACCCCCGGCCACCAGATTGCCAACGCAGATCACCGGAACGCGCGGCGTGTAGCCCGGCTGGCGCAGGCGCCTGGCGGTTCCGGCGGCGTATAGCCAGCCAAGCGGTGCGAGGAGACGCGCGGCGAGGGCAGGCTGGCCCGGCGGGGTGTACCAGAAGCCGGGCGCGCGGGTCATGTCCCGCCCTCCATCGCGTGGCGGACGCGGTGGAGGAGGCCTTCGGTCACTTCCGCCCCGTCACTGGCCACGGTCCAGGCAGCTTGTGCCAGACGGGCGGCGCGGTCGGGGGCGAGAAGATCACCCAATGCGTCGCCAAGGTCGGTCGCCGAGGACACGGCCCGCGTGGCCCGCGCGGCGCCGAGGCGACCGAAGATCGCGCCGTACCGCCCGGTGTGGGGCCCGTGCAGGATGGCCGAGCCAAGGGCTGCCGCCTCCATCGGGTTGCGGGTGGGGCCGGTTCCGAACAGACTGCCGCCAAGAAAGGTAATTGGCGACAGGCGGTACCACAGGCCGTATTCGGCGGGGTTGTCTGCCACAAAGACCTCGACCACGGCATCGGGTTCCTCTTCGCGCATTCGGCGTGCGACGACCCAGCCTTCCGTATCCTCCAGATGCTGCGCCAGAGAGTCCGCCCGAGCGGGATCGGCGGGGATCAGGATCAACAACAGCCGATGGGTCTGTTGCAGGGCGGTACGGTGGGCAGAGATGACGGCGGCTTCCTCGTTGAGCGAGGGACCGGCGGCAAACCAGACAGGACGGGCGGCAAGAAGCCGGGCCAACGCGGCGCGCTCAGCCTCGAGACAGGGCAGGGCGGCGCTTTCGTCTTCCATGCGTCCGGTGACGGCCACGGCGGAGAGCGCGGCACCACCCTTGCGGAACTGCCGGGCTGCCGCTTCGTCCAGGGTACTGATCTGGGCGAAACGCGAGAGTGCCGAGCGCAGGAGGCCGGGATACCAGGCATCGCGTTCGCGCAAGAAGCGCGGCGCGCGCGCATTGACCATCAGTTGCGGAATCTTTCGTTGCGCCGCTTCGTGCAGGACGGCTGGGCGAAGCTCGCCCTCGGAAAAGACCGCGATGTCGGGGCGCCAGTGGTCAAGGAAGGCCCGGGCCTCGGCGGGTGAGTCCGGCGGGGGCGGCTGGTGGAGGACACCCTCGCGCGGGGGGAGGTCAAAGGGGCAGGTTAGGAGGACGGCGACGCCATCCTCGTCGACCAGCCGCCGGGCAAGGGCCAGCATCGGGCTGGTCTGGTCTTCGGTCGGCGCGTGGAGCCAAGCCAGGGCCCCGGGCGGGCGCTGCGGGCGCGCGGCATCCTGCCCGGCCTCGCGCCGATTGCCGAGGTTGTAAAGCTTCAGGCCAAGTGGTGCCGGCATGGATCAGGCACCAAGTTCCTCGGTTGGCGAGCCGGACTTCCCCTCTTCGCGCAGCCGGTGGATGTGGGCGATGAAGTACCGCATATGGGCGTTGTCCACCGTGCGCTGCGCCTCTGCTTTCCAGGCGCGGAAGGCGGCTTCGTAGTTCGGAAACATCCCCACGATGTGGATATTCGCCACGTCGCGGAACACGTTGGTTTGAGGGTCGACCAACTCTCCCCCGAAGACGAGATGCAGGCGCTGGGTCATGGAAGTGGTCCTTTCGGCAATCGCTGCGACCCTATCCGCTTCGTCTGGCCGGGGGAAGACGCGGAGATTTCCCGTCTTCGCCACTTGCTTTGAAGAGAATCACACGCAACATACAGGCGCGGCGCGGGGTGCGCCCAAGATTGTGTGGGAGCATGTTTATGGACCTTTCGTTTCTGCTGGGTTGGCCTGGTGTCTATCTGGCGATTGCCCTTTTCATCATCATCAGCATCTTTCTGGGCGTGCGGATCGTGCCGCAGTCGGAAAAGCATGTAGTTGAACGCTTTGGCCGCCTTCGGTCGGTGCTTGGCCCAGGGATCAACTTTGTCGTGCCATTCCTCGACCGGATCGCGCACAAGGTGTCTGTTCTGGAACGCCAGCTTCCGACCGCGAGCCAGGATGCCATCACCGCGGACAACGTGCTTGTGAAGGTCGAGACGAGCGTCTTCTACCGGGTGACCGAGCCGGAAAAGACCGTGTACCGGATCCGGGACATCGACGGTGCGATCGCAACCACCGTGGCCGGCATCGTGCGCAGCGAGATCGGCAAGATCGAGCTGGACCAGGTGCAGTCCAACCGCGCCCAGTTGATCGAGCGGGTGCGTGAGCAGGTCACGGCAATGGTTGACGACTGGGGGGTCGAGGTCACTCGGGCGGAAATCCTGGACGTGAACCTGGACGAGGCGACGCGGTCGGCGATGCTGCAGCAGCTGAACGCCGAACGTGCCCGGCGGGCGCAGGTGATGGAGGCAGAAGGGCGCAAACGCTCGGTCGAGCTGGCAGCCGACGCCGACCTTTACGCCGCCGAGCAGGCTGCGAAGGGGCGGCGGGTGACGGCGGACGCTGAGGCTTATGCGACGGGAGTGATCGCAGGTGCGATCAAGGAAAACGGACTCGAGGCCGCGCAGTTCCAGGTCGCGCTGAAGCAGGTAGAGGCCTTGCAGGCTGTGGCCGTGGGCCAGGGCAAGCAGACGATCCTCATTCCCGCCAATGCGCTGGACGCCTTTGGTGATGCGTTCAAGATGCTGCGGGGGCGGACCTGAGATGGCCGCTTTCCTGACCGGAACCTGGTGGGTCTGGGTGGTGATCGGCTTTGCGCTGGGGGTGCTGGAGGTTCTGGCACCCGGTTACATCTTCCTTGGCTTCGCCATCGGCGCGGTTGCCACCGGAATCGTGGTGGGGACCGGGCTGGGGCCGTCGAGCATTTCCGCGCTTCTGCTGATCTTCGCCATCGCCTCGGTCCTCGCCTGGTTGGTGCTGCGCCGGGTGATGGGCATCCGGCAGGGCCAGGTGAAGATCTGGGACCGCGACATCAACGACGACCGCTGAGGTGGACTTCGTCGGGGCCAAGGCCGCGCTGTTTTGCGGTGGATCGGTCCTGACCTGCCTGCGCGACGACCGGGCGGACCTGCCCTGGCCGGGCCTGTGGGACCTTCCGGGCGGCGGGCGCGAGCCGGGCGAAAGGCCGGAGGAGTGCCTTCTGAGAGAGCTGGAGGAAGAGTTCGGCCTGCGCCTGCCGCCGACGCGGCTGGAGTGGCGGCGGGTGTTTCCGTCAATGATGGATGCGGCGCGGGCGTCGGTGTTCTTCGGCGGGCTCGTGACGACTGCCGAAGTGGGCGCGATCCGGTTCGGGGATGAGGG
>JANPJZ010000157.1:0-17959 GCA_031425795.1 Rhodobacter sp. | reverse complement strand
GCGGCGGTGGAAGGGGCGATGATCTCCAAGTTCCGCAACAACGGCCAGACCTGCGTTTGCGCCAACCGGATCTACGTGCAGGCCGGGGTATACGATGCTTTCGCTGAAAAGCTGGCGGTTGCGGTGAAGAAGCTGAACATCGGCGACGGACTGTCCCCCGGCATCACCACCGGCCCGCTGATCAACGCGGCGGCGGTGGACAAGGTCGAGGAGCACATCGCCGACGTTCTGGCTGGCGGCGGCAAGATCATGACCGGCGGCAAGCGGCATGAGCTGGGGGGGACGTTCTTCCAGCCCACCGTCGTGACCGGTGTCACCCCGGACATGAAGGTCGCGAACGAGGAGACCTTCGGTCCGCTCGCGCCGCTTTTCAAGTTCGACACCGAGGAAGAGGTCATCGCCCGTGCGAATGACACGATCTTTGGCCTCGCAAGCTACTTCTACGCCCGCGACATCGGCCGCATCACCCGCGTTCAGGAACAGCTGGAGTACGGGATGGTCGGCGTCAACACCGGCCTGATCTCGAACGAGATGGCGCCCTTTGGCGGGGTCAAGCAGTCCGGTCTCGGGCGGGAGGGCAGCCGGCACGGCCTCGACGACTACATGGAGCTGAAATACATCTGCCTCTCGATCTGAGCACCCGCCCAAGCACCCGCTCGTCGTCGACTTCGTCGCTCCTCGCAGCCCAGCGATGAGCGCACGAAGTGCGACGAAGAGCGCGCAGGAGAAGAACTGATGGCTGACGACTATACTCCCCCCAAGGTCTGGACCTGGGAACAGGCCAGCGGCGGCCAGTTCGCCAGCATCAACCGCCCCATTGCCGGTGCGACCCATGACAAGGCCCTGCCGGTGGGCAAGCATCCCCTGCAGCTTTACTCGCTGGCCACGCCCAACGGGGTGAAGGTCACGATCCTGCTGGAGGAGTTGCTGGACGCAGGCCATGACGCCGAATACGACGCCTGGCTGATCGAGATTTCCAAGGGTGACCAGTTCGGCTCGGGCTTTGTCGAGGTGAACCCGAATTCGAAGATCCCGGCGCTGATGGACCATGGCTCCACCCCGCCGCAGCGGGTGTTCGAAAGCGCGTCGATCATGATTTACCTCGCCGAGAAATTCGGGGGGGCCTTCATCCCGAAAGACCCGCGCGAGCGGACCGAGATGTTCAGTTGGCTCTTCTGGCAGATGGGCAGCGCCCCTTTCCTTGGCGGCGGGTTCGGGCATTTCTACGCCTATGCGCCGACCAAGCAGGAATACCCGATCAACCGCTACGCGATGGAATCGAAGCGCCAGCTTGACGTGCTGGACTGGCATCTGGCGGAGCATGCGTGGATGGCGGAAGAATATTCCCTTGCGGACATGGCGATCTGGGCCTGGTATGGCAACCTCGTCCTCGGCCGCGCCTACAACGCCGCCGAATTCCTGGACGTCGCCAGCTACAAGCACGTCGTCGCCTGGGCTAAACGCATCGACGCCCGTCCCGCCGTGATCCGGGGCCGCAAGGTCAACAAATCCTGGGGCGGGCCCCATGAGCAGCTCCCCGAACGCCACTCGGCGGCGGATTTCGCCAAGCTTCCGCCTGCTCCCGCGGCCAAGTCCTGACAGGTCGCGATCAGGCCCCTGGCCGTCGCGCATTGCCATGACAGGCGGCCCGCAGCATCCCAAGCTGCGGGCCGTCCCATATCGAAAGGCTCGCGCGCCATGCAATCCATCACCAAGCTACCCCCGACTGACGGGATCGCACCCTCGACCGCCGATCTTGACGGCTGGATCGTCACGGAGGGCACCCCTTCGATGAAGACCTGGGTGCTGCATACGGCATCGGATGGCAGCATGGTCAGCGGCATCTGGGAATGCACGAAGGGCAGCTACCACGCGACCTACACGGCCTATGAATATGTGGTGCTGATCAAGGGGAGGATCGTGATCACCCCGGACGGCGGCACGCCCGTCACCGTGCAGGCGGGCGATGCCTTCGTGGTGGAGAAAGACTTCAAGGGCACCTGGACGATCGAGGAAGACGTGCGCAAGCACTTCGACTTCGTGGTCGGATGAGGGTTGCCGTCGTCACCGGGGCCGCAGGCGGCCTGGGCCGGGCATTCAGCGACCGGCTGCTGGCCGATGGCTTGCACGTCGTCGGCGTCGATATTGACGGTCTGGCAGTGCTGGCGATGGCGGCAGACCGGGACGGCTTCACGCCGGAGGCGGTGGACCTGACCGATTCGGAGGCGATCACCGACCTCTTCGACCGGTTGACCAACCGCTTTGGCGGGATCGATGCGCTGGTGAACAACGCCGGGACCTGCTTCATGTCGGATTTCCCCGACATTCCGGCAGATGAGCTGACCCGGCAGATGCAGATCAACTTCCACTCCGCCTTCCATTGCTGCCAGCAGGCGGTGAAGGCGATGGCAGGCCGCTCGGGCGTGCGCAAGATCGTCAACATCTCCTCCAACGGCGCCTACAACTTCGACGTCTTCGACCCGCCGCATTACCGGGCATCGAAGGCGGCGCTGGACACGCTGACCAAGGATCTGGCCCGCCGCTATGCGAGGGAGAAGATCGCAGTGAACTCGATTGCGCCTGCGATGACCGAGACGCCTCTGTTCAACGTGTTGACCGAGGAGGTTCTGGCCCGGGCGATTTCGGCGATGCCCCATGGCCACGCGATGCAGCCCGATGAGATCGCGGCCTGGGTGGGGTTCCTGATCTCGCCCGCCGGGGACGTGTCGTCGGGCAACATCATCATCCTCAACCAGGGGCGCGACGTCCGGTGAGGGACCGATTTCTTCGAAGAAACCGTATCGGAGCCTTTGAAGGCTCCGGACCGGAGTTTTCGAAAACTCCGGGTCGTGCGGGCGGCCGATGAAGGTCACCATCCACAAGCTGTTCGACTATCTCCTGGAGACGACGGCGCAGGACCCGCCGGAGTGCTTCATCGGCTTCTCCCTTGCCCGGTCGCCGCGGCTGAAGGACTTCCTCGCCGACCTTGACCCCGAGCTGTCGCTGGACTGGAATGGCGCAAGCTTCCTTGGCTTGCCCGCCCTGCGCCAGCGCGTGATGGATCAGGCGGGGCTGGCGCTTGACCCCGATTGCGTGCTGGTCACGGCGGGCGCTGCAGAGGCGAATTACCTCTTGTTCCGCCAACTGCTCTCGGCCGGCGACGAGATCATCACCGAGGCCCCGGGCTGGCCGCAGGCGGGGGTGATGGCCCGCGCGATCGGGGCCACTCTGGTCGAGGTGCCCCGGGATGAGGGCAGCGGCTGGCTCCTTGATCCCGGTGCGGTGGCTGCTGCGATCACACCTCGCACACGGATGATCTTCCTGACCAACCCGAACAACCCCACGGGGCGGCTGATGTCAGAGGCGGAACTGCAGGCGCTTGCTGCGCTGGCGGACCGGCACGGGATCTGGCTCGTGGTGGACGAGGTCTATGCGGGGCTGGAATGGACCGGGCCGCGACGATCCTCGATCACCGGTCTGACGCCGTTCGGGATCACGACGGGCTCGGTCTCGAAGGCGCTGGGGTTGCAGGGGCTGCGGACGGGCTGGATGATCTGCCAAAGCCCCGAAGTCATTCGCGACGCGATGATCCTGCGCGAGAATTCTTCCGAGATCATGAATGTTCTGGGCGAGCATGTCGCCGAGATTGCCCTCAGGCCGGATCGGCTGGCAGCGGCGCTGGACCGCGCCCGGGCGGAGGGGCGCGAGACGCTGGATCGGCTGGACCGATTCGTCGCCGCCGAGCCGCGTCTTTCCTGGCAGCGACCGGAGGCGGGGTTGATCGGGCTGGCGCGGCTGGAGGGAATCGACGGCGAGACGCTGGCGCGCGCCCTGCTGGGGGCCCCCTGGCGGACCTTCGTGCTGCCAGGGTCGGCCTATGGCTGCCCGCATCATATTCGTCTTGGGGTCGGTGGGGGCCCCGAAAGCCAATTGGACGAAGGTTTACGCCGGTTGTCGGCGCTGCTGGCGAGTTGGCCTGATTGAATTAACCGTCTGATATCAAAGACGTTATCCCATAGCAATCGGCTGATTTTGCCTAGCGGGGCGGCAAGGCCCATCCTTGTCGCATCGCCCCGAACACCATGGGGCCAAACCGAAAGGAAACGACATGCTGCCCACTGTCATGACCGCCAAGCGCAACCTGGTCGCTGCGATCACCGCCGCTTCGATTGCCATCATCCCCGCCGCGCCCGCGCTGGCCTGGGGTGAGAAGGAGCAAGGCTTTGTCGCCGGCGTCGCCACTGCCGTCATCGTGGACGAACTCTTGAAGAACAACCGCAAGGCCCGGGCTTATGACCGCGGCCACACCGCTGCCCCGGTCTATGTCCAGCCGCGGACGGTCTATGTCGAACCGCGCACGGTCTATCGCGAGCCGACGCACACCAGCTCGATCTACGCCACACCCGCCGGCCGCGCGTTCCAGAGCTATTCATTGGCCGAGCGCAAGGCAATCCAGCGCAACCTGCGGGCCTGGGGCTATTATCGCGGCGGCATCGACGGGGCCTTCGGTCCAGGCACCTACAACGCCGTTGTCGCCTACGCTCGTGATGAAGGGGCCTCTGGTAGCCTGCGGTCGTCGGCGGGTGCCTACGGCGTCTATGACGGCATGATCTACTGACGTCTTCCCGCGGGATCTTCCGTGCGACCACAACAGCCCCCCGGCCCAGGCGATGCCCGGACCGGGGGGCTTTTTGTCAGAGGCAAGGATTTCCGGGCCCGACCCAATATCCCGGCCAAGGATTGCTCTGCCCCACGCGTCACAGGTAACGTGATGCTGATGGACACGCCTGACGAAATGCTTGCAACAGCCGCGGCCCAGGGGGACCGGGCGGCCTTTGGCGTGCTGGTCGGGCGGCATTACGACCGCATTCACGGCCTTGCCTGGCGGCTGACCGGATCAAGGGCTGAGGCAGAGGATCTGGCGCAGGACATCTGTGCCGCGCTGCCCTCAAAGCTGCGGAACTGGCGGGGTGAGGCGAAGTTCACCACCTGGCTGTACCGCGTGGTCGTCAATGCGGCGCATGACCTGCGGCGCCGCCAGCAGACCCGCGCCCGTGCCGCGCTGGGCTGGGGTGACTGGGAACTGGCCCGTCAGAACGAGATCGCCACCCAGGCCGAGGCTCAGGACTGGCTGGCCCAGGCGATGACCCAGCTCTCGCCGGAACTGCGCGACACCGTGGCGCTGGTCCTCGGTGAGGAGATGACCCAGGCCGAAGCGGGGGTCGTGCTGGGCGTCAGCGAAGGCACCATCGCCTGGCGGATGAGCGACGTGAAGAAGCGCCTGCGGGCCATGGCACGGGAGGACGCGAAATGACCAACGATCTCGACGACCTCCGCCGCGGCCTGAGGGCCGCGCCCACCGCCGATGCGGAGGCCAAGGCGCGCGCCATGTCGGTTGCGATGGAAAATTTCGACCGGTTGCATGAGTCCCTCCAAGGATTGGACGATCCGACCCGTTCCAGTGAGGACCGCCAAACCCTGGCGGCCCCCTTGAACGGAGTACGTCGCATGCTCAATTTCCTGACCTCTCGTCCCGCCCTTGCGGTTTCCACCTCGGCCGCAGCGCTGCTGATCGGCGTGGCGGTGACCCTGCCCGTGGGCGATCTGCGCCTGCCTGGCCTGGCCGAGCCGCCGCAAGTGAAGACCGAAGCCGCGCCGCCGCCGATGGCGGACGCGGTGGCAAACGAGGCCCCCGCCGATCTGGCGCGCAAGGTCGAGGCCGACCGTGGCGCCTCTGTCGCCAAGGCCGAACCGGCGCCTGAAGCGATGGCGACCGAGCTGGCCGAAGATATTGCCCCGGCAGCGCCGATCGTCGTCGGAAATGGGGTGGCCGACGCGGAAGCCCGGCTGCGGATGGAAGCGGCCCCCGACAGCCTGGGCGGCACGGCGGGCTATCTTGCCGCGCCAGAGGCGATGCTCGCGCCCTTGCCGGAACTGGTCCAGCCGCAGCTGGAAGACACCGAGGCCTATGCCAACGAACCCGCAAACCCGGTGAAGGTGACGGCGGAAGAACCCGTCTCCACCTTCTCGATCGACGTGGATACGGCGTCCTGGGCCGTGATCCGGTCTACCCTGAACATGGCTGTCCTGCCCACGCCCGAACAGGTGCGGGTGGAGGAGATGGTGAACTACTTCCCCTACGCCTACCCCGCGCCGACCGGGGAGGAGGCGTTTTCCTCGACCATCAGTGTCATGCCCACGCCCTGGAACCCCGGGACGCGGCTGGTCACCATCGGCATCCAGGGCGCTTTGCCCGAAGTTGCCGCAAGGCCGCCGCTGAACCTCGTGTTCCTGATCGACACGTCCGGGTCGATGGAGGATGCGTCGAAGCTGGGGCTTTTGAAGCAGTCGCTGTCGCTGATGCTGACGGAATTGCGCCCTGAAGATCAGATTGCCATCGTCACCTATGCCGGGTCAGCGGGGCTGGTCCTGCCACCGACGGCCGCTGCGGACCGCACGACAATCCTTGGCGCGCTGGAAAACCTTGCGGCGGGTGGGTCCACCGCCGGGGCCGAGGGCCTGGCGCTGGCCTATCAGGTGGCCGACGGCATGCAGGCCGAGGGGGACGTCAGCCGCATCCTCTTGGCGACGGATGGCGACTTCAACGTGGGCGTCAGCGACCCCGAGGGGCTGGAGGCCTATGTCGCCCGGCAGCGCGAAACGGGGACATATCTGTCGCTGCTCGGCTTCGGGCGGGGCAATCTCGACGACGCGGTGATGCAGTCCCTGGCGCAGAACGGCAACGGCACGGCGGCCTATATCGACACGCTCAGCGAGGCGCGGAAGGTGCTGGTGGACCAGCTGACCGGCGCGCTCTTCCCCATCGCCGATGACGTGAAGATCCAAGTCGAATGGAACCCCGCCGCCGTCGCCGAATACCGGCTGATCGGCTATGAGACCCGCGCCTTGCGGCGTGAGGATTTCAACAACGATGCCGTGGACGCGGGCGAGATTGGCTCGGGCACCCAGGTCACCGCGATCTATGAGGTCACCGCTCCGGGGTCCGACGCGCTGCTGAATGACCCGCTGCGCTATGGGACCGCTGCCGCGACCGAGGCTGCTGCCGCGGAGCTTGGCTTCCTGCGTCTGCGCTGGAAGGCGCCGGGCGAGGATGCCTCGACCCTGGTGGAAACCCCGATCACCGGGGCGGAGGAGGCGAGCGCCGAGACCCGCTTTGCCGCCGCCATCGCCGGCTTCGGGCAGCTTCTGCAAGGCTCGGTCTACCTTGGGGATTGGGGCTGGGACGAGGCGATTGCGCTGGCGCTGTCGGCGCGCGGCGAGGATGCCTTCGGCTACCGGATCGAGGCGGTGAACCTGATGCGGCTGGCACAGTCGCTGGCGGCGAACTGACATGGGGCGGGGGGCCGGATAGGTTCTGGCCCCCATCCCCCCAACCCCCTATTCTGCCAAAATGGGAATCGCCACCGGGATCACCGAAGACTGGCATGCAGCCCTAGCCGCCCTGGCCTGGCAGGTCGAGGCGGGGGCGGATGAGGCCTGTCTTGACGCGCCGGTCAACCGCTATGACCTTGGCGCCGAAAGCCCCAGACCCGCCCAGACTGTCGCCCAGCCGCCGAGGGCGCAAGCTCCCGATACCCTGGCCCCGCCCGTCGATGCCGTTGCCCACGCCCGAGCCGCCGCAGCCGGTGCCGGGACGCTGGCCGAGTTGCAGGCCGCCATCGCCGGCTTTGACCAGTGCGAGCTGAAGCGTGGCGCGCGCAACCTGGTCTTTGCCGACGGCAACCCCATGGCGCAGGTCCTGATCTTTGGCGAAGCGCCGGGCCGGGAGGAAGACCTGGAGGGCCGCCCCTTCGTTGGCCGTGCCGGTCAGTTGCTGGACAGGATGTTCGCTGCCATCGGCCTTGCGCGCACCAGCCCCGACCCGGGCGCGGCGCTCTATATCACCAACGTCATGCCCTGGCGGCCCCCCGGCAACCGCGATCCGGAGCCGGGCGAGATCGCCATGATGCTGCCCTTCGTGGAGCGTCACATCGCGCTGGTGGACCCGCAGGTGATCGTGGTGATGGGCAACACGCCTTTGTTCGCGCTGACCGGGGGCAAGGGCATCCTGCGGGCGCGAGGGACATGGACCACGGCCCTGGGCAAGCCGGTGCTGCCGATGACGCACCCGGCCTATCTCCTCCGCAACCCTTCGGCCAAGCGCGAGGCCTGGGCGGATTTGCTGAGCTTGCAGGCGAGGTTGCGGGGGTGAAGTGGCTTCTGGCAGCATTTCTGATTGCTGGCCCGGGCTTTGCCGAAGTGTATCTTGGCGACGACCTGATCGACTTCGAACGGTTGCTGCGGGAGAATGCGGACAAGGTCGTTAAGACGACTGACAGGGCGGGCAATCCGGCGCGGTCACTTGATCTGGGGGATGGTCAGTCGATCATTTGCTCGGACATGGGCTGCACGGGCGAAGGGTCGAACAGCGGCCTTGGATGTGACTGGGAGATGCTGACAATCGTGCGGGGGATGGCTGTGGCCTGTTCGGCTCCGCCCAGCGAAGGGTTGACGGCGCTGGAAGCCCTTCACGCGCGCCTCTCGGCCCATGTGGCCGCCAATGCCTTTCCCCCGCGTGAGCCGGGCGAGATAGAGGCGCGCTATCAAAGGGTCATCAAGGAGTTCAAGAAAGGGACGGACGCCGTGCAAAGGAAGACCTGCGAGGAAGTGCTTCCCGCGAGTGGGATGATTGGGAGCACGCTGGAAATTCTGTCTGATCCGGAGGCTGCGGCGGAGATCGAAGGTCGTCTCCTGTCGCCGGGGCTGCCCTTCATCGATCCCTGTCTCTGACGCCCCATGCTCCCCATTGACCCCCTCACCCTCCTCGCCTTCGTCCCTGCCGGGCTGGCTCTGAATCTGACGCCGGGGGCGGACATGATGTTCTGCCTGGGGCAGGGGTTGCGGTCGGGGCGGCGGGCGGCGATGGCGGCGAATTTCGGGATTGCCTTCGGCGGGATGGTGCATACGACGCTAGCTGCGCTGGGCTTGGGGGCGCTGGTCGCGGCGCATCCGGCGGCGTTCGAGGCGATCCGCTGGCTGGGGGTCGGGTATCTGCTCTGGCTGGCTTTGGGGGCGCTGCGGGCCTCGCCTTTTGCGGGGGAGGCGGCGGTGGTGCCGACCACTCCGGCGCGGGCGTTCTGGCAGGGGTTGATGGTCAACCTGCTGAACCCGAAGGTGATCCTTTTCATCCTCGCCTTCCTGCCACAGTTTGTGGACCCCGCGCGGGCCATTCTGCCGCAGTTTCTGGTGCTGGGCCTCGTCTTCTGCGCGGGCGGGCTGGTGGTGAACGGCGCGGTAGGGCTGTTTGCCGGCTCTATCGGGCAGCGGCTGGCGCGGTCCGCAGGGCTGGCGCGCTGGCTTTCCCGGGTCAGTGCGGGCATCTTCGGCGCGCTGGCTTTGCGGCTGGCACTTATGCCACGGAGTTGAGAGATGTCGCGGATTGACGAGAGCCTGCCCTTCCACCCCATCCGCATCGCGGTGCTGACGGTCAGTGACACGCGGGTGCCCGAGACGGACCGCTCCGGTGATACGCTGGTGGAGCGGTTGACGAAGGCGGGGCATCAGCTGGCGGCGCGGGGGATCGTTCCGGATGACCGGGCGGTGATCGCGGCGCAGCTGCGGGAGTGGGTGGCGGACCCCGGGGTGGACGCGATCCTGACGACGGGGGGCACGGGGCTGACCGGGCGCGACGTGACGGTCGGGGCGCATCGGGATGTGTATGAGAAGGAGATCGAGGCCTTCGGGACGGTCTTCACCATCGTCTCGATGCAGAAGATCGGAACGAGCGCCGTGCAAAGCAGGGCCTGTGGTGGCGTGGCTGGGGGGACCTATTTGTTCGCGCTACCGGGCAGCCCCGGCGCCTGCCGCGATGCCTGGGACGAAATCCTGGCCTTTCAGTTCGACAGCCGCCACCGGCCCTGTAACTTTGTCGAGATCATGCCGCGTCTGGAAGAACATCTGCGACGGAAATAGCTGGCCAAAGCGTCACAACTGCGTGGCGGGTTGCTTTACCGACTGGCAGGACCGGTTGGTGGCGCTAAGCTTTCTGCGTTGGACAAGGGGCGGGCATGCGGTTTCTGGGGCGAAGTCTGACGGGTCTCTTGCTTCTTGCGGTGACGCTGGGGCTTCTGGGGCTGACCGCGATCACCATCGGCAATGCGTTGCGGGAAAGCCTGGCGCCCGGCGGGCCCGGGCGCACGCCGCAAGAGCGTGTGGTGGCGGCCAATGTCGAGACGCTGGCGCCGGGCGCCGTGGCACCGCAGCTGACCGCGTTCGGCAAGGTCGAAGCCCGGCGCACGCTGGAACTGCGGACGCAGGTATCGGGCACGGTGGTCTGGGTCGCCGACAGCTTCCGCAACGGTCTGGCGGTGAGCGAGGGCGATCCGCTGGTCCGGCTGGACCCGGCCCCGGCGACCGAGGCGCTGGCGCTGGCCGAGGCGGACCTGACCGAAGCCCGCGCGGCTGAGGCCGAGGCGGCGGCGGCGGTGGCGCTGGCCGAGGAGGATCTTGCGGCGGCCGAAGCGCAGGCCGTGCTCCGGCGGCAGGCGCTGACCCGGCAGCAAGACCTTTCCGCGCGTGGGGCAGGCTCGTCACTTGCGGTGGAGACGGCAGAGCTTGCGGTGTCGGGGGCGGATCAGTCGGTGCTGTCGCGGCGGCAGGCGCTGGCGCAGGCGCGGGCGGCAGTGGACCAGGCGGTGGTCGCGGTGACGCGGGCGGGGATAGCGCAAGGCGAGGCGGCACGCGCGCTGGACGAGACGGAGCTGCGGGCGGGACTGTCGGGGCGGATCGACGGGGTGACGCTGGTCACCGGCGCGGTGGTGGGCGCGAACGAGGTGTTGGGGCGGATCGTGGACCCCAGCGCGCTTGATGTGGCGGTGCGGCTTTCGACGGCGCAGTTCGGCCTCTTGCTGGATGACACGGGCGCGCTTGCGGGCGGGGTGGTGACCGTCCAACCCGGTGGCACCACCTCCGTGGGTCTGACGGGGCAGCTGGACCGGGTGGGTGCTGCGGTGGGCGAGGGGCAGACCGGGCGGCTGGTCTACATCGCACTGGACCGCGATCAGGGGGTGGAGTTGCTTGTCCAGCCGGGTGATTTCGTCACCGTAGCTATCAGCGAGGCGCCGCTTGCGGATGCGGCACTTCTGCCCGCAACCGCGGTGGGGCGCAACGGGACGCTTCTGGTGCTTGGGGCCGGCGACCGGCTGGAAGAGGTCCCGGCCGAGGTGCTGCGGCGGCAGGGTGACGATGTGATCCTGCGCGTGGGTAGCCTTGCCGGTCGCGAGGTGGTGACCGAACGCTCGGCCTTCGTGGGGGCGGGCATCCGCATCCGCCCGATCCGGCAGGAGGGGGCGGAGGTCACGCTGACCCCGGACCGCCGCGCCGCTCTTGTGGCTTTGGTCGAAGCGAATGCTGCGCTGTCCGAACCGGAAAAGTCGCAACTGGTCGAAGACCTGCAAGCCGACACCATCCCCGCCGCGCTGATCGAGCGGCTGGAACGCCGGATGGACGGCTGAGATGGATCTCATTCGCTACTTCGCGCGCCACAAGACCATCGCGAACCTGCTTCTGGTGCTGATGGTGGTGACGGGCGTCGTCGCCGGCTCCAACATGCGGGCGCAGTATTTCCCGGACATCGTGCTGTCCGAAGTCGAGGTGAGCGTCGCCTGGGACGGTGCGGGGGCGGAGGATGTGGACCGCTCCATAGTGCAGGTGCTGGAGCCCGCCTTCCTGACCATCGGCGGGGTGACGGCGGTCTCCTCCCGCGCCAGCGAGGGTCGGGCCCGCATCGACATCGAGTTCGAGCCGAACCGGGATCTTGCCGCCGCCGAGGACGAGGTTCAGGCCACCGTCGATGCGATCAGCACCCTGCCCGAAGGTGCGGAGGAGCCGGTGGTCGCCTCCAGTGCCTGGCGGGACCGGGTGACGGATGTGCTGATCAGCGGGCCGGTCGGCGTGGACCAGCTTGCCCGCTTTGCCGACGAGTTCACCACCCGCCTCTTTGCCGCCGGGATCAGCCGGGTGACGATCACCGGCCTTGCCAGCCCGGAAACGACGGTGGAGATCCCGAGCACGGCCCTGATGCGCCATGACATCACCCTGGCCGAGGTGGCCACCGCCATCGGTGCCGCCGTTGCCGACGCCCCGGCGGGCGAGTTGGGCGACAGCGCCCGTCTGCGCACCGGCACCCAGCGGCGCAGCCCGGCCGAGATCGCGGCCATCGTCCTGCGGTCCGAGCCGGACGGCAGCACCCTGACCGTGGGCGACATCGCGACGATCCGCGCCAACAGCGTCACCTCCGTCCGCGCGGCCTTTGTCGGGCCGGACCCGGCGATGACCCTCCGCATCGACCGGACCGCCGATGGCGATGCCATCGGGATGCAGGCCGCCGTGGCCGAGGTTGCCGCCGAGATGCAGCTGGACCTGCCCCCCGGCGTGACGCTTGAGCTGGTCCGTACCCGGGCCGAGCAGATCAGCGACCGCCTGACCCTGCTTATCGACAACGGCCTGACCGGCCTTGCGCTCGTCCTTGGCCTTCTGTTCCTGTTCCTGAACGCCCGCATCGCCTTCTGGGTTGCGGCGGGTATTCCGGTGGCGATGATCGCCTCGCTGGCGGGGATGTGGGCGCTGGGCGTCACGCTGAACATGATGTCGCTCTTTGCGCTGATCATCATGCTGGGGATCGTGGTGGACGACGCCATCGTCGTTGGCGAACACGCCGATTTCCGGGTGCGCAAGCTGGGCGAACCGCCTGCTCTTGCCGCCGAGAATGCCGCGCGCTGGATGGCGGCGCCGGTCTTCGCCTCGTCCATCACCACGATCATCGCCTTTCTGGGCCTCTTGGCCGTGGGCGGCCAGTATGGCGCGCTGATCCTGGCCATACCGCTGACGGTGACAGTCGTCCTCATCGCCTCCCTGGTGGAGTGTTTCCTGATCCTGCCGAACCACCTGAAACATTCGCTGACCGTCACCGGCCGCGACCATTGGTATGACTGGCCCTCACGCCAGGTGAACCGGGGGATGGCCTGGTTCGAGGGCCGGGTGATCCGCCCGGTGATGCGCTTTGTGATCTTCGCCCGCTATCCGGTGCTGGCGGCCACGGTGCTGGCCCTGGCGCTGCAGGCGGCGCTGTTCCTGCGCGGCGACGTGCCGTTCCGCTTCTTCGCGCCGCCAGAGCAAGCCTCGGTCAGCGGTGCCTTTGCCATGCTGCCGGGCGCCACCCGCGATGACACGCTGGCGATGCTGCGCGAGTTGCAGCGGGCGACGGACAAGGTGACGGCGCAATTGGAGGCCGAGCATGGCGCGAATCCCGCCGGCTTTGTCCTGGCCGAAATCGGTGGCGGCGCCGGGCGCAGCCTTGCCTCGGCCGAGACGAAAGGGCCGGACCTGCTCGGCTCCATCTCGATGGAGTTGATTAGCCCGGACCTGCGGCCCTATCCCACCTCGGCCTTCATCGCGGCGCTGGAGGAAGAAGTGACGCCCCACCCGCTGCTGGAGGAACTCAGCTTTCGCAGCGCTTTCTTCGGGCCGGGCGGAGCCTCGATCTCGGTGGACCTATACGGCGGTGAGGCCGAGACGCTGAAGGCCGCCGCCGAGGCGCTGAAGGCAGAGCTTGACGTCTACCCCGAGGTGTCGGGGCTGGAAGATAGCCTTGCCTATGACAAGGAAGAGCTGATCCTGACCCTGACGCCGCAGGGCGAAAGCCTGGGTCTGGATACCGAAACCCTGGGCCGCGCCATGCGGGACATGCTGGGAGGGATCGAGGCGGCAACCTACCCTGACGGGCCGCGTCAGGCCGCGATCCGGGTAGAGTTGCCGGAAAGCGAGGTGACGGCGGATTTCCTGGAACGCACCCTGATCCGCGTGGCAGCGGGGGTCTATGTTCCGCTGTCGGATATCGTCACCGTGGAAAGCCGGTCGGGCTTTTCGACGGTCGTCCGCGAGAATGGTCTGCGCACCGTCTCGGTCAGCGGGGTCCTGGCTGAGGACAATCCGGCGCGCGCGACCGAAGTGCAGCGTCTTCTGGAGGAAGAAATCCTGCCCCGCGTGGCAGAAGACTACGGTCTGTCCTGGCAGTTGTCCGGCCAAGCCCAGGACGAGCGCGAATTCCTCAGCGGGGCCACGGTCGGGCTGGTCCTCTGCCTTCTTGGCATCTATCTGGCACTTGCCTGGATCTTCGCGCATTGGACGCGGCCCCTGGTCGTGATGTCGGTCATTCCCTTCGGGCTGGTCGGAGCCGTCTTCGGGCATTGGGTCTGGGGCGTGCCGCTGTCGATGTTCTCCATCGTCGGGCTGATCGGCATGTCGGGTATCATCATCAACGATGCCATCGTGTTGGTCAGCACGATCGACGAATACTCCGAAAAGCGCGGCCTGCGTCCGGCGATCATCGACGGGGTGGCCGACCGCTTTCGCCCGGTGCTGCTGACCACGCTGACCACGGTGCTTGGTCTTGCGCCGCTTTTGTACGAGACATCCTCGCAGGCCGAGTTCCTGAAGCCCACAGTGCTGACGCTGGTCTTCGGCCTTGGCTTCGGCATGGTGCTGGTGCTGATCGTCGTGCCGGCACTGATCGTGGCGCAGTCCGACGGAGCGCGGGCCTTTCAGGCCCTGCGCCGCGCCGTCCGCCGGGGCCCGCGCGCGGTGCGGCTGCCCGTGGCGGTCGCGGCGGTGCTGATGCTGGGGATGGCAGTGGTGTTGCCGGGCTGGTCTGCGGTGACCGGCGTGCTGCCGGAATGGCTGCTGGCGGTCTGGCCGGGACTTCGTGCGGCCCCGGTCGGGCTGACGGCGGCGGGGCTCTTCTTTGCCGTAGCGCTGGCGGTCTGGCTGGTTTCGGTGGGGGTGACGCTGGCTGGCTTGCGCGCCGGCAAGGGCTAGCGGTCAGGGGGCCGGACAGCCCCGCACCTCGACCGCGCCTGCATGGGTCAGAACGGTCACCGTGACACCTGACCGGTCGAGCGCAAAGGGCGCGCCATGGGGTGGCACAAGCTCGGTCATCGCCACGAGATCCCCACCCTGCCGCTCGGTCACCGATTGGGCGACCCAGACGGCGGGGTCGGCGGTCTCGAACGCGACGACCTCAAGGCCGCCTGCATCCGCGATGCGCAGCCGCGCGGTGAGGCGAAGGCCATCGGCAATCGGCTCCACCTCGCAGGCGACCTTGCCGACCCCCGCCTCATGCGCCGTTGCCGCCCGCTGGGCCAATGCGGTGGTGATGCCGGCATCCGGGCTGCCTGGTGGAAGCAGGTCCGCGCCAAGTGTCAGATGCGCGGGAATGCAGATGTCGTCGCAGACCCCAAGGTCGACGCTGACCGCCAGCTTCACCGGGCGGGAGGGGTCGATCGCGGTCACCTCGAGCGGCAGCAGAAGCCGGTCATGGTAGCCGATGGTCTGCATCCCGTTGGTCTGGAAGACCGAAGGCGCGGGCCAATGGATGCGGACGGATCTAAGGTTCTCCGACCCCGACCAGTCAAAGCTGGGCGGTATCCCGGCGTCGCCCGGGCTGCGCCAGTAGGTCTTCCACCCCGGGGCAAGCGTCAGGTCCATCGCCGCCATGTGCGCCCCGGAGTCCATCTGCCACCCCGGCCGCATTGTGGCGGTCAGGACATCATCCTGGGTCGTGGCGGCAGCGCTGCTGGCGGCCAGGGCGACGGTGAGGGTCAGGCACTGCAATGCGAAGGTCATGCGGGGCAACATAGCCAGCGGGCGGGCTGAAGGAAATCACATTGCGGCGAAGTGCCGGGTCCGTGACCTGCGGGCCGAAGGGGGTTGAGGCGCAGCCGGGCCGGGGTCATGCTGGGGCCATGGACAGTGAGTCGATGGATCTTGCCGGACAGTTCCTGATCGCGATGCCGGGCATGGCCGATCCGCGCTTTGACCGGAGCGTGATCCTCATCTGCGCCCATTCCCGGGAGGGATCGATGGGCCTGATCGTGAACAAGCCGCTGGAGGACCTGAGCTTTGCCGGCCTCCTCGGGCACATGAAGATTCCCCTGGCCGCCGAGGGCCGCGATATCCGCGTCCACCAGGGCGGACCGGTGGAGCGGGGGCGGGGGTTTGTCCTGCACTCGGCCGACTGGCGGGCCGACCGGGCCACGCTGGAGGTGCCGGGCGGCTTCGGGATGACGGCGACCATCGATGTTCTTGAAGCGCTTGCCAGGGGCGGGGGGCCGGAGCGGGCGCTTCTGGCGCTTGGCTATGCCGGCTGGGGGCCGGGGCAGCTTGAGACCGAGATCGGCCGCAACGACTGGCTGACCGCCTCGGCGGGAGACGGGCTGGTCTTCGGCCCGGACGACGCCGGGAAATGGGGGGCGGCCCTGCGGGGGATGGGGATCGACCCGCTGTCACTGAGCGCCTCGGCCGGGCGGGCCTGACCCAGGGTGTCCCGGGCAGGGACAGGGGGTCGGGGCGTGGGATTTCAGGGGGTTGGCTGGGGCAGTTCAGGTTCGGTTAACGTTTTGGGGCATGAGGGTCCGGGACCGGACGCGGGTGGGGGTCCGGCCCCCGAGGATCAATTGCAGATCGCTGGGGAGGGAACTGGACGGGTCGTGACGGGCCCCCCACCCCATCCCTCCCCCGCGGAGGGGGGAGGAGATCTTGGCGGGCGTCGGTGTCGGGGCTTGCGAAGGCGCGCGCCCTCGGCTGGCCGCCGGAGGGTTTCACACCCTCCGGACCTCCCGTGGGATATTTGGGAACAGGTGAATAGGGGAAGTGCTAATGGAGTTTCATTACACTGAGCCGCAGACGGAGATTGAGAAGCTCTTCGGCGGTCACTTCCATATCAACGCGATTGGGAGAATTCATCCTGGCGATGATGTAAAGTTTCGAACCTTCCTGGAGCGCACTGCACCGCCGCCGCGAACCACAGTCTACATTGATTCAATAGGTGGTGATGTAGATGCAGCAATCGGTCTTGGACGATTAATACGCGCCGCCTCGTTGTCAACTTCGATAGGATGCAAGGTGCTTAACCCTGACCCAAGCGAGCCATGGTCGGTGAGCAGAGATCACATTGATGGAGTTTGTTACAGTGCCGCGACTCTCGTCTATGTTGGGGGACGGCTTCGCTTTGTCCCCAAATCCTTCCAATTTGGAGTGCATCAGTTCTCATTCAAAGATCCGTCACCTGCTCACGTTGGGCGGTCCTAAGTTCTTTCTGCCAAGATTGCCACCTATCTCCGTGACATGAATATCAGTCCAGAGTTTGCCGAGGTCTCGTCCTCTGTGCCTAGAAGTCAACTGACTTTGTTGTATGAAGGCGAGCTAGCGAAACTTAGAATTACAACCGGTGGCCTGACAAAAGTGGCCTGGTCAACAGAATCCAGAAACAAAAAATGCTTTATGTAAAGGGAGAGCGCGACTCTATCTACGGTCATCAAAAGGTTATGCTTTGTTTTGCTAAGAAATCTGGATTTCATTTCTGGTCAGTAATTGAAGCACAGGGCAGAGAAACGGAGTTGACTGGCTTTGGCTTAGTAGAGATTGTCATAAATGGCGAAGATGAGAGAATTGACATATCAAGTAGGTGTTTCCGAGGAGTCTTCGGGAACTATGTGAACATATTCGCAAGGCTCAATCAGGAAGAGGCGGGGAAAATTGCCTACGCTGAGAGCTTTGGTGTTCAAGTGCGCCTCTCATCCGAGGCCGACATATTTCTCGGGGTTTTCGCAATGGACACAAGTGCAGGATCAGACATGTTGATTACATTCTTTGAAAACCTGTCTGTATAGCAGGATCGGGGGCATAGGTGACGGTGCGCTTTAGCGCACCCTACTAGCCCCCCGCCAGATCCTCGAACAACCGCGCCACTCCCTCTGCCCCCGGATCGTTATGCCCCTTGAGTTTGTCGGCGGCGAGGTAGGTGGCTCGGCCGGCTTTGGCGCGGGTCATCTCGGCGGTTGCGTTGGCGCCTTCTCTCGCGGCTTTGGCGGCTTGCGCTACGCCCTGCGGGAGGGCGGCCAGC
>JANPJZ010000156.1:0-4027 GCA_031425795.1 Rhodobacter sp. | reverse complement strand
TTACCTGTTGCTGGATGAACCGACCAACTACCTTGACCTTGAAGGCGCCCTCTGGCTTGAGGCGTATCTGCAGAAGTACCCGCACACCGTCCTCATCATCTCCCACGACCGCGGCCTGCTGAACCGCGCCGTGCAGGGCATACTGCATCTCGATGCGAAGAAGCTGACCTACTGGAACGGTCCTTACGACCAGTTCGCCCGGCAGATGGCCGAACGCCGCGCCGTCCTGACGGCAGAAGCGAAGAAAGTCGATCTGCGCCGTGCCCATCTGCAAAGCTTCGTTGACAGGTTCAAGGCCAAGGCCTCCAAGGCCGTGCAGGCGCAGAGCCGCGTGAAGATGCTGGAGAAGCTGACGCCGATCACCGCGCCGGAAGAAGCTAAGAAGGTGGTCTTCACCTTCCCCGAGCCCGAGGAACTGGCGCCCCCGATCATCAACCTTGACGGCGCTGCGGTGGGCTATGGCGGACCGCCGGTGCTGAAGAAGTTGAACCTGCGGATCGACCAGGATGACCGCATCGCGCTTCTGGGGCGCAACGGTGAAGGAAAGTCCACGCTTTCCAAGCTCTTGGCGGGAAAACTTCAGGCGTCCGAGGGCAAACTGTCCCGCTCTTCCAAGCTGCGGATCGGCTATTTCGCGCAGCATCAGGTCGATGAGTTGCACATCGACGAGACGCCATTGCAGCACGTCCAGAGAATGCGCCCGGCCGAGATGCAGGCCCGTCTCCGCGCCCGCCTTGCCGGGTTCGGCCTGATGGCCGATCAGGCCGACACTGTTGTCGGCCGCCTGTCGGGTGGGCAAAAGGCGCGGCTTTCGCTTCTCCTTGCCACGATCGATGCGCCGCATCTTCTGATCCTTGACGAGCCGACCAACCACCTCGACATCGAAAGCCGTGAGGCGCTGGTGGAAGCCTTGACCCAGTATTCCGGTGCGGTGATCCTCGTCTCCCACGACATGCACCTGCTGGGCCTCGTCGCCGACCGGCTTTGGCTGGTCAAGGGGGGCGCCGTGACCCCCTACACCGAGGATCTCGAGGCCTACCGCCGCCAGCTTCTTGCCGGCGAGGATGAGGTGAAGGCCGCCCCGAAACCCGTTGAAAAGAAACGAGCGGTGACACGGGACGAACTGCTGGCATTCAAGGCCGAGGTTCGCAAATGCGAAGAGCGTCTCGCCAAGCTGAACGACATGCGCGACAAGCTGGCGAAGAAACTGGCTGACCCCGAACTTTATGAGGACGGCCGCAAGGGCGAGCTTGCCACCTGGAACGCCAAATACGCCGAGGTGATGGGAGCGCTCGACAAGGCCGAGGCGCTGTGGCTGACCGCGCAGGAAAAGCTTGAGTCTGCCAGCTAGCACCAGCCTTCATCTTCGGGCCATGTCCGGGGATGGGTTAAAAACGCCGATGCGTCGCCAGCGGTCGGCGTCTTTACCTCAGGCAAAGTTAAGCGCCCGGTCGTCCGGCCAGATTGGCTGCAGCGGATGTGTCAACTTCAGGCTCTGATCCTGCGGCTGCTCCAGCCACTTTCCATCGCGTCCTGCCTCAGGCCCCAGCGCCACCTCTGGCCATGCTGGCCGCAAAGGGTCAAGCGGCCTGCACGCCTCACTGCGCTGAAGCCTGCCCTGCAGGTTCCGCTTCCCAATGCTTCGGCCGCCGGGCTACCCTTGCCAGAAGCATGAGGACCCGATGCCCGAAACCGCCTTCCTGATTACCGCCTTCGCCACGCTTTTCGTTGTGATCGACCCTCCCGGTCTGGTGCCACTGTTTATCGCGCTTACCCGCGGGATGGGGACGGACCGGCGTCGCGCCATGGCCAAGCGTGCCTGCATCATCGCGGCGGCGCTCCTTCTCTTGTTCGGCGTCGCGGGTGAGGCGATCCTGACGTTCATAGGTATCTCGATGCCCGCCTTCCGCATCGCGGGCGGGATCCTGCTCTTCCTCACCGCGCTGGACATGCTTTTCGAACGCCGGACGCAGCGGCGCGAGGGACAGCAGGCCGACCCGGACCATGACCCTTCCGTCTTCCCGCTCGCCACGCCGCTGATCGCAGGGCCCGGGGCGATCGCGACGATGATCCTTCTGGTCGGCGAGGCAGGGGCGGGCTGGCCGGGAACCTTCGCGGTCCTCGGCCTCATGCTGGCGATGATGGCCGTGACCTACGGCTTCCTGCTCGCCTCGCCGCCGATGGAGCGCATGCTGGGACGGACCGGGACGATCGTGATCACCCGGCTTCTCGGAATGCTCCTCGCGGCGCTGTCAGTGCAGTTCGTGATCGACGGGGTGCGGGGCACGGGATTGGTCGGCTGACCTTTTCCCGGGCAGGGTTCAACCCCATATCGGGGAAAACCGGAGGTCTTGATGGACGGAGATACCTTTGCCCGCGTCGCCTATCTGGCGATCATCCTGGTCGCCCTTGGCGGCTGGGTCATGGTCGAGTTCCGCCAGCGGATGGGCCAGGCCCTGCGGATGGCAATGGCCTGGGGGCTGATCTTCGTGGGCATGATGGCGGGCTACGGGCTTTGGTCGGACATCCGGCAGGACGTGATGCCGCGCCAGATGGTCAGCGAGGCCGGGACGGTCGAGGTGCCGCGGGCGCCGGACGGGCATTATTACCTGACGCTGACAATCAACGGGACGCCGGTACCCTTCATGGTCGACACCGGAGCCTCCGGAATGGTGCTGGGCATGGAGGATGCGGCGCGGCTGGGGATCGAGGCCGAGAGCCTGGAGTACACCGGCGAGGCCATGACGGCCAACGGGGTGGTTCGCACCGCGCAGGTGACGCTGCCGGAAGTGGAGCTTGGGCCTTTCCGGAATGAGGGTTTCCGGGCCTATGTGACCGAGGGGGAGATGCCGGGCTCTCTGCTTGGGATGGACTATCTCGGGCAGTTCCGGATGGTTTTCGAGGAGGGGCGGCTGGTCCTGCGGCAGTAGTGTCCCGGGCAGGGACAGGGTGTCTGCGCCCAGGAAATCAAGGGCTTGACGGCGCCTGTTAAGGCTTCGGTAACGAATGGCAGCGCGAGTGCATCAGCGGGCTGCGCTTTCCGCCTTCTTTTCCCAGCGCCCCCCCTCTTCCGACCAGTATTGCGCGGCGTGACCGGCGGCGGTCATCGTCTTCCACTGGGCGCGGGCGGCTTGCAGGCGCGCGTCATCGGCGCCGTCGAACAGGACCCAGACCCGCTCCATCGCCGCGATTTCGGCATTGTCGGCCTCTGCCCCGTCCAGCAGGGCCAGAACCTTCGCGCCATTCGTCGGGCGTCCCTGCCCGAGCAGTACCGGCTGGTTCGCATCCTGCGGCCCGCCTTCGCGGCCATGCGGCAGAAAGCTGTCCTCGCCGCCCGTAACCCAAAGTTCGGCGTCCAGGAGGTCGAGGACCGCCGCATCCGTCCCCCGGATGAGCACGCGCCAACCATGCCCCAGCGCGCGAGGCAGGTTGACCGCCAGAGTATCGGCGGGCCGGGTGCGGGTCTGATGGTAGAACATCACGGTGCCCATGGGCTGTGCCTTTGCTGTCCGCTCATCGCTTGTCTTCGACCGCTCTTCGCTCCGGGTGCACTCATCGCTTGTCTTCGACCGCTCTTCGTTTCGGGGCGCTCATCGATTGTCTTCGACGCTTTTCGTTTAGGGGGCGCTCATCGCTTGTCTTCGACCGCTCTTCGCTCGTGCCGCGCGGCGAGGAGCGACGCGAAGCGAGCGAGGAGCGTCAGGTCTCGTACCGATCGCGGATCAGCCGGTCGAGCGCCATCACGCCCCAACCGGTCGCGCCTTTCGGCGCCAATGTGGACTCCGTCTTGAGCAGGGCGGTTCCGGCAATGTCGAGGTGGCACCAGGGCGTTTCGGGCTTGACGAAACGGGCCAGAAAATGCGCGGCGGTGATAGAGCCGCCGTCTCGGCCGCAAGAGTTGACCATGTCGGCCACGCGGGATTTCAGCTTGGCGTCATAGGCGTCGCCCATCGGCATCCGCCATGCGCCCTCACCTTCGGCGGCGCAGGCCTTGAGGAAAGCGTTGCAGAGATCGTCGTTGTTGGAG
>JANPJZ010000155.1:0-1573 GCA_031425795.1 Rhodobacter sp. | reverse complement strand
CCTCGGGATCACCGGCGCGCTCATGCTTTACGACGACTGGTTCGCCCAGGTGCTGGAAGGACCCCAGGCCGCTGTCGAGGCGCTTTATGCCCGGATCAAGGCTGATCCCAGGCATGACGCGGTCCGCCTGTCCGAAGCGGGGCCGGCCCCAAAACGCCAGTTCGAGAAATGGGCAATGGCGATCGTTGCCGAACACCACGAACCCGACATGCCGATGGTCGCCACCACCGGCGGCCTGGCGCAGGGTGCGCCCTGGCGCGTCTCGCTGGAGCAGGAAGCCATCCTGACCCGCCTGCGCGACCTGACCCGGGGCTACGGGCGCAGCTCATGACCGGGCCCAGGCAGCCGCTCCGCAAGGCGTGCTGGGCGACCAAGCGGTCATCAGAGAGACATGGGCGCCCGCGTCTCCCGCAGGTGGTGAACGGCAACTCCCCTCACCGCCACGCACCGCGCACAAGGCGGTTCTCGATCTGGACCATCGCGTCATAGATCAGCACCGCGAACAGGCCCACGATCAACCCGCCTTGCAGGACAAATGCCGTGTTGTTGGTCAGCAGCCCCGCTATGATCACTTCGCCCAGCGTGTGTGCCGCCACCGTGGAACCGATCGTGGCCGTCCCCAGTGCGATGACCACAGACAGGCGGATGCCCGTCAGGATGACCGGCAGGGCAAGCGGGATCTCCACCCGCGTCAGGCTTTGCCAGCGTGACAGGCCGATCCCCCGCGCAGCCTCCATCGTGGCACGCGGCAGGTTTGTCAGGCCGGTGATGGCATTCTCCAGAATGGGCAACAGGCCATAAAGGAACAGCGCGACCAGTGTCGGACCCGACCCGAACCCCAGGCTCGGCACGGCAAGGGCAAGCACCGCCACAGGCGGAAAGGTCTGACCCATGTTGGCAATGCTGCGGGCGAGCGGTCGAAAGGCCGCGCCTGACGCGCGGGTGACAAGAATCGCCAGTGCCACGGCCACCAACGTGGCGGCGAGCGATGCAACTGCCACAAGACCAAGGTGTGTCAGCGATAACGACAAGAGCGACGCGCGTTCATACATCACCGGCCCACCCACCGGGGCCAAGGGCGCAAAGACCGGCTCGAACCACTGCGGCCGGATCACCAGTGCCAGCAACAGGACCAGCACCGCCAGACGCAGGGCATTCGCTGCCCTCACGGCTGGAATTCCGCGCAACCCCGGATCGCAGCCAGGGTCACGTGACCAATGGGCACGCCATGGCGCTCTACCGGGATCGCTGTGCGACCCGTCCAGAGGCAGGCGGACAACGCATCGCGCAGGCTCGCCTCTGCCGGAATGGCAGACCCGTCAGCGGGGCCGTCGACCATGATCCGTGACACAGGGATCAGCGACAAGAGCCGCAACGGGCGTTCCACATCGCCCACCATGTCGGCGACGAAATCCGTTGCGGGATGGGTGATGATCTCGGCGGGGGCAGCGTACTGAACCAACCGCCCGCCATCCATGACCGCGATCTTGTCGCCAAGACGGATTGCCTCTTCCATGTCATGCGTCACCAGCATGATCGTGGAGCCGAGTTTTCTCTGGATGCGGCGCAGATC
>JANPJZ010000154.1:0-14004 GCA_031425795.1 Rhodobacter sp. | reverse complement strand
GTTCGGCCTGCGCCTGCCGCCGACGCGGCTGGAGTGGCGGCGGGTGTTTCCGTCAATGATGGATGCGGCGCGGGCGTCGGTGTTCTTCGGCGGGCTCGTGACGACTGCCGAAGTGGGCGCGATCCGGTTCGGGGATGAGGGACAGGGGTGGGAGTTGATGCCCGTGCCTGCGTTTCTAAGCCATGCAATGGCGGTTCCGGAGATGCAACGACGGGTCGGGATCGTCTGGGCGGAGTGGGCTTCGGCTCGTCATGAGCCAGGGTAGACCCTGACCCAAGCTGCCTCTCAGAGGCTTTGAGGGGCGGCGAGTAGGGCGGCGCGGTCCTTTGGCGCCAGATCGATGACGGCGATGCGCTGACCTTCGGCTTCGCCGCAATGCCAGAGGATCGCCTCAAGAATGGTGCGCGCGCGGCCGTCGTGCAGGAAGCCTGCATCGGATGACACCTGGAGGGTCAGGCCAAGCCCCCAAAGCGGCGGGGTGCGCCATTCGGCACCCGATGCCAAGTGATCCGGCAAGCCATCGGCAAGGCCGGGCCCCATGTCGTGGAGTAAAAGATCGGTGTAGGGCCGGATCGGGATTGGGTCCTGGCCCTGGATGGTGCCGATTCGATGGACTGGCGTGTGGCAGCCGGTGCAGTTCAGGGAGTGGAAGACGGCCTTGCCGCGCTGGGTTTCTAACGCGACCGCCGTCCGTGTCGAGCGGAACCGGCTATCGCGGCTGGGTGGGAAGTTCGGCGATGACTGCGCGGGCGGCGGCGGCTGGGTCTTTCGCTTGCCAGATCGGGCGACCGACGACGATGTGGTCGGCACCGTCCGATATGGCCTGATGGGGGGTGGCGATGCGCTTCTGGTCGCCGGTCGCGGCACCGGCGGGGCGGACGCCGGGGGTGACGATCAGCCGACCAATCGCCTGCGGCAGGGCGCGGATCAAGGCGGCTTCTTGCGGGCTTGCGATGACACCGTCGGCCCCGGCTTCAAGCGCGCGGGCGGCGCGTTCCAGGGTGATGGCATGGATGTCGCCGGCCTTGATGAGGTTGGCGTCAAGATCGGCGCGGTCCAGCGAGGTGAGGACGGTCACCGCCATGATCTTGAGGCCGGTGCCCCGCTTGCCCTCGGCCGCGGCGCGGACAACTTGCGGATCGCCGTGGACTGTAAGGAAATCAAGGTCATACTGGGCCAGGCCCCGCACGGCGGCCTCGATCGTGGCGCCGATGTCGAAGAGCTTGAGATCGAGGAAGACCCGTTTGCCGTGCTCGTGCTTGAGCTCGTTGGCGAGCGCGAGGCCGCCACCGGTCAGCATCCCGAGGCCGATCTTGTAGAAGCTTGCTGCGGCGCCGATGCGGGCGACAAGGTCGAGGCCATGAACCACGTTGGGCACGTCAAGGGCGACGATCAGGCGTTCATCTGCGGTCATCGTCGCCTCCGGCAAGGGTGCGGGCGGTTTGACGGGGCGGGGCGGGGCTGTCAAGACTGGTGGGAAAGGGGGCGGGCATGATCCTGGCGTTTGACATCGGCGGCAGCCGGATCCGGGTGGCGGCGTGGGATGGTGCCCTGACGCCGCTGGGCGAGATTGCAACGCCCGTCGGCGACAGGGCGGGGTTTGTGACGGCTGTCGCGGCGCTGGCGGCGGGACGCGAGGCAGCGGGGATCGCCATCTCGATTGCGGGTGTGGTTGACCCGGAGACAGGGGTGGGGAAGGTCGCCAACATCCCGGCCATCGACGGGCTGGCGCTGGGGCCCGCCTTGCTGGTGGCGACGGGACTTCCGGTGCTGGTGCTGAACGACGCCGATTGTTTTGCGCTGGCCGAGGCGCAGGTAGGCGCGGGCCGGGGGCACGGCACGGTCTTCGGGGTGATCCTGGGCACGGGCGTCGGCGGCGGGCTGGTGATTGGCGGGCGCGTGGTGACGGGCGCGGGCGGGTTTGCTGGCGAGTGGGGGCATGGGCCGGTAATCCGGGGTGAGCATGCGCTGCGCTGCGGCTGCGGCCAGGTCGGCTGCGTCGACATGATCGGCGGGGCGCGTGGGCTGGAGCGGCTGCACCATGCACTTTGCGGAGAGGTGGCGGGTTCGGAGGCGATTGTCGCGCGGTGGCAAGAGGGAGAGCTTGTGGCCGGAGCGACGCTGGCCCTTTGGTGTGACCTTGTCTCTGGTCCGCTGGCGATGGCGGTGAATGTAGTGGGCGCGGGGATCGTGCCTGTGGGTGGCGGGCTTTCGCGCGCGCCGGGGGTGGTGGAACTGCTGGATCAGGCGGTGCGGGCGCGGGTGCTGCGGGCAACGGACGCCCCCTTGGTGGTGCGGGCGGTCTGCGGGGCGGATGCAGGGCTTTTGGGCGCGGCGCTGGCCGGTGCGGCGGAGTGGGGGCTTGGCCCGGGTGCCGTGGCTGGGCCAAGGTGACAGAGAAGCGATGAGGGGTGCGGTATGGATGTCAGCTTGACCTTTGAGCGGCCAGAGGATGGGCCGGGATCGGGGCCGCTTGCGGTGGGCTGGTTTCTGGCGTCGGACAAGGGGGCGGTGCTGTACGATCCGCCCGAGCGCCTGGCAATCCGGCCGCCGAACCGGGGCCATGCGAAGTCAGCCGCGCGCTGCCCGGCGGTGATCCAGCTGGAAAGCCGATATTTCATGGTGAAATGCCCATTCGACCTGCACATCGGGTTTCAGCGCGACGACAAGGGCAAGGCGGTCCTGGTCAACCGGGCAGGGGTCGCCAGTCCGATCCGCACAGGCAAGCTGAACGAGGTATTGACGCTGGTCAATGAGGCGGAATGGCGGTTTCCGGACCGGCCCACGGTACAGTTGCACCTGCCCTACTGCTTTATCGCGGACGAGATGGCCTACATGTCGCAGGTTTCGGCCTTTGCGCATTACCGTGCGGATCCCTTGCCGGGCACGATCTTCGGCGGAAGGTTCCCGATCTCGATATGGCCGAGGCCGCTGATGTGGGCGTTCGAGTGGCACGAGCCGCAGAAGGACCTGGTACTGCGGCGTGGAGAGCCCCTGTTCTATGTAGAATTCGAGGGAATGGACCCCAGCCGCCCTGTGCAGCTGGTAGAGGCCGAGAAAACGACGGAGTTGACTGCGTACCTGGAAAAGCTTTCGGGCGTGGTGAACTATGTCAATCAGACCTTTTCCCTGTTCAAGGCTGCCGAGGCTGTACGGCCGAAGCGGCTGCTGGTGCCGAAGGACTGAACCTTTTGCCGGCCGCCGGGGTTTCCACCCCGGACCCTCGTGGGAGGCTGCCAGGGCGAAAGACAACTTAACTCAAAGTGAGAGGCTTGGTCAGTGCAAAGCATCGTGGAGATTTACGAGGTCGAGGCTGGGCGGGTGCGCGAGGTGTTATCCGTTGACGGGCGGATAGAGGCCCCGAATTGGGCGCCATCGGGGGACTGGCTGCTGGTCAATGGCGGTGGGCGGCTGTTTCGCGTGCCTTTGGGCAAACCGGAGATGCTCCCCCTCGACACCGGGCCTGCTGTGCAGTGCAACAACGATCATGGGATCAGTCCGGACGGGTCGCACATCGTGCTGTCATCGCACCATCAAGGGGAAGGGTCGCAGATCTATGTGATGCCGGTTGAGGGAGGCGGATTGCGCAAGGTCTCTCCCCAAGGCCCCAGCTGGTGGCATGGCTGGTCCCCGGATGGGACGCGGCTGGCCTATGTTGCAGCGCGAGGCGGCAGCCGCGTCGTGGACGTCTACACGATCGGCATGGAGGGCGGAGCGGAACAGCGGCTGACCTTTGGCGAGGGGCATTGCGACGGGCCGGATTACAGCGCGGACGGGGCCCGGATCTACTACAACTGCGACCGGAGCGGACATGCGCAGATCTGGATGATGGCGGCGGATGGGTCGGGGCAGCGGCAGCTCTTCGAGGACGATCAGGTAAACTGGTTTCCTCACCCTTCGCCCGATGGAAGCCGAATGGTCTATCTTGCCTATCCGCCCGGAACGACGGGGCATCCTGCCGATCTGCAGATCGCGCTGGTGCTGTGCGACGTGGACGGCGGTCACCGTTGCAGGGTGCGTGAATTCATCGGGGGGCAGGGCACGATCAACGTGCCGAGCTGGTCGCCGGATGGTGAGGCTTTCGCTTACGTCCGTTACGAGCCCTGAACGGGGCGAAGCTGCGTCAGCCTGCGGGGCGCGGGTGCATCCTCCGGTGAGTGGTCAAGTCCGGTGGCCTGCAAGATTGGCTGCAGGTGCCGGGGGTCGCCCCAGACGGATATGTAGATCTCGGGTGGAAAGCCGTTGGCCAGGTGCTCCGGCACAAGATCGATGATCCGGACACGGAGGGCATCGCCATGGGCAAGTGAGGGGGCGACGATCTCTTCCGCGATGGGGCCGAGGTGGCCGAGAAGGCCGGGGCGTAACCGGGGGATGAGGCCCAGGATCGGCTTGCGCAGGCTGGCGAAAACACCCACGCGGCCATCGGTCAACCGGTCCAGCCAGGCGGTGTCGCCGATGGAAAGACCGGTGCGGGCAACGTGAACGACCAGCCCCTCGACTGGGGCCTTGTGGATAAGGGGGAGCTTCGCGTCGGTCATGTTCGGGCCTTTCCGGTGGCGATGGCGAAGAAGGCGGTCTGCCGGGCGGAATGACAAGTCATGGCGGCAGGAGGCGGGAAAGCTGCGCCCGATCCTGCCGAAGCCGGACCCGGCTTGGGCGGAGATCGGCCCAACGCCGGGACCCCTGACCGGCTGATTTAGCGCATGGTGGGGATTGCAAAGCGAAGCGGTCGCGCCCAGATGTGCGAGAAGGCCCTTGGTGGTGTGCCGGATGTCCGGGCGCCGCGGACAGGGTGCTTCATGAGAGGAGAAGGCCGATGAATTTGGAGAAATTCACGGAACGGTCGCGCGGATTCCTTCAGGCCGCCCAGACCATCGCCATGCGGGACAGCCACCAGCGGGTGCTGCCGGACCATCTGCTGAAGGCATTGATGGATGATGACCAGGGCCTGGCGGCGAATCTGATCCGCAAGGCGGGCGGGTCGCCTGAGCAGGTGAATGCGGCGATCAACGCGTCGCTGGAGAAGTTGCCCAAAGTCTCGGGCGGTGATGGGCAAACATACATCGACCCATCACTCGTGCGGGTGCTGGACGAGGCCGAGGCGGTTGCCAAGAAGGCTGGGGACAGTTTCGTGCCGGTTGAACGGTTGCTGACCGCGCTGGCGCTGGTGAACACGCGGGCCAAGGATGCCTTGACGGCGGGTGCAGTGACGGCGCAGGGCCTGAACGGAGCGATCAACGAGGTCCGGAAGGGCCGGACGGCAGACTCTGCTTCCTCGGAAGACACGATGGAGGCCCTTAACAAGTACGCCCGCGACCTTACTCAGGCCGCGCGGGACGGGAAGATCGATCCGATCATCGGGCGGGACGAGGAGATTCGCCGCGCGATGCAGGTGCTGAGCCGCCGGACAAAGAACAACCCGGTGCTGATCGGCGAGCCGGGCGTGGGCAAGACGGCGATTGCCGAAGGCCTTGCGCTGCGGATCGTAAACGGCGACGTGCCGGAGAGCTTGCGCAACAAGCGCCTGATGGCGCTGGACATGGGCGCTCTGATTGCCGGGGCGAAGTATCGCGGCGAGTTCGAGGAGCGTCTGAAGGCCATCCTGAAGGAAATCGAGTCGGCGGCAGGGGAAGTGATCCTTTTCATTGACGAGATGCATACGCTTGTGGGTGCGGGCAAATCGGAAGGCGCGATGGATGCGGCGAACCTGATCAAGCCGGCGCTCGCCCGGGGGGAATTGCACTGCATCGGTGCGACCACGCTGGATGAATACCGCAAGCACGTGGAGAAGGACGCGGCCTTGGCCCGTCGCTTCCAGCCGGTGTTTGTGTCTGAACCCACGGTTGAGGACACCATCAGCATCCTGCGTGGGATCAAGGAGAAGTATGAACTGCACCATGGGGTGCGGATCACCGATAGCGCCCTGGTCGCCGCGGCGACCTTGTCGCACCGCTATATCACCGACCGGTTCTTGCCGGACAAGGCGATCGACCTGATGGACGAAGCCGCCAGCCGGTTGCGGATGGAGGTGGATTCAAAGCCGGAAGAGCTGGATGCGCTGGACCGCCAGATCCTGCAATACCAGATCGAATCCGAGGCGTTGAAGAAGGAAGACGACGCGGCGTCCAAGGACCGGTTGGAGAAGCTGGAAAAGGAACTGGCGGATCTGCAGCAGAAATCCGCGGCCCTGACCGCGAAGTGGCAGGCGGAGCGTGCATCCCTTGACGAGGCGCGCGGGCTGAAGGAGCAACTGGACGCGGCGCGGGCCGAGCTGGAAGGCGCCAAGCGCGAGGGCAACTTTGCCAAGGCGGGCGAGCTGCAATACGGGCGCATCCCCGAGTTGGAAAAGAAGCTGGCCGATGCCGAAGGCCGCGAGGGCGAGGCGCTGGTTGCCGAAGCCGTGCGGCCCGAGCAGATCGCCGAAGTTGTGGAGCGCTGGACGGGTATTCCCACCACCAAGATGCTGGAAGGTGAGAAGGAAAAGCTGCTGAAGATGGAGGAAGAACTGGGCCGCCGTGTGGTGGGCCAGCGGGCTGCGGTGGAAGCAGTTTCGCGTGCGGTCAGGCGATCGCGCGCCGGGCTTTCCGACGAAAACCGGCCGCTAGGGTCCTTCCTCTTCCTTGGGCCGACCGGCGTGGGAAAGACCGAGCTGACCAAGACACTTGCCGCGTATCTGTTCGACGACGACACGGCGATGGTGCGGATCGATATGAGCGAGTTCATGGAAAAGCACTCGGTCAGCCGTCTGATCGGCGCGCCGCCCGGCTACGTCGGCTATGACGAGGGCGGGGTGCTGACCGAAGCCGTCCGGCGCAGGCCCTATCAGGTGGTGCTGTTCGACGAGGTCGAGAAGGCACATCCGGACGTGTTCAACGTCCTGCTGCAAGTGCTGGACGATGGTCGGCTGACCGATGGTCAGGGCCGGATGGTCGACTTCAAGCAGACGCTGATCATCCTGACCAGCAACCTTGGGGCGCGTGCCTTGTCCGAACTGCCGGAGGGCGCAGATGCCAGCCGCGCCAAGGCCGAGGTGATGGAAGCGGTGCGTCAACATTTCAGGCCCGAATTCCTGAACCGGCTGGATGAGCAGATCATCTTCGACCGGCTGAACCGGGGCGACATGGGCGGGATCGTCGAGATCCAGCTGCGTCGGCTTGAAGAGCGGTTGGCGTTGCGCAAGATCGCGCTTGATCTGGACGCGGAGGCGAAAGCGTGGCTGGCAGACGAAGGCTATGACCCGGTGTTTGGCGCACGGCCACTGAAGCGCGTGATCCAGCGTCAGTTGCAAGACCCGCTTGCCGAGATGCTACTGGCGGGAGATGTGCTGGACGGAGCCACGATCCGGGTAACTGCGGGGCCAGAGGGATTGATCATCGGCGACCGCGTGGTGGCCAGCCGACGTGAGCGGCCAAGTCAGGCCGTGGTGCATTGAAATGGACAGGGGCCGCGAGGCCCCTTTCCTTTGCCAGTCTACGCCCCGGTCAGGCCGAGCGCAGGACGGCGAGGTTTTCTTCAACCGCTGCGGAGACCCGGGTGTAGTGAATGTTGCGCCGCGTCGGGATCTCTCCCGAGCGCAGGATGACGATGGCGGTTTCCTCAAGCACTGCCGCCGCCTGGGCCGTGGCCTCTTCGGCCCGGTCGGGGCGGATCGCGCGTAGCGTGTCGGTGGCCGGGGCGGCTGGCTTGGCGCGTTCGCGGACCTTGACCTGCGGTGCGTCAGAATCAAGGTTGGCCCGGACGATTTGGTTCAGCTTGTCAGATGCCGTGAGCAGCGCCCGACGGATCGGGGCGTAGTCGCCCGTGGTTGGCATGGAGTCGGCCAGCTTGCGATACATCAGGCGGTAGCAGTCTATGCGGTAGAGATCGAGGTCGACTCCGTCCTCCGGGCGGGCGAGCAGCATCTCGTTGCAGGTGCGGTCAGCGTCGGTGAGGGCTTTCACCAGCTTGTCAGTCGCGTCGGTAGAGACCGAAACGGGCGGAATATCGTAGTCATCGCAGTCGCCGCGGCCCGCACTTTGCAGAAGCTCGAAACTTTCGGAAGGCTCCTCCACTTCATACGGACAGTCGACGTCGATCATGTAATCGTCCGACGCACTGTCCATCCTCAGGATGGTCGGCTGGTTGGGTTGAACCGGCTCGAAGGCGTGCGCCACGAACCCCGTGAAGATTAGCGGCACCAAAATCAGTGCCTTGAGGGGCCGGCGTGAAGATATTTTCATTGTTAATTCTCCCTTTCTGAAAGTCTACTCAATAAAACCAAAGGCTAGGCGCAGGCTCTTGACCGTGCCGGGACCGAAATCACCGTCAATGGGGCCAGTGTAGAACCCGTTCTTCCGCAATTCGTCTTGCAAGGCCTTGCGGGTTTCGAGCTTGAAGGATTGCGATTGGGTGCTGAGCGCCTCGAGCACCTTTTCGCTTCCCAGCCGGATCGCGCGATAGAGGTAAGCTGCAGCTTGCGGAGGGCCGGCGTCGGCGATGTGCCCATCGTCGATGAAGCTGGCGACGTTGAAGAGCGCCTCGGGCTGATCGAGGTCTGCAGCCTTGCGGAAGAGGTCAAGCGCGCGGGACTGGTCCAGCGGCAGACCCAGTGCGCCGGTGAAATGGAAAAACCCAAGCTCGTTGACGGCGTCAGCGTAGTCCTGCGCGGCCGAGGACTGGTAGAGTTCCATCGCCCGGACCGGGTCAGCGGGGACGCCCACGCCACGCTCATAAAGTCGGGCCAGTTCGAACTCGGCCTCGGGTGAGCCGGCGGTGACGGCTTTCTGTAACCATTCGGCACCACCCTCGGCATCGTAATCGGGCGAGTCGGGGAAAAGCCGGATCATGGCGAGCCCCACCATCGCGCGCGCATCCCCGGTTTCGGCGACGGCCGTCAGTTGCGCCTGCTGATCGGGATTGAGGCGCGACCAGGCTTCGGCCCGATTGGCAGCGTCAAGCGCACCGCGGTCGGCGTCGGACCCGGCGAGGTAATAGGGGTCTGCCGGCAGCGAGCCGTTCTGGTAGGGCTCTTGCAGATTGTTCGTGGTGGCCAGCACATCGTCGCGCACCTGTCGAAACATAAGGCCGATCTCAAGCCCGGGCTGGGCAAGCTTGTCGGCAAGTGCGAGCGCGAAGGGACTGTTGTCCCCGGTGCCGTCAAGGGCGACGGCCCCTTCGCGCGCAGCATAGGCGACAAGGGTGCCTCGTTCAGGAGAGGCTGGCGCAAGGCCGGGTGAAATGCTGCGCGACGAGGATGTAGCATCAGAGCCAGTGCCTTCGCCGGTGGCCGACATTGACCGGGCGCCGGTGGCCGATTCGTCATCCAGGCCACCTGGGAACGGATTGTTCCGGCAACTGTCCAGGATCACAATCCGCATCTTCCGCGCGCGATCAACGCTTGCGAGCAGGTCGTTCATGTCGATGGCTTGCGACGGGAGATCGCTGTTGCGGGTGATCAGGGCGTCGACAGGTATCAGGAAGTTGCGGCCCTCGACGGTCACACCGTGGCCGGCATAGTAGATCAACGCCAGATCGGCGACTTCCGACCGGAATGCGAAGTCGGACAGGGCTCGGGAGGTTTCGTCACGTGTGGAGTTTACGAGAGTGGTTACGTCGAAGCCGATGCCGGTTAGCGTTTCGCTGATCTTCCGGGCATCGTTCACAGAGTTTCGCAGCTTCTGGACATAGGCGTAGTCGGCATTGCCGATCACCAACGCAATCCTTTCCTGGGCCAGCAGCGGTGTGCCGACAAGGCAAAGCAGAAGGATTGCCCTGAAGTGGAAAAAGATCCGAGTCAGCCAGATCATCCGTTCCCTCAATGCGAATCTGTTAAATACGTACCGTTGGATGCTAGCACCGCAAATCGCGTGCGCGAAAAAGAAATTCTGCTCAAAACAGGTTAGCTCAAAGGCTGGTGCGGCCTGGTTGCGGGCCTAAGATGTCTAGGTCCGGGCCCACTATGTGACCCGGACCTGCTGATTGCTGCCGTCTGTCAATAGACGCCGCGTGCGCCTTCGGCGGTGGGCAGTTGCCCGTCAGGCGTCATCTTGTCTACCGCCTCGGGAAGGATCGAACTGAGCCTTTGCAGTAGCTCGGCCCGGTCGAGGCCGGTCTGCTGCATCAAGTCATCCATGGTCGACGGGTCCAGAACCTCTTCCAGATCCTCCGGACCAATCTCGCCGTTCGGGCCGCTGGCGACCCAGCTTTGTGCCTTTGCAGCGTGAGCAGGAGCGGAGAAACGGCTGAGAAGATCGGACAGACCGCCGAGGATCCCGCCGGATTGCAGACCGAACCCTTGGTCGTCGGTGCCGTCTGTATCTCGCCGGCGGGCGCCGCCCGGGCCGGTGCCTTGCTGCAGAAGGCCGGACAGCTTGTCGCGGTTCTGAAAGCCTGCGACGGCCAGCAGGCCGAGCAGTGCTACCATTGATGGGCTACCTTTGCTCATGGCCTTATTCCTCTCCTTGGGATTGATGTCACGCGCGGCGGCGCATGAAACCGTAGATCGCCAGCACGATGACCGCACCGACGACGGCCCCGATCAGCCCTGCGCCATCTTGGGGCCCGTACCAGCCGAGGCTTTGGCCAAGAAACGTGGCAACGAAGGCCCCGATAACCCCGAGGATCGTGGTGAGGATGAACCCGGAAGGTTCGTTGTCACCGGGCATGATGAACTTCGCGATAATGCCCGCGACGAACCCGATGATGATTGTCCAGATGAGACCCATGACTGTTTCCTGACGCGATATGCGGTGTCTTGCCGGCGGCTGCCGACTCGAGTGGAAAACGTCATTGCGAGGAGAAGGTTCCCGTTGGAAGGGAAGCCCATTCAGGTGGGGCCGGGCGAAGGGCCCGGCCCGATAGCTCAGTTTGGCAGTAACACGCGGTCAATCACGTGGATTACGCCGTTCGAGGCGATGATGTCGGCAGTGGTCACGCGCGACTGATTCACGCGCACCCCGTTGCGGCCGTCGATGTGCAGAGACTGGCCTTGGACGGTTGCGACTGTGCCACGCTGGCCAGCCAACTTGTCGGAGGTCACGCTTCCCGGTGCGACGTGGTAGGTCAGGATCGCCACGAGCTGGTCCTTGTTCTCTGGCAGAAGCAGGCTTTCGACGGTACCGGCAGGCAACGCCTCAAAAGCGGCGTTGGTCGGGGCGAAGACGGTGAAGGGGCCGTCGCCCTTCAGCGTGTCGACGAGGCCGGCTGCTGTGACGGCTGCAACAAGGGTGCTGAACTGGTCATCCGAAGCAGCGATGTCCACGATATCAGGCTCGGACGACATGGGAACGCAGGCTGCGATCAGCGCAAACACAGAGGCTGCGCCGGCCGCGCGGAAAAGCACACGACGGTTCATGGGACTGTCCTATTCGTTAAAAGGGTTACTGCGGGCAGGCCTAGCCCTTGCCCGGAAAAAGTCTGGGGGCGCCAGTGGCGCCCCCAGGGTATCATCAGCTTTCAGGCGGCAGGATGACCGAGTCGATCACATGGATCACGCCGTTGGAGGCTGCGACATCGGCGGTTGAGATGACGGCGCCGTTGATCTTGGCGCCACCTTCCAGGGTGAAAGTCACTTCAGCGCCGTTCACGGTCGCTGCGGTCATCCCCTCGGTCAGCGCCGTCGACGCGACTGCGCCCGGCACGACGTGGTAGGTCAGGATCGCGACGAGCTGGTCCTTGTTCTCGGGCAGAAGCAGGTTTTCGACGGTGCCTTCCGGCAGTGCAGCGAAGGCGGCATCGGTCGGGGCAAAGACGGTGAACGGGCCTTCGCCCTTCAGCGTTTCGACGAGGCCTGCAGCCTCCAGAGCAGTCGCCAGGGTGGTGAAGGTGCCGGCGGCGACTGCGGTGTCGACGATGTCCTTCGAATGGCTTTCGGCGAAAGCAGGCATTGCAAAGGCGGTGGCGGCGGTCATCGCAAGAAAGGTTCTGCGGATCATGTGGTGTCACTCCCGTTTGATCGGTGTGCCGTGATTGGCAGAGATCATATGGTTCGAATGCGGCATCAGATCACTTCGACTTTCGCGTGAGCGAGCCTTGACCGCGCCGTGCTTCGTCCTAAGCCGGTACTGTTTCTGAAAACAACTCAAACGGTCGTGAAGTGAGTTCATCCGACGTGAACATGAAACTTCATGTTTCAGGTCCTTGCCACAGACGTGAGGCGGATTGTTTTGCCTTTCATTGTAGAACACGCATCTTTGCATTCCAGATGTAAGGAGCCCGAAATGCCCCGCTTTGACCCCCGCCCACTACGCTGGTCCGATGTGACGCCAAAGCCCGTTTGGTTGAATCGCCGCCAGCTTATGGCAGGCGCCGCAGCACTTGCGGCCGGTCCGGCCCTTGGTCAGGTCGCGGCAAGCCCAAGCAGTTTCAGCACGGACGCAGCACCAAACACGCTGGAAGAGATCACCAGCTACAACAACTTTTACGAGTTCGGGACAGGCAAGGAAGATCCGGCGCAGTACGCTGGGGCAATGACGGTTGATCCCTGGTCGATCGTCATCGACGGGCTGGTGGACAGGCCCGGCACCTATGATCTGGCAGATGTGATGAAAGGCCAGCCGCTCGAGGAACGGATCTACCGGTTTCGTTGCGTGGAGGCCTGGGGGATGGTCATTCCCTGGATCGGCTTCGAGCTTGCAGGGCTCCTTGGTCGTATCGGCGTGCAGTCGGCAGCGAAATTCGTGGCTTTCGAGACTTTGGTTCGCCCAGAGGAGATGCCGGGTGTCTCCAGCCCGTTCATCGAATGGCCCTACCGCGAGGGCCTGCGCCTGGACGAAGCGATGCACCCACTGACGATCATGGCAACAGGGCTTTATGGTGACTCGATGCCAAAACAGAACGGCGCACCGATCCGGCTGGTGGTTCCATGGAAGTATGGCTTCAAGTCGATCAAGTCTATCGTGCGGATCAGCCTGGTGGCCGACATGCCTCCAACGACGTGGAACATGCTCCAGCCGAGTGAGTATGGTTTCTATTCCAATGTGAACCCGAAGGTGGATCACCCGCGCTGGAGCCAGGCGAGCGAGCGGCGTGTGGGTTCCGGTATCTTTGCAGGGCGCGAGGACACGCTGATGTTCAACGGCTACGAGGCGGAGGTGTCTGGCCTGTATGTTGGACAGGACCTCACGGTAGATTTCTGATGGACCGCGTGAACGGCTTTGCACGGCAAGTGCCAACATGGGTGGTGTATGGTCTGGGCTTGGCTCCCTTGGCGTTTCTGGTCTGGGGTGCGGCGGTCGGCAGCCTCGGTGTCGAGCCGGTCAAGGCGATCGAGCATCGGCTGGGTGAGCTTGGGCTGCAGTTCCTGCTTGCTTCGCTGACGATCACGCCACTGCGGAGGTTTGGGCTGAACCTGATGCGTTTCCGCCGCGCGCTGGGACTGTTGGCCTTCGGGTATGTGACCCTGCACCTGTTGGCCTGGGTGTGGCTGGACATGGGTCTGCGCTGGTCCGAGATGGCGGCGGATTTATGGAAGCGACCTTATGTGATTCTCGGCATGGTAGGTTTTGTGGCACTGCTACCCTTGGCCGTCACATCGACCAACGCCGCGATTCGACGACTTGGGCCGGTCATGTGGGCGCGTCTCCACCGGCTTGCGTACGTGGCTTTGTTGGCGGGAGTCTTGCATCTGACGCTGATCGCCAAGGTATGGACGGGAGAGATTCTGATCTATTCGGGACTGGCTGCAGTGCTTCTGGGCTCACGCCTGGTGCCACGAAGCAAGCTGCGCCGAGAGGCAGCTGCCTGACGCTCCAGCTTCCGCAACATTGTTGCGCAGGACACCGTCTGTTTGTGGGCAAAGTTCCACCAACCCCAAGATTTTGCGTTTGTTTCCGCCAAAACGAAATTATTTGCGAAGATCGCATTTTTTCCTCTTGCGGGTTGTTGGCTGTCTCCGTAGATAACCGCTCACCGAAGACGAAGGGATGCGGGAACGCGGAACGGGGTTTAGGGGAAGCGGGGGTTGAGGCCACCGCGACGGAAATCTGGATGCACGACGGCAGGTACGCCAGGGGTTCTGGTGTGCTG
>JANPJZ010000153.1:0-10854 GCA_031425795.1 Rhodobacter sp. | reverse complement strand
AAGATGACCCGCGCCGAGGCCAAGGCCCGGGCCGAGGCGCTGGGGGCAAAGGTCGCCGGCAGCGTCAGCGCCAAGACCGACATCCTGATTGCGGGGCCCGGGGCGGGCTCCAAGGCCAAGGATGCGGAACGGCTTGGGGTGAAGATCATCGACGAAGATGCCTGGCTGCGGCTGATCGGCGGATGAGCCGCCCGGAAGCCCTGTTCCCGCTGTTCGCCGAACTGGAAACGCTGCCCGGCGTCGGCCCGAAGGCGGCGCAGGCCTTTGCAGCACTTGGCGTGACCCGGCCGAAGGACCTTCTCTACACCCTGCCCAGCACTGGCGTCGACCGCACCCGCCGCGCCTCGGTCCGCGACGTGGTGCCGCCGACGGTGCTGACGGTGGAGGTGGAGGTGGGTCTCCATGTGCCGCCGCGCCGGAAGGGTGGGCCCTACAAGGTGATAGTGCGCGATGCGAAGCTTGAGTTCATGCTGGTCTTCTTCCACGCCCGCGCCGATTTCCTGCAAAAACTGCTGCCGACCGGCCAACGCCGCCTCATCTCGGGCAAGGTGGAGCTGTTTGACGGCGTTGCGCAGATGGTCCACCCCGACCATGTGCTTCGGCCCGAGGAGGCGGGAGAGCTTCCCGCCTATGAGCCGGTCTATCCGCTTGCTGCCGGGCTGACGCAGAAGGTCGTCGCCAAGGCGGTGGCGGGCGCGATGACCCGGCTGCCGCTGATGGCGGAGTGGATCGATCCCGCCCTGAAGGCGCGGGAGGGCTGGCCCGACTGGTCCGACGCGCTGGCCGAGGTTCACGCGCCGCAGACGGCTGCGGCCCTGTCCCCGAACCATCCGGCCCGACTGCGCCTCGCCTATGACGAGCTTTTCGCCCATCAGATCACGCTTGCCCTGGCCCGCGCCTCGATTCGTCGGGGCAAGGGCGTGGTCACGCAGGGCGACGGGCAGTTGCGCGCGCGCGTGCTGGGCAGTCTGCCCTATGCGCCGACGGGTGCGCAGACCCGCGCGATTGCCGAGATCGCGGCGGATATGGCGCAGCCCCTGCGGATGAACCGGCTGTTGCAGGGCGATGTCGGCTCGGGCAAGACGCTGGCCGCGTTCCAGGCGCTGCTGGTCGCGGTAGAGGCAGGCGGGCAGGGCGTGATGATGGCCCCGACCGAGATCCTCGCCCGGCAGCATTTCGAGGGGCTGGCACCGCTGGCCCGGGCGGCTGGGGTTCGGCTGGAGCTGCTGACCGGGCGCGACCGGGGCGCGGACCGGGCAATGAAGCTGGAAGACCTTGCCATGGGGCGGATTCCGCTTTTGGTCGGCACCCATGCGGTTTTCCAGAAAGATGTGAACTTTCAGGACCTTCGCCTGGCCGTTGTCGACGAACAGCACCGATTTGGCGTTGCCCAGCGGATGGAGCTTGGCGCCAAGGGCGAGGCGGTGGACGTGCTGGTGATGACCGCGACGCCGATTCCCCGCAGCCTGGCGCTTGCCACGCATGGCGACATGGATGTGTCGGTGCTGGACGAAAAACCGGCGGGGCGGAAGCCGATCCGCACCGCCATGGTCTCGGACGAAAGGCTGGACGAGGTGGTCGACCACTTGCGCAAGGCGGTGGCCGAGGGGCGGCAGGCCTATTGGGTCTGCCCCCTCGTCGAGGAATCGGAAGTGGTGGACTACGCCAGCGCCGAGCAGCGCTTTCAGCACCTGCGCGCGGCCTTGGGCGACAGTGTCGGCTTGGTCCACGGCCAGATGCCCCCCGCCGACAAGGATGCCGCGATGGCGCGCTTTGTGGCGGGCGACACGGCCGTGCTGGTCGCGACCACCGTGATCGAGGTCGGTGTGAACGTGCCCAATGCGACGATCATGGTGATCGAACGGGCCGAGACGTTCGGCCTTGCGCAGCTGCACCAGTTGCGCGGCCGTGTCGGGAGGGGGGAGGCGGCCTCGACCTGTCTTATGCTCTATCAGGCGCCCCTGAACGAGACGGGGACCCGCCGCCTGACCACGATCCGCGATACCGAGGATGGCTTTCGCATCGCCGAGGAGGACCTTGCGATGCGCGGTGCGGGCGATCTGATCGGCACGGCGCAGTCCGGCCTGCCACGGTTTCGCGTCGCCGATCTGGAGCGTCAGGCGTCGCTGATGGCGCTGGCGCAGTCCGATGCGAGGAAGGCACTGCATGACGATCCGGCGCTGACGGGCCCGCGCGGCCAGTCGATCCGGGCGCTGCTGTGGCTGCTGGATCAGGACCGGGCGATTCGGCTGATCAGCGTCGGGTGAGCAGGTAATCGCGGTATGTTCGCGAATGTTCTTAAAAAGTTCTTTACAGCCTGATCTGGATATGAGAACAATACAGCAACAAGCAAGGAGAACAGCATGAAAGCCGCCGTGAAGACCCTGCTGACCCACACCCCCCGCGGCGCGGTTGAGGATACTGTTGGCCTAGCCGCCCTGTTCGTTCTGCTTTTTGCCGGGCTTGCCTTTCCCGGCCTGATCTGAGGTTTCTGCCCCGCGCTCTGTTCCCCAAGGTTTCCGGCCTTCCCCCATGCAAGTCATGGTTCGCCGGTTCGCTTTCCCAGACGCGCTACTGCCGCCGCCGTCCCTTGACGTGCGGCGGTTTTTTTCATGCGGCGGCTTCGGTGGCCGCAACAGCCTCGCATACTGCATCCAGCGCGAGCAGGATCGACGCGTGCCGGTTCTTGAAATCGCGCGCGGGAAGGAGGACTTCGAAGCCGTCGAACGGGGCGTCCGGGGCTGGGCCGCCCTTGAGCATGGCGCGAAGCTGGACCTGCGCCGCCTGAAGCTCGGGCAGGCTGCGCCCGATGACCGCGCCCGCGAGGATTGCCGCCGACGCCTGACCAAGGGCGCAGGCTTTCACATCCTGCCCGAAGTCGCTTACCCGCCCATCCCTCACGACCACATCCACCGTCACCGTCGACCCGCACAGCGGTGACCGCTTGCGCGCCGTGCCCTGCGGCGCCGGCAGTCGCACATGATGCGGGATATCGGCCGCCAGCGCGAGGATGCGGGCGGAGTAGAGCTTGAGAAGTTCGCTGTCGCTCATTTCAGGGTGTCGCTGTCGCTGATGGCATGTTCCTGTCTTCCGTTTTATGTAGTCCGCCATGCCGTCCCTGCCAAGGAGAGACCGGATGAGCTTTGATCCCGCCAGCCTGCGCTATGACGAAAAGGGGCTGATCCCTTGCGTCGCGCAGGACCATGCCTCGGGCGAGGTGTTGATGGTGGCCTGGATGAACGCCGCTTCGGTGGCGGCGACCCTGGCTTCGGGCAAGGTCACCTACTGGTCGCGGTCGCGGGGGGCGTTCTGGGTGAAGGGCGAGACCTCGGGGCACCATCAGCGGCTGGTGGAACTGCGGGTGGATTGCGACCGCGATACCCTTCTGGCCCTGGTGGAGCAGGAGGGGCCGGCTTGCCACACCGGGCGGCGGTCGTGCTTCTACACGGCGGTTCGGGGGGGCGAGGAGGTGGAGATCCTTGCGGTGTCCCTGCCGGGGACACCCTCGTAAGTCCATGTAATCGCTGCGCTAAGGCGACGCGTCAAGTTTTTGGCAACCCTACCATGCGGCGGATGTCGGCAGGGGTTGCGCCCTCGGCCCGGTATTTCGAGATCGCCCGGGCGTCGTCGCGTTTGGCCAGGCGTTTGCCCTGGTCGTCTCGGATCAGGCGGTGGTGGTGGTAGGTGGGGGTCGGCAGGTCGAAGAGGTGCTGCAGGATCACCTGGACGGGGGTGAAATCGAAGAGGTCTTCGCCCCGGATCACTTGAGTCACGCCCTGGTCGGCATCGTCGAAGGCGGAGGCGAGGAAATAGGCGACGATATCCTCACCCTTGCGGGAGAGGACGACGTCGCCGATCCTGGCTTGGGCGTCGGTGGGGTCGATCTGGTGCAGGCCGGCCTGGGCCGGGCCGGTTTCCTGGAAGCTGAGGGTGGGCAGCGCCCGCAGTGCGGCGGCGAGGTCGAGGCGGAGGGCGTCACCGGGCAGGCGCGAGGACATCGGGCGGCCTCGGCAGGTGCCGGGGTAGACGTTGAAGGCGACACCCTCCTGCGGGGCGGACAGCGCGGCGCGGATGTCGGAGCGGGTACAGGAGCAGGGGTAGAGAAGGCCTTTTGGTTCAGGGGCTTCGAGACGGGAGTTGTAGCTTTCGATGTGGTCGGTTTGGCGGTGGATCGGGCCATCCCAGGTGAGGCCGAGCCAGGTCAGATCCTCCTGGATCAGCGCGTCGTATTCGGGTTTGCACCGGTCGAGGTCGGTGTCTTCCATCCGCAGCAGGAACCGACCCCCGGCGGCGCGGGCCATGTCATGCGCGAGGACGGCCGAGTAGGCGTGGCCGAGGTGGAGGGGGCCGGTCGGGCTGGGGGCGAAGCGGGTTACAAACATGGGAGGCCGGATCGGGTATGAGCCGGGAGTTCGGTTTGCGATTGGCGCAAGGGCTGAGGGGGAGGCCCCGGCTCGGGGGCCGGGGCGGCGTTTCTTACGCTGTGAGCCATGCGGTGAAAGCCTCTTTCGCGCGGTCGGTGTAGGCCTTGTAGCGGACGGTGCGGCCGCGGCGGCCGCCTTTGGCGTCGATCAGGGGGAAAAGGCCGAAGTTGACGTTCATCGGCTGGAAGGTCTTGGCCTCGGCCCCGCCGGTGATGTGGGTGACGAGCGCGCCCATCGCGGTTTCGGGGGGCGGCGGAGGAAGTTCGCGTCCCTGGATTTCGGCGGCAGCCATGCGGCCGGCGAGAAGGCCCATCGCGGCGGATTCGACGTAGCCTTCGACGCCGGTGATCTGGCCGGCGAAGCGGATGTGCGGATGGGTTTTTAGGCGCATCTGGGCGTCCAGCAGCGTGGGCGAGTTGATGAAGGTGTTGCGGTGGATGCCACCGAGCCTTGCGAAGCTTGCGTCCTGCAGGCCTGGAATCATCTTTAGAACAGAGGTTTGCGCGCCGTACTTCATCTTGGTCTGGAAACCAACGATGTTGTAAAGCGTTCCCAGCTTGTTGTCGCGGCGAAGCTGCACGACGGCGTAGGCCTTCTGGTCTGGCTTGTGCGCATTGGTCAGGCCGACAGGCTTCATCGGGCCGTGGCGCAGTGTCTCGCGGCCGCGTTCGGCCATGACCTCGATCGGCAGGCAGCCGTCGAAATAGCCTGCGGTTTCGCCTTCCTTGAACTCGGTCTTTTCGGCAGCGAGGAGGGCGTCGATGAAGGCCTCATACTCGTCGCGGGTCATCGGGCAGTTTATGTAGGCCTTCTGCTCATCCTCGGTCTCGCCCTTGTCGTAACGGCTTTGCATCCAGGCGGTGTCCATGTCGATGCTGTCGGCATAGACGATGGGGGCGATGGCGTCGAAGAAGGCGAGGGCTTCGGCCCCGGTGGCTTGCCGGATGCTGGCGGCGAGGGCTGGGCTGGTCAGCGGGCCGGTGGCGATGATCCAGTGGCCGGTTGAGGGAAGTTCGGTAACCTCCTCATAAGACGTAGAAATCAGGGGGTGGGCTTTCAGTTTCGCGGTGACGGCGGCGGCGAAGGGATCGCGGTCCACGGCCAGCGCGCCTCCGGCGGGAAGGCGGTGCTGCTCGGCCATTTCCATCACCAGACCGCCTGCGGTGCGCATCTCCCAATGCAGGAGACCGACGGCGTTCTGTTCGTGGTCGTCCGAGCGGAAGGAGTTGGAGCAGACCATCTCGGCAAAGTCGCCGGTGCGGTGGGCGAAGGTTTTCACCTGCGGCCGCATCTCGTGCAAGGTTACGGGGATGCCCGCATTCGCAGCGGCCCAGGCGGCCTCGGTGCCCGCCATGCCGCCGCCGATGATGTGAAGTGTGTCCATGTGGGGGATGTAGCTTTGTGTGGCTGAGGGCGCAAGGGAGGGGCGCTGCCCCTCGCGCGTTGCGCTCACCCCGGGATATTTGGGGACAGATGAAGGGCTTGGCGGTGGGATTGGGTGAATTCTGTCGGGTTGTCGGTGGGGTGCCCGAGTTCGGCGGCTTTCAGGAAGAAGCCGGGGGCGGGGAGCTGGTCGGGCGAGAGGCGCTGGCGCAGGAGGGCAGCGCGGAAGGGTTTTCCTGTGGCGGCGTCTTGTTCCATCAGGAATTCGAGCCGGGCCGTGAGGTCGGCCACTCTGAGGCCAAGCTCTTTGGCGAGAGCGCCGTAGGTGATGGTCTCGCCCGCCGCCGCGAGGGCGGCGAGCTTTTCCTCAAGCGTCATCACTCGGCTTCGGGGCCCTGATCCGCCACGCGGGCGACGGAGACGACTTCTTCGTCCGCGGCCACGTTGAACACCCTGACACCCCCCGCCGACCGGGAGCGGAAGCTGATCTGGTCGACAGGAACGCGGATCGATTGGCCAGTGGAGGTGGCGAGCATGATCTGGTCGGAGGTCGTGACCGGGAAGGAGGCGATGATGCGGCCCCCGCGCGGGCCGGGGGAGATGGCTTTCACGCCCATGCCGCCACGGCCGCGGACCGGGTAGTCGTGGCTGGAGGAAAGCTTGCCGGAGCCGCCTTTGGTGACGGTCAGGATCAGGTCTTCGGCGGCGGACATCTCGCTGTAGCGTTCTGGGCTAAGTTGGCCTGCGGCAACGGTTTCTTCCTCATCGTCGGTGTCTTCCTCGGTCACGCCGGCCATGAGGCGGCGCTGCTTGAGGTAGGCTTCCCGCTCTGCCGGGTCGGCCTCGAAGTGCCGGATGATCGACATGGAGACGACGTGGTCGCCCGCGCCGAGGCGGATGCCGCGGACGCCGGTGGAGCCGCGGGACTTGAAGACGCGGATCTCGGTCGTGGGGAAGCGGATGGCGCGGCCGGCCTCAGTCACCAGCATCACGTCGTCCTGATCGTCAGCGATGGCGGCGCTGACCAGGGTGATCCCCTCTGGCAGCTTCATCGCGATCTTGCCGTTGCGCATGACGTTGGTGAAGTCGGAAAGGTCGTTCTGGCGGACGTCGCCGTCAGAGGTGGCGAAGACGATCTGGAGGGTTTCCCATTCGTCTTCCGGCACGTCCACGGGCATCAGGGCGGCGATGGTGATGCCGGCGGTGATCGGCAGGATGTTGACCATGGCCTTGCCCTTGGCGGTGCGACCGGCAAGGGGGAGGCGCCAGGTCTTTAGCTTGTAGACCATGCCGTCGGTGGTGAAGAACAGGAGCCAAGTGTGCGTATTTGCAACGAAAAGCGTGGTGACGACATCGTCTTCCTTGGTCTGCATCGAGGCCAGACCCTTGCCGCCGCGGTTCTGTGACCGGAATTCCGCGAGGGGGGTGCGCTTGATGTAGCCGCCGGAGGTTATGGTCACGACCATGTCCTCCCGCTCGATCAGGTCTTCGTCTTCCATGTCGCCGGCCCAGTCGATGATCTCGGTGCGGCGGGGGACGGCGAAGAGTTGCTTCATCTCGGTCAGTTCGTCGGAGATGATTGCCATGATGCGGTCGCGGGAACCGAGGATCTCCAGGTAATCCTTGATCTTGGCGGCGAGTTCTTCCAGCTCGTCGGTCACTTCCTTGACGCCAAGAGCGGTCAGGCGTTGGAGGCGCAGTTCCAGGATCGCGCGGGCCTGCACCTCGGAGAGGTTATAGGTGCCGTCTTCGTTGATCGTGTGCGACGGGTCATCGATCAGCTTTATGTACTGGGCAATGTCCTGGGCGGGCCAGCGGCGGGTCATCAGCTTTTCGCGCGCTTCAGCGGCGTCGGCAGAGGCGCGGATGGTCCGCACGACCTCGTCTACGTTGGAGACGGCAACGGCAAGACCGCAGAGCACATGGCTGCGTTCGCGGGCCTTCCGCAGCTCGAAGGCGGTGCGGCGCGCGACAACTTCCTCGCGGAAAATGATGAAATTGCTGAGGAAGTCGCGGAGCGTCAGCTGTTCGGGGCGGCCGCCGTTCAGGGCCAGCATGTTGCAGCCGAAGCTGACCTGCATGGTGGAAAAGCGGAAAAGCTGGTTCAAGACCACGTCGGGAGTCGCGTCGCGCTTCAACTCGATCACCACGCGCACGCCGATCCGGTCGGATTCGTCGGCGATGTTGGAAATCCCCTCAACCCGCTTTTCGCGCACGAGTTCGGCGATCTTCTCGATCATCGTGGCCTTGTTGACCTGGTAGGGCACCTCGTCGATGACGATGGCCCAGCGGTCCTTGCGGATTTCCTCGATATGGGTTTTCGAGCGGATGATGACGGAGCCACGGCCCTCCAGATAGGCCTTGCGCGCGCCGGAGCGGCCAAGGATCAGCGCGCCGGTGGGAAAATCGGGGGCGGGGATGATGTCCATCAGCGCTTCCATGCTGATGTCGGGATTGGCGATCATCGCGAGCGTGCCGTCGATCACTTCGCCCAGGTTGTGCGGCGGGATGTTGGTCGCCATGCCGACGGCGATGCCGCCCGCGCCGTTGACCAGCATGTTCGGGAAGCGGGCGGGCAGGACGGTGGGTTCGCGGTCCTTGCCGTCGTAGTTGTCCTGGAAATCGACGGTGTCCTTGTCGATATCGGCGAGAAGGTAGGCGGCGGGCTTGTCCATCCGGACTTCGGTGTAGCGCATGGCGGCGGCGTTATCGCCGTCCATCGATCCGAAGTTGCCCTGGCCATCCAGGAGTTTCAGCGACATCGAGAAGGGTTGCGCCATGCGGACCAAGGCGTCGTAGATCGCGCTATCGCCGTGGGGGTGGTATTTCCCCATCGTGTCGCCCACCGGACGGGCCGACTTGCGGTAGGACTTGTCGTGCGTGTTGCCGGATTCGTGCATCGCAAAGAGGATGCGCCGGTGGACGGGTTTCAGACCGTCGCGCAGGTCGGGGATCGCACGGGAGACGATCACGCTCATCGCGTAATCGAGGTAGGCGGTCTTCATCTCGGCCGCGATGTCGATCTGCGGGCCGTCGTGCACGGCACGTTCCGGGATTTCGTCCGTCTTTTCAGTGTCTTCCGGGATATCGGCCACTGTGCTGTCCGCCTTCGACTAAGTATCAATATCTAGCTGGCGGCAGGATACACCATTCAAGCTATGGGGTGCAATGGCGGGGTGCCAACTGCTGGCAGCCGGGACAGGTGAGTGCCAACATACTGTTTTCATTGAAAATTAGGAGGAAGCTGTCATGATTCCTTCATATGGCGCGGAAAGGAGTGACCGAATGGCGCAAACCGAGACGGAACGGATGCTGAAAGGCTATGGATTGACGACGGCGGAGCTTTATTACCGGATGCCGGATTATCGCAGCGTTATCAACAGCTTCATCTGGCAGGAGTATGATCTGGCGCCCGATTACCCGGAATTGTTCAAGTTCATCGAATTCTGGCAGGGCAATATCGAAGGACCGCTGCATTCGGTGCGCTTCACGCACAGGAAGCTGATCGCGCCGGGCGAATGGCGCAATGTGGTGGGGGAGTTCCGGCTGCACTGACGGGAAGGCGGGCGGAGCGACGCTCGGACAGGCCTTGTGCAGGACGTGCCCTGCGGCTAGGGCGCGGCGGGATGGCAAGTTCCTGTTCCCTGACCGATGTCGCAGCCCTTGAGGCGGCGGGCCTGACCCAGCCCCGCGACCGGGCAGCGCTGGAGGCGGTGGCCGAGGCGTTCCGGATCAGGATAAGCCCCGAAATGCTGGCGGTGGACAGTGCCGGGGTCCGCGCGCAGTTCGTGCCGGACGCGCTTGAGCTGACGGTCACGGCGGCGGAGCTGGCCGACCCGATCGGGGATGACGCGCATCGCCCGGTGCAGGGGCTGACGCACCGCTATCCGGACCGGGCGATCCTGCATGCAACGCAGGTCTGCGAGGTCTATTGCCGCTTCTGCTTTCGGCGCGAGACGGTGGGGGAAGCGGGCCAGTTGGCTGAGGCGGAGTTCGAGCGGGTGGTAGAGTATCTGGCCGCCACGCCTGCGGTGCGGGAGGTGATCTTCACCGGAGGCGATCCGCTGGTGCTGTCGGCACGGCGGCTGCGGGCGATGCTGGATCGGCTGGAGGCGTTGGGGACGCTGGACGTGGTGCGGTTTCATACCCGCGTGCCGTTTGTGGCCCCGGACAAGGTGACCGAAGCGCTGGTGGCGGCGCTGGACCGGGCGTTGCCGATCTGGGTTGTGGTCCATGTGAACCATGCGGATGAGATCACGCCCGCCGCCTCTGCAGGGCTGAGACGGTTGAACCGGGCAGGGGTGCCGCTTCTGTCGCAGACGGTGCTGCTGCGCGGGGTGAACGCAGAGGCGGTGGTGCTGGAGGCGCTCTTCCGCAAGCTCATCCGCAACCGGGTGAAGCCCTATTACCTGCACCATCCGGACCTCGCGAAGGGGACGGGGCATTTCCGGGTGACGCTGGCCGAGGGGCAAAGGGTCATGTCGGAATTGCGGGGGCGGCTGACCGGGATCGCGCAGCCCTTGTATGTGCTGGATATCCCCGGCGGGCACGGCAAGGTGCCGGTCGGGCCGGGGTATCTGCGGCGTGATGGGGAGGCCTGGCTAGTCACCGACCCGCAGGGGGTGGAGCACGCCTACAGCGACCAGTAAGGTGTCAGGTCGCGCGCAGGATCATGCCGTAGAGATCGCGCGGATCGTCGGGGTCGGCGATCATGTCGAGATTGTCGTAAAGGCCGGTGGCTTGCGACTGGGCGAGGATGTAGCGGAGTGCTGCGAAATCCTCGATCGCGAAGCCGACGGAGTCGAAGAGGGTGACTTCGCTGGCGCTGGTGCGGCCGGGGGTGGCGCCGGTGATGACCTGCCAAAGCTCTGTGACCGGGTGGTCGGGGTCCAGTTGCTGATTTTCCCCCTCGATCCGGGTCTGGGGCGGGTATTCGACGAAGATCTTCGAGCGCAGGAGGAAATTCAGCAACTGGACCCCGACCACCCGGTCACAGAGCTTTGGCAGGTCATCACCGGCGCCACCCCCGGCCGCACCAGCGCCAGCG
>JANPJZ010000152.1:0-19314 GCA_031425795.1 Rhodobacter sp. | reverse complement strand
AGATCAGTTTGCCCATCGCCACGGCCGTATCAGCCATGCGGTTCGAGAAGCCCCATTCATTGTCATACCAGCTCAGGATCGACACGAAGGTGCCGTCCATGACCTTGGTCTGGTCCATGTGGAAGACCGAGGAATGCGGATCATGGTTGAAGTCCGAGCTGACCAGCTTTTCGTCGGTATAGCCCAGGATACCCTTCAGCGGCCCGTCGGCAGCCGCCCGGATCGCTGCGTTGATCTCTTCCACCGTGGTTGCGCGCTTGGCGATGAACTTCAGGTCAACAACGGACACGTTCGGCGTCGGCACGCGGATCGAGATCCCGTCAAGCTTGCCCTTCAGCTCGGGTAGGACCAGACCAACGGCCTTGGCCGCACCGGTCGAAGTCGGGATCATCGACAATGCAGCCGCACGGGCGCGGTAAAGGTCCTTGTGCATCGTGTCCAGCGTCGGCTGGTCGCCGGTGTAGGAGTGGATGGTGGTCATCATCCCCTTCTCGATCCCGATGGCCGCATGCAGGACGGACGCCACGGGCACCAGGCAGTTCGTCGTGCAGGAGGCGTTCGAGACGACGATGTCATCCTTGGTCAGCGACTGGTGGTTGATGCCGTAGACGATGGTCTTGTCGGCGCCGTCACCGGGGGCAGAGATGAGCACCCGCTTCGAGCCGTTTTCCAGATGCGCCTGGCACTTTTCCTTCGAGGTGAAGATACCGGTGCATTCGAGGACGATGTCCACATCGCCCCATGGCAGCTCCGCCGGGTTCTTCAGCGCGGTCACCCGCATCGGCCCGCGACCGACGTCGATCGTGTCCGTGCCGGTGGTCACCGTGGCCGGAAATTTCCCATGCACCGAATCATAGCGCAGCAGGTGGGCGTTGGTCTCCACCGGTCCAAGATCGTTGATCGCCACGACCTCGATATCGGTGCGCCCGGATTCCACAATGGCCCGCAGCACGTTGCGGCCAATGCGGCCGAACCCGTTGATGGCAACTTTGACAGTCATGATCATTCCTCCGACAGGATGCGACTCACGTCACTGATAGCGGTAACATCCTCAGATACCCGCCAATTACAACCGCAGTTTGACGTGTTCAGCGCCAGAAGACCACCCATTCCACCAGCCGCAGGAACTTGACGGCAAGAAAATCCAGCGCCGCGGCGTCGTTTGCCCAGATGTCCAGACCGATGGCCGCGGCGATGGTGAGCCCAAGGTAAAGCGCGATGGTGTTCGTCATGCTGGGGCCCGTCCCGGTTGCGCTCGGTCGGTCTATACGCCAATTCCAAACGGGGCGTGAAGGGGACTTTGCCTCGGCAGCCCTCGCGCGCTACATGACGGGCAAGTGCAGCTGGGAGACTTCTGATGAGCGGACTACTCGCCCTTCTCGACGACGTGGCCGCGATTGCCAAGGTCGCCGCCGCCTCGGTCGATGACATTGCCGCGGCCGCCACCAAGGCGGGCGTCAAGGCCGCAGGCGTGGTGATCGACGATGCCGCCGTGACACCGAAATACGTCCATGGCTTCTCAGCCGACCGTGAACTGCCGATCATCTGGCGTATCGCGCTTGGGTCGTTGAAGAACAAGCTCCTCATCCTGCTGCCCGGCCTCCTTGCGCTGGACCATTTCCTGCCCGTGGTGATCACGCCGCTTCTGATGCTCGGGGGGGCCTATCTCTGCTTCGAGGGGGCGGAAAAGCTGGTGCACGCGCTCGCCCCCCACGCGGATGAGAGTGTTGCAGAAGATTTCGACACCAAGGACCCGACCCATCTGGAAGAGGAAAAGATCGCCGGCGCCATCAAGACCGATTTCATCCTGTCGGCCGAGATCATGACCATCGCGCTTGCCACCATCGAGAGCCCGAGCTTCTGGCTACAGGCCATCACCCTCGCCGTCGTGGGTGCGCTGATCACGCTTGTCGTCTATGGCGCCGTTGCGCTGATCGTGAAGATGGACGACGTGGGCCTGCACATGGCCGCCAACGCATACACCTCCGGGGGGCGCGCGCTGGGGCGGGGCCTGGTGCTGGCGATGCCGAAGCTGATGGCCGTCCTTTCCACCGTCGGAACCGCCGCCATGCTTTGGGTCGGCGGAAACATCGTGGTTCACGGGCTTGAGGTCACGCATCTCTGGGTCTGGCCCTATGAGACCATCCACCACGCGGCCGAACTCGCGGCCGAGGCTGTGCCGCAGCTTCCGGGCGTCGTGACCTGGACCGTTACTGCCGCACTCGATGGGGTCTTCGGGCTGATCCTCGGGCTTCTGCTGATCCCCGTGGCCACCCGGGTGATCGCGCCGGCCATGGCGGCCGTGACGGGCAAAAAACCCGCCGCCCACTGACGGAACCCTGCTGCCCCAGCGGGCGTTGCCCTGCCAACAGCCAATGGGGTCCGCCATGAACCGCGAAGAATTCGACGCCTGGGAAACCCGCGTCCGTGACCGTGCCGATGCTATGTGGGCCGCTGCCGGCCAGCCCGCCGGGGGACGCGACAGCTATGTCGACGCCGCCCGCGAAATCGTCGCGATGGAGGAAGTGGCGCTGCCCACCCTTGATCCCGACGAAGCCGCCCAACCAGTGATCGAGGAAGCCTCGATCCAGGGCAATCTGGGCGAATTTCCAACCCTGCGCGATCAGGGGGATGAGCAGGTCTTCCCGCAAGCCCAGGACGACGCAGAAGACGAGTTCGAAGAGATCCGCCTGTCAGACGGGGACGCTTCCGACAGCGGCGGCGTTCTGCCCGACGAGGATCTGCCGATGGAAGATATGCCGGACGTGTCGCTTGCCCATGCCGACGTGACGACCAGCGCGTACAACTCCGGCGATGGACCGTTGAACGACGATCTGAATGACGACGGCATGCCCGATCCGACCGATCTGGATGCCGAGGACGAGGATCTGGAAGACGATGACCTCGACGAGGACGATGATCTCGAGGACGACCTCGACGACGATGATCTGGACGACGACGATCTGGACGAGGAAGAGGATGACATTCCGCCGGTGGACGGCGAGATGGTGCCCGAGGACGAGTATTCCGAAGCCTCCGTCAGCTATGACCCCGCCAAGGAAGAGTGACTTGGAAGGGCCGCTGCACAGCGCAGCGGCCCTTGTCCATCAGATGAGCCGTTTGGCTTTTTCGACCACGGCCTCTGCGGTGATGCCGAATTCCTTGTAAAGCCGCTCCATCGGGGCAGATGCGCCAAAGCTCGACATCCCGACAAAGTCGGCCTTGGCCTCACGGCCACGCTCTCCCAGCAACCAGCGATCCCAGCCTTGCCGGACGCCCGCCTCGATGGCGATCCGCACCGGCCCCGATGGCAGCACGCGTTTCCGCCAAGCCTCATCCTGTGCCGCGAAAAGCTCCATGGAGGGCATGGAAACGACACGCGTGCCGATCCCCTCGGCCTCAAGCGCATCCCTGGCCTTCAAGGCGATTTCCACCTCTGATCCGGTTGCCATCAGGATTACTTGCCGCCGCCCAGTAGCCTCGGCAAGCACATAGCCTCCCTTGGCAACCATGTTGCTGTTGGTATGCACCTTCCGCACCGCTGGCAGATTCTGGCGTGACAGGGCCAGCACTGTGGGCCGCGTCTTTTCGGTCAGGGCAATCTCCCAGGCTTCGGCGGTTTCCACCAGGTCAGCCGGCCGGATCACCAGCGTGTTCGGCGTGGCCCGGCTGATTGCCAGATGCTCGACTGGCTGGTGTGTGGGGCCATCTTCGCCAAGGCCGATGGAGTCATGCGTCATCACGTAGACGACCGGAATCCCCATCAGCGCAGACAGGCGCATCGAGGGCCGGGCATAGTCGGTGAAACACATGAACGTCCCGCCATAGGGCCGCACCCCGCCATGCAGCGCCATGCCGTTCATCGCCGCCGCCATCCCATGCTCACGGATGCCGAAGTAGACATAGCGTCCCTTGCGGTCGTCCGGCGTGAAGACGCCCAGATCCGCCGTCTTAGTGTTGTTCGACCCCGTAAGGTCCGCCGATCCGCCGATGGTTTCGCCCATGACCGGGTTGACTGCGGCCAGCACCTTCTCCGATGCTGCGCGTGTGGCGATCTTCGGCAGATCGGCGACCGCCTGCTTCTTCATCGCGCGCACAGTGGCCGAAAGCTTGGCCGGGGCCTCCGCCGCGAAGATGCGGGAAAACTCAGCCTGCTTGGCGGGGGACAAGGCGGCCAGCCGCGTCTCCCATTCCGCCCGCGCCTTGGCACCCTTGGCGCCCAGCGATTGCCACCAGCGCTTCACGTCGGCAGGCACCTCGAACGGACCACCGGTCCAGCCGTAGCCCGCCTTCGCCGCCTCCATCTGCGCCTTGTCGGTCAGCGCTCCATGGCCTTTGGAGGTATCCTGCGCCGCGTGACCAAGGGCTATATGCGTGGTGCAGGCCACCATGGCCGGGCGCGGCGAGGCTTTCGCCGCCACCAGCGCGCGGTCGATATCTTCGGGGTCATGGCCATCACACTCGAACACGTCCCAACCGCTCGCCGCAAAGCGCGCCTTCTGGTCGGTCACGTCCGAGATCGACACCTTGCCGTCAATGGTGATCCCGTTGTTGTCCCAAAGCACGATCAACCGGCCCAGCTGCAGCTTGCCAGCGAGGCCAATTGCCTCCTGGGAAACGCCCTCCATCAGGCAGCCGTCTCCGGCGATCACCCAGGTGTGGTGGTCCTGCACCTTGGCGCCCCAGCGGGCGCGAAGCGACTCCTCGGCAATCGCGAACCCGACGGCATTGGCAACCCCCTGACCCAAGGGGCCGGTTGTCGTCTCCACCCCTGCGACATGGCCGTATTCCGGATGGCCTGCGGTGATGGCCCCCCACTGGCGGAAATTCCTGATCTGCTCCAGCGTCATGTCCGCATAGCCGGTGAGGTGCAGCAGGCTGTAGATCAGCATCGACCCGTGCCCCGCCGACAGGATGAAGCGGTCCCGGTCCGGCCAGCGCGGGGCTGTGGGGTCGAACTTCAGATGGTTGGCAAACAGCACCGTCGCCACATCGGCCATGCCCATCGGCATCCCCGAATGGCCCGAGTTTGCCGCCGCCACCGCATCAAGCGTCAGCGCGCGGATCGCGGTGGCCCGCATCCAGTGGTCCGGGTGCTTGGCGCGAAGGGTCTGGATGTCCACGGCGGCATTCCTTTGGCTTTGGGGTCGGGGATGGGGCAGGGCAGGCGTTCCCCCGCGTCCTACCGACCGGCACCGGCAAGATCAAGCGTGCTGCCCAAGGCCTTGGGAAGAAAGGCCGGTCGCCTTTCCCGGTTTCGCGATAAGATTGCCAAACAGCCTGCCGGACCGATTCGGGCCCGTGGGATGGCAGGACATGCAAGCGGCGCGCCCAAGCGCCGGGGACTAGGGGTGGCGAATGCAGGAAATCACCGAACTCGAAGGGCGGATATCCGCAGCACTGGAACGGATCGTCAAGGGCGTGGACCGGCTGTCCGCGATGCCCCGCCCCGCGCCGCCCGTCCCCACCCCCCTAACGGCAAGCGGGCCTTCGCAGGCCGAAACCACCCTGCGCACGCAGCTGGATGAGGAGAAGGCCCTCACGGTCCAGCTGCAAGAGCGTCTCCGCACCCTGAAGGAGCGGGATCACAAGGGTGACCTGGCCCAGAAGGTCGATCGGCTCACGCAGCAGCTTGACGTGCAGGGCCTGGAACTGCAGCGGATGCGCCGCACCAACACCGCGCTGCGGGAGCAGGTGGCCGCCCTCCGCGCCGCCCAGACCGCCGGGGTGACCGAACCCCAGCTGATCAACAAATCCCTGATGGTAGAGCTTGACGCTTTGCGCGCCCTCCGCCTGACCGAGGTGGCCGAGATGGACGAAATCCTTGCCGCCCTCGAACCCCACCTGACGGAGGCCGGACATGCCTGATCTTGAAGTGACCATCGGCGGCAAGGGCTTCCAGGTCTCCTGCCAGCCGGGCGAGGAACACTTCCTGCGCTCTGCTGCCGCGATGCTGGATGCCGAGGCGACGCCGCTGATGGCCCAGATGGGCCGGCTGCCGGACTCGAAGATGCTGCTGATGGCGGGCCTGATGCTCGCCGACAAGACCGCCGCGGTTGAAGATGAGCTGCGCACCCTGCGCAGCCGCGTGGCCGAGCTTGAGGCCCGCCCGGTCGCCACCCGCGACGTCGCAGTGATCCCGCCGCAAGTGATGGAAACGCTTGCAGAACTTGCCGCCCGCGCCGAAGCGATGGCCGCCCGCGTCGAAGAGCGCAGCGCGTGATCCGTCTTGCAGCGCTCCTTCTGACCGCGCTGCCTGCCGCCGCAGAAACCACGGTCGCCACCCTGCGCTACACCTGTGATCGTGGCGTCATTGTGCCCGCCACCTTCGTCACGGCGGACGATCAAGCCGTCGTCGTGATCCACGTCGACGGCACACAGATCACGCTGTTTCAGGAAGAAGCTGCGTCCGGGGCCCGCTATGGCTGGCCCTCGGACGGGTCGAACTACGTCTGGTGGACGAAGGAAGACGCTGCGACCCTGTCCTGGAAGACGCCCGAAGGCGAGACGCCGCTTCTCACCTGCGCCGTCGCCCCCTGAAGCCCAGCCACTGGCAGGGTGGGCAGTCTGCCCACCGCTCTCCTCAACCGTTCGCTTCGCGGATCTTCTCCGCCGCCGCCTTGTCGAACGTGACGCCGTTCGCCTCGAACAGCTGATCAAGCTCGCCCGACAGCGTCATCTCGGTGACGATATCGCAGCCGCCTACGAACTCGCCCTTGACGTAAAGCTGCGGGATTGTCGGCCAGTCGGAGAAATCCTTGATCCCCTGCCGGATCTCAGCATCGGCCAGCACGTTCACATCAGCAAACTCAACGCCCATGAAGTTCAGCACCCCCGCCACGCGGGACGAGAACCCGCACTGCGGCATCATCTTGGTGCCCTTCATGAAAAGTACAACGTCGTTTTTGGTGATCGTCTCGCGGATATTGTCTGCAGCCGTCATTTCTCGGTCCTCTCTTGATGCGTCCCACTATACCGGGCCGCGAATGTCTCGTCTTCCGGAAAGGGCGCGATCGAAGTCGCTGCCGTCCTGATCAACTTCCAGTCGATCATCGGGTCCCCGCTCTCATCCGCCAGGGTTCCGTCGCTCTGACTCATCGGAAGCCGCGTGCCGGCCCCCCGTATCCCGCCCCGCCAGATAGGACGCCATCCGCCGCTCCGTCTCTCGTGTCGCGGCCTGACGGCGCTCGAACACTTCGTCACGCGGAGCCTCGCCCGACCGGCGTCTGGCGCGGGCGCGCAGCATGGTGACGATGGCAACCGCAGTCATCGCGACCGGTATCAGCCCGCCCAAGCCCGTTCCCGTTGCCATGTCTCAGCCCTGCCTTTTGCCTGTTCGCATCACACCAGCCCCAGATCACGACCCAGCACATAGGCAGCCGCCGCGATGCCCACAAGGACCAGGGCGGTGACGGGCGCGCGCAGTCCAGGCCTTCCGGCCGTGGTTCGGGGCAGACGCAGCAGCGCAAACAGCAGCAGCAGCAGGATCAACCCATGCAAGGCCGCGTTGAAGGCGACGTACCAGTCCGGGTCAGCTTCGACAAACTCGCCGGGGCCGGGTCGGCCCAGAAACTCCATTGTCGCGATGAAGATCGAAGCTGCGGCCATGAAGACCGTGCCCAACCTTTCCTGCCTTCCCTGATCGGCAGCCATCCTGCGTCCCCTTCAGTCCGGCGCTTTGGTCGTCAGCGCCAGCGCGTGCAGTTCACCCTGCGCGCCGTCCATCTTTCCCTTCAGCGCCGCGTAGACCGCGCGTTGCTGCTGCACCCGGTTCAGGCCGCGAAAGCTTTCGTCGATCACCTCGGCAGAAAAATGCGCCCCGTCATCGCCCTGCACGTTGATTGTCGCATTGGGAAAGCTGCTGCGGATCATGGCTTCGATATCTCGGGCGTCGATGGGCATGGGCACTCCTGTCGCTTGCGTTGGAATGTAAGCCTCGGCGCAGGGGGCTGCAAGCGTCTCGGGTTGGAAAGGTCCGGGCCGATCAGCCGCGCAGGGCCTGCCATTCGTCGCGCAGTATGCCGAAGAGGTGCAGGTCCACCGCCCGCCCAAGCGACGGTCGCCACCATTGCGCCCGCTGCACGCCTTCGCGCCGGCACCCGGCACGTTCATAGACTGTCATCGCGCGCAGGTTTTCGCCGCTGGCATCAAACCACACCCGCGAGGCGCCAAGGTCTCGGAAGGCATGGTCCAGAAGCGCATCGAAGAACGCGGCCCCCCGACCCCCTCCCGCCCGATCCAGCGCGATGCGGAACAGTTCCACCACGCTGCCCGGACGGCCAAGTTCGCGGAAGATGGCAAAGCCGGCGGTCTCACCCGCTTCCCAAATCACCACCGTCTCGGTCGGGCCGGCGATATAACCGGCCAGCGTGTCCGCATCGGTGTCACCGATGAAGGGCGCATAGTCCGGGCGAGTTGTCAGACTGCGGATAAAGGGAATGTCCGCCTCTGTCGCCACGCGCAGGGTCATGCCCGCCCCTCCCGCGATGGAAATCCCACCAGTGGCTCACGCCACAGGCCTTCGGTCACCGCAGACTCTCCCGGACCCGCCAGCTTCAGCATCAGCCCGCCAGTGCGGTTGCAAAGGCGCTGCGGTAGAGGTCCGATAGCGAGGCGATCGGGGCGACCTCGGCACCGAAGGCCAGATTGGTCCCGCCGAATCGCCCGACGACCGCCACCGGCACGCCGGCAGCCTTGCCCGCCGCCATCAGCGCCGCCACATCGCCCCCTGCCACCGCCAAGAGATAGCGCGCCTGATCTTCACCAAAGAGCGCAGGTATGTCACCTGCCTCCAGCACCAACCCGATCATGGCAGCCTCGGCCATCTCGAACCCCGCGAGGGCAAGCCCGCCATCCGACAGGTCCGAGCAAGCCCGGATCAGGCCGCGATTGGCCCGCACGAACTCGCCATGCCGCCGCTCCGCGGCCAGGTCCACCGGCGGCGCATCCCCGGCTTCGATCCCGAATGCCTCGGCCAGCAGCGCCGACTGCCCCAGATGCCCGACCGTCGCACCGATCAGCACCGCCGCATCGCCCGCCATCGGTCGACCAGCGATCAACTCGTCCAGCGAGGCCAGGATCCCCACCGCCCCGATCGTCGGCGTCGGCAATATGCCCTTGCCATCGGTTTCGTTGTAAAGGCTGACGTTGCCCGACACGATCGGCATGTCCAGCGCCAGGCAGGCCTCGCCAATCCCCCGCAACGCGCCAACCAGCTGCCCCATGATCTCGGGCTTTTCCGGGTTGCCGAAGTTCAGGTTGTCTGTCGTCGCCAGCGGCTTTGCCCCCACGGCACAAAGGTTGCGATAGGCTTCCGCCACCGCCTGCTTGCCGCCTTCGAACGGGTTCGCCTTCACATAGCGCGGCGTCACGTCGGAGGTGAAGGCAAGCGCCTTGCCCGTCCCATGCACCCGCACCACACCCGCGCCCGCACCTGGGGCGACCACCGTATCCGCGCCCACCTGGCTGTCATACTGCTCATACACCCAGGCCTTGTGCGCATAGGACGGCGAGCCGATCAGCGCCCGCAACCCGTCCAGCGCCGATATCGCCGGGACCGGGCCCAACGGCGCCGCCGCAGGCGTTTCCACCCAAGGCCGGTCGTACTCCGGCGCGCTGGAGGCCAGCTTCGACAGTGGCAGATCGGCCTTCACCTCATTGCCGTGCAGGATCAGGAAGCGGTCCTCGGGGATCGTCTCGCCCACGATGGCAAAGTCGAGGTCCCACTTCCGGAAGATCGCCCGCGCTTCCACCTCAAGCTCGGGGCGCAGCACCATTAGCATGCGCTCCTGGCTTTCCGACAGCATCATCTCATAGGCCGTCATCCCCGTCTCGCGCTGGGGCACGTCATCCAGCTGCAGCCTGATGCCAAGCCCACCCTTGTCGCCCATCTCGACCGCCGAGCAGGTCAGCCCCGCAGCCCCCATGTCCTGGATGGAAATCACCGCCCCCGAGGCCATCAGCTCCAGACAGGCCTCCAGCAGCCGCTTTTCGGTGAAGGGGTCGCCGACCTGCACCGTCGGGCGCTTTTCCTCGATCGTGTCGTCGAACTCGGCGCTGGCCATCGTGGCCCCGCCCACGCCATCCCGGCCCGTCTTGGCCCCAAGATAGACCACCGGCATCCCCACGCCGCTTGCGACCGAGTAGAAGATCTTGTCCGCATCCGCCAAGCCCGCGGCAAAGGCGTTCACCAGACAGTTGCCGTTGTAGCTTGCGTGAAACCGCACCTCGCCGCCGACCGTTGGCACGCCGAACGCGTTGCCATAGCCGCCGACGCCCTCGACCACGCCTTGCACCAGCCGCTTCGTCTTCGGATGCGACGGCAGCCCGAAGCTGAGCGCATTCATCGCCGCAATCGGCCGCGCGCCCATAGTGAAGACGTCGCGCAGAATGCCACCGACGCCCGTCGCCGCGCCCTGATAAGGCTCGATGTAGGAGGGGTGGTTATGGCTCTCCATCTTGAAGATCACCGCCTGCCCGTCGCCGATGTCCACGACGCCCGCGTTTTCGCCCGGTCCGCAGATCACCTGAGGCCCGGTGGTCGGCAGCGTCCTCAGCCATTTCTTCGACGACTTGTAGGAACAATGCTCGTTCCACATCGCCGAGAAGATCCCAAGCTCTGTATAGCTCGGCTGCCGCTCCAGAATGGCCAGCAGCCGATCCCATTCATCAGGCTTGATCCCGTGCGAGGCCACCAGCTCAGGGGTGATTGCGGGTTCGCTCATGCCAGCCTCCGGGGTGTCGGGTCTTCCCCGGCGTCCTAGACGAAAGGCGGGCCAAGGGGAAGGGTGCTGAACCTGGGGCTTGGGTCTGAAAGGCACCGGCCGGGAAAGAAGAACCAACACTGTCGAAATATTTTTGCAGGCCATGTCGAAAATGGCAAAGGTTCGGCGTCCTTGGGATACGACCAACCAGAAACAAAGGAAATGTCATGAGTTTTGCAGTTACCCCGCTCTACGCTCTGCCGCTTGCGTTGATCTTCCTGGTTCTGTGGTTCCGCATCAGCGGGGTGCGGGCCGCAACCAAGATTTCCTACGGTGATGGAGGGAACGTCGAACTTCTGCGCCGGGTGCGCCAGCACGGCAACTTCGTCGAATGGACAACCTTCGTTCTGATCCTGATGATCCTTGCCGAAGGCATGGGGGCGCCCGCGCTTTATCTCCACATCTCCGGTGCCCTTCTCCTCGTCGGGCGGATCGCACATCCCTTCGGCCTTGTCGCCATCGACAATGCTGCGCATCCGCTGCGCTATGTAGGCAATGGCACCAATATCCTGGCCACGGTGAACCTGATGGTTTGCCTCGGCGTCAACATCCTCGGCCTCTGATCCGCACAGTCCCCAGTAATTCAATTTATAGGACCCCAATCATGGACTACATGATCCTGATCTACAGTGACCCGACCAAGGTGCCCGCCTATGGCAGCGCCGAATTCAACGAGATGATGGCGGGCTATGGCATCCTGAACCAGGCGATGCAGGCCGATGGCGTGATCCGCAGCGGCGACGGGTTGGAAGATGTGGACAAGGCGACCTCGGTCCGCGTTCGGGATGGCAAGGTCGAAACCATGGACGGACCCTTTGCCGAGACGCGTGAGCATCTTGGCGGATATTACATCATCGACGTGCCCGATCTTGAGACCGCACTGCACTATGCCGCCATGGTGCCCGCCGCGAAGTATGGCACGGTCGAGGTGCGGCCCGTGATGAACTACAACCCCGCCGGGGGCTGAGGCGGGGCCAGATCGATTCGGGCGAAAGGTTCTTCTCGAAAATCTTTCGCCCCGACAACAAGGATGTCGAAATCCGCCCCCCGCCTGCGTCCTTGGCTTAGGATCGCCGGCAATTCCGCCCGCGACCGATGACGGAGACCACGATGAAATACCTTGTCCTCCTTTACACCGCCCCCGGCGCCGAACCTTCACCCGGCACACCCGAGTTTGACGCGATGATGGGCGAATACTTCTCGATGGACAGCCGGATGAAGGACACCGCAACCTTCCTGGCGGGCGAAGGCCTGCAAGGCGTCGAGACCGCGACAACCCTGCGCAAGCGCGCGGGCAAGGTGCAGACGACGGACGGCCCCTTTGCCGACACGCGCGAGCATTTGGGTGGGTTCTACCTGATCGACGCACCCGATCTGGACGCCGCCCTCCGCTACGCCGCCGAGATCCCCGCAGCCCGCTACGGATCGGTCGAAGTCCGCCCGGTGATGGCCTACGAATGACGCCTGCTCAGGCCTTGGACGCCACGTTGCGGACGGATCGGGGGCGGTGTCTTGCCGCCCTCATTTCCCGAATCGGCGACTTTCAACGGGCCGAGGATGCGCTGCATGAAGCCTGCGCCTCGGCCCTCGTCCATTGGGGCCGGAACGGCGTGCCCGCAAGCCCGACCGGCTGGCTGCTCCGCGCGGGCCTGCGCAAGGCGATTGACGGTTACCGCCGGGAAGCCTCGGCCGGACGTCACCGCAGCGCAATGGAAGTCCTCGCCGAGGAAGAGGCCGCCGATCCGGACCCGCAGGTGATTGCCGATGACCGGTTGCGGCTGATCTTCACCTGCTGTCACCCGGCGCTGGAGGAAAAGTCCCGGATCGCCCTGACCCTGCGCAGCCTGTGCGGCCTGACCACGGCCCAGGCTGCCGCCGTCTTTCTGGACGCGGAACCGACCATGGGCCAGCGCCTGTCCCGCGCCAAGGCCAAGATCGCCGCTGCCCGCATTCCCTATGCGGTTCCGGGACCGGAGGACCTGCCGGACCGGCTGAACTCGGTCCTGACCGTGGTCTATCTGATCTTCACCACCGGCTATACCCAAGGGCCCGGGCTCGGCACCGATCTTTGCGAAGAGGCGGTTTTCCTGGCCCGGCTGCTTCAGTCGCTTGCCCCCGGCGAGGCCGAGGTCGAGGGCTGCCTTGCGCTTCTTCTGCTGACGCACGCGCGCGCGGCGGCGCGGGTTTCGGCGGAAGGCACGACCCTGCCGCCCGCCGATCAGGATCGCAATTGCTGGAACGCAGCGCTTCTGTCGGAAGGCAAGACCCTGCTTGACCGCGCCATAGCCCGCCTGCAGCCCGGTCCCTTCCAGATCAAGGCCGCCATTGCGGCGCTGCACAGCGAAACGCCACCCGACTGGCCGCAGATCACCGCGCTTTATGCATCCCTTCATGTCCATGAACCGACGCCGGTGATCCGCCTGAACCACGCGGTCGCCCTGGCCGAGTCCGGCGCGCTGCACGCCGCCCTTGCCGCCCTTGCGGCCCTGAGAGAGGGTCTGGCCGATTACCAGCCCTATCATGCCGCATGTGCCGAGTATCTGTCACGGGCGGGCCAGATCACCGCGGCACGCTCCGCCTACGACCGCGCCATCGATCTTGCCGCATCCCCCGCCGACGCAGCCTTCCTGACCCGCCGCCGTGCCTTGCTGCCAGACTGACGCGCGCCACGCCAAAAAAAAGGCCGAGCTTTCGCTCGGCCAAGTCCAACAGGGAGGTGAAGCAACGCGAGCAAGCTCAACGTCGCCTCGCTTTTCGAGATAGAGCCGGGTGGTGGCGCAAACAAGTGCGGTTTGCCCGTTTAAACGGCAATCCCGCTATGCACTTGCCGCATGGCAGCATCACACGCTGCTCAGGCCGCGGCATCCTCGTGCTGGCGCTTGCGGAAGGACATGATCTCGTCAGTCACGAAATCCCGAAACGCCGCCACCCGCTTGGAATGGCGCAACTCCTCGGGATAGGCCAGGAACACCGGCACTTCCGCACTTTGCACCTCCGGCAGCACCCGCACCAGGTTCGGGAAATCCTCGGTCAGGTAATCCGGCAGCACGCCCACCCCAAGGTGGTTTATGACCGCCTGCAAGACCCCGAAGTAATTGTTGACCGTCAGCGTCGACGGAATGTCATGCGACATCAGGTCCTGCACCAGAAGCGCCCCCGCCGCGACCTGCGGCGTGCCCGCGTGCTGGCTGATCAGCCGGTGCGCACTCATGTCATCCAGCGCCTCGGGCGTGCCATGCGCCGACAGATACTCCGGCGTTGCGTAAAGCCGCATCTGGATGTTCATCAGCCGCTTTCTGATCAGGTCGGCCTGACTTGGTTCCTTCATCCGGATCGCCACATCCGCCTCGCGCATCGGCAGGTCCAGCACCCGCTCCTCCAGCATGAGGTCGATCTTCAGCGCCGGGTATTTCTCGTACAGCCGCGCCAGCCGCGGGGCAAGCCACAGCGTCCCGAACCCCGTCGTCGTGGTCACCCGCAACTCGCCGAAGACCTCGTCCTCGCTGTCACGGATCCGCGCCGCCGTCGCATCCAGCCGTTTGACCATCGCCTGCGTCGCGTCGTACAGAAGCTCCCCCTGTTCGGTCAGGATTAACCCGCGCGCGTGGCGGTGAAAGAGCGTGACGGCCAGGCTTTCCTCAAGCGCGCGGATCTGCCGGCTGACGGCCGACTGCGACAGGTGCAGCACGTCGCCCGCATGGGTCAGGCTGCCCTTTTCCGCCACCGCGTGAAAGATCCTCAGCTTGTCCCAGTCCATCCCCACCCCCCGAATTCACGCGCTACCCTAACATGACGCCGCACAGATAAGGAAACGCGAACGCGATTTCACCCCCGACGCGGCACAAAGCATTCAGCCTTGGCCCTTTCGCGGGCAGAAGCTCCGCCCTATGATCGCCACCAGCAGCGCGAGGGGGCGGTCCCGCGCCGGCAAAAAGGGCACAAGGCATGGCGGTTGGCATCTTCGATTCGGGCCTTGGTGGGCTGACTGTTCTTGACGCGGTGACAAAACGCTTGCCCGAAGTCCCTTTCGTCTACTTTGGCGACAATGCCCACGCCCCCTACGGTGTCCGCACCGCCGACGATATCTTCAACCTGACCTGTGCCGCCACCGAACGTCTGTGGGACGAGGGCTGTGATCTGGTCATCCTTGCCTGCAACACCGCCTCCGCCGCCGCGCTGAAGCGGATGCAGGAAACCTGGGTTCCGCCGAACAAGCGCGTCCTCGGCGTCTTCGTCCCGCTGATCGAGGCCCTGACCGAACGCCAGTGGGGCGACAACTCCCCCCCGCGCGAGGTTGCCGTGAAACACGTTGCCCTCTTCGCCACCCCCGCCACCGTTGCCTCCCGCGCTTTCCAGCGTGAACTGGCCTACCGCGCCATCGGCGTCGACGTCGAGGCGCAGCCCTGCGGCGGGGTGGTCGACGCGATCGAGCAGGGCGACGAAATCCTTGCCGAAGCCCTCGTCCGCTCACATGTCGAGGCGCTGAAACGCCGGATGCCGCACCCCGAGGCGGCGATCCTTGGCTGCACCCACTATCCCCTGATGGAAAAGGTGTTTCAAGACGCGCTGGGGCAGGGGGTCAAGGTCTACTCCCAGGCCAATCTCGTGGCCGAAAGCCTGGGCGACTACCTCAAGCGCCGTCCGGAGATGCTGGGCAGCGGCACGCAGTCGAAGTTCCTCACCACTGGCGACGCGGCTTATGTCTCGAACAAGGCCGTGCAGTTCCTGCGCCGCAAGATCACGTTCGAAGTCGCATGATCCCGCTGCCCGTCTGGCGCGCGGCCCGCCTTGCCGCACTGACCGCCCCGGACGGCTGGCTGAACCTCGTCGCAAGGATCGAGCTTGCCCCCGGAACCCATCCTGTTGGCCGAAAGCAAACGGTCGAACTGCCGTCAGGCCCCGATCTGCTCGGCACATTGACCCTCGGCCCTGACGGCGCAAGCTTTGCCCTTCCCGGCGCGGCGTCCCAGCCCTTCACCCATGTCTCCGATGCTTTCCCGCAACTGCGCGCCGACCCCTTCCTTCTTGAAATTCATACAGTTGACGGCATCCCGGCACTCCGCGTGCGCGACCTGAGCATTCGCGCCACTGTCACCGTGCGGTCATATCCCGATGCACCCAACTGGATAATTCGGGCGAAATGGGAAAGCTTCGCCCCCGAGGCCACGGAAATCACGATGAAAGACGGCTCCACCGCCGCCGTCACGCTCACCCACCGCGCCACGTTCCAGCATCAGGGCAAGCCCGTCATCCTGACGCCCACGCATTGGAAAGCTGGCAAACCGATGTTTGTCTTCCGCGATGTGACAGCGGGCGAAACCTACCCTGCCTGCCGTTTTCTCTTCGGCGAAGATCCGACAGAAAGCGAGATGACCCTCGACTTCAACCGCGCCTTCACGCCGCCCTGCGGCTTCACCGATTTTGCCATCTGCCCCCTGCCGCCCCCCGGCAACAGACTTCCCTTCCGGATTGAAGCAGGCGAGCTTGCCCCTTAGGCCAGGGTTCACCTAGCCGCTCACCCTTGCCGCATCGCCCCGAAGGCAAAGCGGTAGGCCAGTGCCACGCCCCCCGCGCCGCCGACAATGTTGCCCAGCGTGACCCAAAGCAGGTTTGCAGCAACCGCTCCGGCGCTCACCTCGGCCCCGGCCCAGAGTCCGGCGGGAAACAGGAACATGTTGGCCACCGAATGTTCCAGCCCCAGGGCAACAAAACCCGCCACCGGCCAAAGCACCGCCAGTATCTTGTCCGTCGCGGTGCGGGCTGCGAAACTCAGCCAGACCGCAAGGCAGACCAGTGCATTGCACAAGGCTCCCCGGATGAACGCCGCAAACGGGTCAAGCCCTGCCTTTGCCACAGCCGCTCGCGCTGCCGTCTCGCCCATCGGACCGTCCAGCAGGCCAGAGAGACCGAAGGCAAGCGCCAGCCCGACCGCCCCCAGCAGGTTGCCCGCATAGACGATGGCCCAATTGCGCCCCAGCGCGGCGGGGCTGATCCGCCTATCCACCGCCGCCATGACCATCAGCGCATTGCCGGTGAAAAGCTCCGCCCCGCCGACGACCACAAGGATAAGCCCAAGCGCGAAAACCATGCCGCCCAGCACCCGTGCGGGGCCAAAGCCGGGGTCCACCCCCGCCATCGCCACGCACCAGAATGCTGAACCAAAGCCGATGAAGGCCCCCGCCAGCAAGGCGAGCACCAGCATCCGATGGGCAGGCAGCGCAGCTTTCGCGACCCCCGCCGTCTCGATCAGTGCGGCGATCTCGGCGGGTTTGTAGGCATCATGGCTGTCGCTTGGCATGGCTGTCCCCCCCGGTGTGCGCCCTCAGCTTAGCGCGGAACCCACGCTTCACGCAGCGATAAGGCACGCCCTGCGGCGTGCCCCCAATTCTTGCCAAATCCTTAAAGTCAGACGACAAGTCCCTGAAATTGCTTGCTCAGCTGCGTGTCCCTGCCCGGGACATCAGTCCTTGACGCGACCGACGTAGGAATTGTCCTCGGTGTTGATCTCGATCTTGGTTCCGGCCCCGATATGCGGCGGCACCATCACCCGCAGCCCGTTGGAACAGATTGCCGGCTTGTAGGACGACGAGGCCGTCTGCCCCTTTACCACCGGCTCGGTCTCGGTGATCTCGACCACCACCCGCTGCGGGAATTCGATGGCGATGGCGACGCCTTCGAAGGTCTTGAGGTAGACCTTCATCCCGTCCGTCAGGAACACCTTGCCATCACCGACGACGTCGGGATCGACGGTGATCTGCTCATAGCTTTCCGGCTCCATGAAGTGGAACCCCTCGCCATCCTCATAGAGGAAGTCATAGGTCCGCTCGTCCACGGTGGCCTTCTCGACCATCTCGGTGGTGCGCCACCGCTCCGCGACCTTCACCCCGTCCGAAATCCGCCGCATGTCGACGCTGGTCGTCGGCGTGCCCTTGCCGGGGTGGAAGTTTTCCGACTTCAGGACGACATAGAGGCGGCCGTCCAGATCGACGACGTTGCCCTTGCGGAGGGAGGAGGCGATGACTTTCAAGGTGCGGTCCTTGTGAATGACAGGCGAGGTCCCTAAACGGGCAACGCCGCGACCTAACCCATCCTGACCGGAATTTCCAGATGAAACCCGTTGCCCCATGGTGGAGCCCCCACACCCACGCCGACCGCCGCCCGATCCTGCTGGCGCGGAACCGGATCCAGGCGGCGATCCGGGGCTGGTTGGCCGAGGAGGGCTTCACCGAAGTCGATCCCGCGGCCCTCGCCCGCAGCCCGGGAAACGAGGCGCATCTGCATGGCTTTGCGACCCAGGCCATCGGCAACGACGGCGAGCCCCGGCAACTTTACCTGCACACCTCGCCCGAATTCGCGATGAAGAAACTGCTCGCGGCGGGGGAGACCCGGATCCATGCCTTCTCCCACGTCTGGCGGAACCGGGAGCGGGCAGCGCTCCATTCTCCGGAGTTCACGATGCTGGAATGGTATCGGGTGGGGGAAGCCTATGAGAAGCTCATGTCTGACACTATGGCCTTCCTCCGCCTTGCTGCGCGGGAGGCGGGGGCGGTGGGGCTGCGGTTCCGGGATCGGACCTGCGACCCCTTTGCCGAGCCGGAGCGGCTGTCGGTGGCAGAGGCTTTCGCGACCCATGCAGGGGTGGACCTGATGGGCACGATCCACACGGACGGGACGACAGACGCAGGGCGGCTTGGCGCGGAGCTGGACCGGATCGGGGTGCGGCGGGCGGGGGACGACACCTGGTCGGACATGCTCAGCCGGGTGCTGTCGGAGAGGGTCGAGCCGCGCCTCGGGCAGGGCAGGGTGACGATCCTGGACCATTATCCCTCTGCCGAAGCGGCCCTTGCCCGGAAGGTGCCGGGGGATGCGCGCATTGCCGAGCGGTTCGAGGTCTATGCCTGCGGGGTCGAGCTTGCGAACGGGTTCGGCGAGTTGACCGACCCCCAAGAGCAGCGGCGGCGGTTCGAGGCGGAGATGGTAGAGAAGGCGCGGGTCCATGGGGAGGTCTACCCCCTGGACGAGGATTTTCTGGCGGCCCTTGCGGTCATGCCACCGGCGGCGGGGATTGCGATGGGGTTCGACCGGGTGGTGATGCTGGCCACCGGGGCGCCACGGATCGAGGATGTGATGTGGACGCCGGTTCCGTGAGCTGTCCCGGGCTGGGCGGATCGACCGGGGCCTTTCAAGTCAAGGGCTTGGCTGGGGCGTTCAGGGCACGTTAACCTTCTAAGCATCAACCGGTGCGGGGCGGTTTCCTGATTGAGCGCTGGCGCGCAAGCCTTTTGTCTCGCCCTTTGCGCGTGAAGAACGCGCAAAAGGCTCGGTGCCGGGGGTGCTTCGCCCCCCAGACCCCCAGAGGATATTTGTGCAAAAGTGAAAGCTGTTGCGATCAGAGCGGTACCGGCGGTTGGCGCGCAGACTTGCATTGGGCGGGGCATCGGCGCAAAGAGAGCGCGGGTTTTTCGGGAGCCGGGTCATGACGCATCGCATCGCCATTCTTGGGGCCTCGGGCTACACCGGGGCGGAGCTGGTTCGACTGATCGCCACCCAC
>JANPJZ010000151.1:0-13824 GCA_031425795.1 Rhodobacter sp. | reverse complement strand
GTGCAGGCAGCACTTGCCGAACTAGGGGCCCAAGCACGCTATCTCCAGCACGATCTGGCCGATGTGGCAGCCATCCCGGCGCTGCTGGACGCCGTCGGACCTGTTGCGTCACTGGTCCAGAACGCCGGCGTTCCGGCGCGCATGCGAGGCGACATGCTGGAGATCACGCCCGAAAACCTTGACTGGGTGATGGGCATCAACCTGCGCGGCGCCTTCTTTCTCGCGCAAGCCGTGGCGAAGGCGATGCTGGCGACGCCCGCCACGCATTACCGGTCCATCACGTTCATCACCTCGGTCTCGGCGACGATGGCCAGCCTGGAGCGGGCCGATTATTGCATCTCCAAGGCCGCCGCCTCGATGGCCGCCAAGGCGCTGGCCCTGCGGCTGGCCCCGCACAACATCGGTGTTTTCGAACTGCGTCCGGGCATTGTTGAGACCGGCATGACCGCAGGCGTAAAAGACACCTACACCGCTCGCATTGCAGCCGGCCTCGTCCCTGCCGGCCGCTGGGGCCAGCCCGAGGATATCGGCCGCGTGGTCCTGCCGCTTGTGACTGGGCAAATGGCTTTCGCCACAGGCGCGGTGATCCCCCTCGACGGCGGGCTTTCGATTGAAAGGCTCTGACCATGCGCGAAGGGTATGACTTCCTCATCATCGGCGGCGGTTCGGCCGGCTGTGTCCTCGCCGCCCGTCTGTCCGAAGATCCGGCGGCGAAGATCCTGCTGCTGGAAGCCGGGGGCCGGGACCGGCACCCGTTCTACCACCTGCCCGCAGGCTTTGCGAAGATGACCAAGGGCATCGGAAGTTGGGGCTGGCAAACCGTGCCGCAGCGCCACATGAACGGGATGGTGATCCGCTATACCCAAGCCAAGGTGATAGGTGGCGGCTCCAGCATCAACGCGCAGATCTACACGCGCGGCAATGCGCAGGACTATGACGAATGGCGTCAGTTGGGCTGCCCCGGCTGGTCCTATGAGGACGTGTTGCCCTACTTTCGCCGCGCCGAAGACAATGACACCCATGACAACCGCTACCACGGCACGGGCGGTCCTCTGGGCGTCAGCCAACCCCGCGCGCCCCTGCCGATCTGCGAGGCATGGTTCAAGGCCGCCGCCGAACTGGGCATCCCACGCAACATGGACATGACGGGCGAGGTGCAGGACGGCGTCGGCTTCTATCAACTGACCCAACGGAACTATCGCCGGTCGTCCACCTCCATGGCCTACCTTGGCCCGGCGCGCCGGAGGGAAAACCTGACGGTGCGGACCGGAGCGCAAGTCCTTCGGATCGTTGTTGAAAACGGCCGTGCCGTCGGCGTGGAAACCCCCGAAGGTGTGATCCGCGCTGGCGAGGTGATCCTCTCCTCCGGCGCCATTGGCTCTCCCCGCCTCCTGCAACTGTCCGGGATCGGCCCGGCAGACCATCTCCGCGCCCTTGGCATCCCGGTCGTCCTTGACCAGCCGGGGGTAGGGTCAAACCTGCAGGACCACCTTGACCTCTTCGTCATCGCCGAATGTACCGGCCCTCACACCTATGACCGCTTTGCCAAACCGCATCTGTCGGCGCTGGCTGGCCTGCAATACCTTTTCACCCGCACGGGCCCCGTAGCCTCTTCCCTGTTTGAAACCGGAGGCTTCTGGTACGCCGACCCCGACGCCCGCAGCCCCGACATCCAGTTCCACCTCGGCCTAGGCTCGGGGATCGAGGCTGGCGTTGCCGCCATGCCGCAGGGTGGGGTCACCCTCAACTCCGCTTACCTCCGCCCAAGGTCGCGCGGCACCGTCCGCCTTGCCAGCGCCGACCCCAGGGCCGCCCCGCTGATCGACCCGAATTACTGGGCTGACCCCCATGACCGCGAAATGTCGATCTGCGGCCTGAAACTCGCGCGTGAGATGACGCAGCAGACCGCACTGAAACAATATGTCCTTGCCGAACGCCTGCCGGGGCCCGATGTCCGCACCGATCAGGACTGTTTCGACTACGCCTGCAAGCACGCGAAGACCGACCACCACCCGGCCGGCACCTGCCGCATGGGCAGTGATCCAGAGGCGGTCGTAGACCCTCAGCTTCGCTTCAACGGCATCGAAAAACTGCGCGTTGTCGATGCCTCGGTCATGCCGCGCGTGGTGTCGTCCAACACGAACGCCGCCACCATCATGATCGCCGAAAAAGCCGCCGACATGATCCGCGAAAGGTCCCCCGCATGATCCGCCACATTGTCCTGCTCAAGGCCCGCACCGACGTCACCGAAGCCCATATCGCAGGCATCTTCGCCGACCTTGTAGCGATCAGTGCCAAGCTCCCCGGCATCATTGCCATCCACACCGGCCGCTCTGAGAGCCCCGAGAAGATCGAGCGTGGCTACATGCACGGATTCACCGTTGATTTCACCGACTGGGCCGCCCTCGCTGCCTATCAGGCCCACCGCGACCACAAACGCGCGGGTGCCGCCCTCGTCGCCGCAAGCGAAGGCGGCCTTGACGGCATCCTTGTCTTCGATCTTCCAATCGAAGGTACGCCATGACCCGCACCTTGCTCTTTTTCCAAATACTCTCTGGGGGTTTGGGGGGCGAAGCGCCCCCAAGGACCGAGCCGGTTGCGCGCTTGCGCGCAGAGGCGAGACCAAAGGACCTCGCGCGGAACGCGCTCCGCTCAACAGCCGCACGAGGGGGCACCCGATGCTGATCCTGCCCACCGCCGACGCCCGGCTACAACCCTACCGCCTCATCGGCACCCCCCTCGTCCCTCGCGCGCCGAAGGTCCCGCTTACCCGCACCGCCTTTGCCGCCGCCCATATCGTCAGCGATCCCCTTCGCGAGCGCTCCCCTTGGGACGGCCGCCCGGCGGTGGACTGGGACGCCACCCTCGCCTTTCGTGCCCAGCTCTGGGATCAGGGTCTCCACCTGGCCGAAGCGATGGACACCGCCCAGCGCGGGATGGGGGTGGACTGGCCCACCGCGCTGCACCTGATCCAGCGCACGATGGTCGCCGCCAAGGCCCATCCGATGCGCCCGCGCGTTGCCTGTGGCGCGGGCACCGATCACCTGCCCCTGACAGACCTGACCACCGCTGACGCCATCGCAGCCGCCTATGAAACCCAGGCCGAGGCGATCGAGGCCGCAGGCGGGCAACTGATCCTGATGGCCTCCCGCGCCTTCACCGCGATCAAGGCCGCGCCCGAAATTTACGCCACCGTCTACCGCCGCCTCATCAACGGCGCGGCGCAGCCGGTGATCCTGCATTGGCTGGGTGACATGTTTGACCCCCAGCTTGCCGGTTACTGGGGATCGACCGACGTAGCTGATGCCAGCGACTTCGTTCTGGCGCTCATCAAGGAGAACCCCGCCAAGGTCGATGGCATCAAGATTTCCCTTCTGGATCAGGCGCACGAGGAATCCTTCCGCGCTCGTTTGCCCGAAGGCGTACGCCTCTACACCGGCGATGACTTCAACTACGCTCCCCTGATCGCAGGCGACGGCACCCACCATTCCCACGCCCTGCTGGGAATCTTCGCCGCCATCGCCCCTGCCGCCGCTCAGGCGCTTGAGGCGCTCGCCCTTGAAGACTTTGCCACTTACAAGCGCCTGCTCGCGCCCACGGTCCCCATCAGCCGCGAGATCTTTCGCGCCCCCACCCGGTTCTACAAGGCCGGGATCGCGTACCTTTCGTGGCTGAACGGCCACCAGCAGCATTTCATCATGCCTGCGGGGTTCCAATCCTCACGCGACATCACGCATTATGCGGCCGTGTTCCGGCTGGCGGATGCAGCGGGGCTTCTGGCCCGGCCGGATCTGGCTGAAGCGCGCATGGCGCAGCTTCTGGCGCTGCATGGGGTGGAGCAACGCTGATCAGGATGGACCGCAGGCCCACAATCATCGATGTCGCAAGCCGCGCGGGCGTCTCGAAGTCGACCGTCAGTCTGGTCCTGCAAAACAGCCCCCTGGTGCGAACCGAGACGCGGGAGGATGTCCGCCGCGCGATGATGGAGCTTGGCTACGTCTACAATCGCTCGGCCGCGCAGTTGCGGCAGGCCAACACGGGCCTGATCGGCCTTGTGATCAACGATCTGCGCAACCCGTTCTTCACCGAGTTTGCTACTTCGGTTCAGATGGCGCTGTCAGCACGGGGCTTTGCTTGTGTTCTCGCAAATACCGACGAAGACGCTGCATTGCAGGAGCAGGTCGTATCGGCAATGCTGGAACACGGGGTGGCCGCGCTGATCCTGTCTTCAGCATACGGGGCCGTGGAAGCCACCTTCGACGCGATAGCGCGGGCGAACGTGCCGACGATGCAAGTCCTGAGGCGGGCGGTACCGGACGTCGTGCGCTTTCCTTTTGCCGTGCCGGATTACCAGCATGGCAGCCGGATGGCGACTGACCATCTGCTTGAAGGCGGCGCGCAGCGGATCGCGTTTCTGGGTGGGCTGGCCGGGCGAGAGGTGACCGACCAGCGCATGTCGGGCTATCTTGCGGCGCTTGCGGCATCAGACAGAGCGCCCCTGCATCTTCCCGGCCGTCCGACCCGCGCCTTCGGGCGCGAAACTGCCTTGCGCCTTGCCTCCGAGCACCCGGAGGTCGATGCCGTCTTGTGTTTCAACGACCTGGTCGCATTGGGCATTCTTTCCGGCTGCGCCGAGATTGGGCGTCCAGTGGGGCCGGACCTGAAAGTCGTGGGGTTTGATGACATCGAGGAATGCGCGCAAGTCTGGCCTGGGTTGACCTCGGTCCGCTGCGACATTGCAGGCTTTGGGCGTGGGGTGGCCGAAACCGTGCTGGGCTGGCTGGACTCCGGTAGCCGGCCATCGCCGGAACGGGTCACTCCGGTTGATCTGATCCTTCGCGCCTCAAGCATGGGCTGACACGCATGATACCCGAACCTGCCAGTTTCCTGCGTGCGCTGTTCGACCGTGCGGTCGAGGTTGCCGATCCGATGCGGTCGCTGGCGCGGGTCTTGCCGCAAAAGCCAACCGGACGGGTGCTTGTCATCGGAGCCGGAAAGGCAAGCGCGCGCATGGCCGAGGCTGTGGAAGCCGTCTGGGGCCCCTGCGAGGGGCTTGTCATCACCCGCTATGGCTACGGTCGACCCTGCCGGGGAGTAAGAATTGTCGAGGCCGCCCACCCGGTGCCGGACGCTGCGGGCGCCGCGGCGACAGAGGAGATGCTGGACCTGCTGCGAGGGCTTGGTGACAAGGACTTTGTCCTGGCGTTGATTTCGGGCGGGGCGTCGGCACTGCTCTGCGCCCCGGCGGAAGGGGTCAGCCTGGCAGAGAAGCAGGCGGTCAATGCGGCCCTGCTGGCTTCCGGCGCGCCGATTTCCGCGATGAACGTGGTCCGCAAGCATCTCAGCCGGGTGAAGGGCGGGCAGTTGGCGACGGCGGCCTACCCGGCGCGGATGCTGGCCTTGATGATTTCGGACGTGCCGGGGGATGATCCGGCCTTCATCGGGTCGGGGCCAACCGTGGGGGATGCCACCACCCCCGCCGACGCGGCAGAGGTGCTGCGGCGCTGGTCGGTACCTGTGCCGACCTCGATCCTGCCGGCGCTGAAGCGGTCGGGGGTGATCGCGCCCGGGGATGCGCGATTGGCGCGGGTGGAGAACGTGATCTACGCCGCACCCGCGCAATCCCTTGTAGCTGCGGCAAAGATGGCACGCGAGGCGGGCTGCGACGTGCGCCTCCTCGGCGATGCGCTGGAAGGCGAGGCTCGGGAGGTGGCAGCGGTGCAGGCGGCGATGGCGCTGGAGATCTCGGCGGATCTGGCGCCGGGGGCAGCGCCTGTGCTGCTCTTGTCCGGCGGCGAGCTGACTGTGACCCGGACCGGGGACGGGGTTGGCGGGCCAAATGCCGAGTTCTGCCTTGCGCTGGCCTTTGCGCTTAACGGTGCGCCGAACATCCATGCGATCGCCTGCGACACGGACGGGGTCGATGGTGCCGCGGAAGTGGCTGGTGCAGTGATCGGGCCCGACACTCTGACGCAGAAGCGCGGGCGGGACCCGGTAGTGGCCTTGCAGCAAAACGACGCTCACACCTTCTTCGCTGCGATCGGCACGCAGGTGGTTACCGGGCCCACACTGACGAACGTCAATGATTTTCGCGCGATCCTGATCCTGCCGCGGTCTGAGGGGCCAGTCTGAGGGGTGCGTTCAGGCGCGACCTGACGCGCCGAGGTTGCGCATGATCATGCGGGCCGCATCGGCGACAGGGCGTTCGGTCTCTTTCAGGATTGCAGTGCGGTCGAACCGGTCGGGGTCGCGGGCCAAGGCCTCGCGCAGGGCAGCACCAAAGGCCATGCGCAACTCGGTGCCGATGTTGAACTTGCAGATGCGAGATCTGGCTGCAAGTGTCGCGCGCTGTGCAGGAGGCACTCCAGAGCCGCCGTGGATGACCAGGGGAACCGAGGTCGATGCCTCGATCGCGTGAAGGCGGGCGAGGTCGAGCCCCTGCCCCGCCCGCTGTTGCAGATGCAGATTGCCGATGGAAATGGCCAGTGCATCCACGCCGGTTTCGTGGGCGAAACGGGCGGCCTCGGCCGGATCGGTCCCCGCTGAAGCGGCACCCCCGGCATAGCCGACGAAACCGATCTCGCCCTCGCAACTCACGCCAGCCGCATGGGCGAGTTCAGCAACAGACGAAGTTTCGTCAATGTTCTGCTGCAGGGGTAGCTTTGACCCGTCGAACATCAGCGAGGTAAACCCCGCGTCAAGGGCCGCGCGGCAGTCGTCATGCGAAGTGCCGTGGTCGAGATGGGCCACGACGGGGACGCTGGCGCCTTCGGCAAGATGGCGGAACATCCGGCCGAGGACCGGCAGCGGCGTGTGCTCGCGGCAGCCGGGGCCGGCTTGAAGGATCACCGGCGCGCGCTCCGCCTCGGCGGCGGCGACGTAAGCGCGCATGTCCTCCCACCCGAGGCAGACGAGGCCGGGGACCGCGTAGCCGCCCATGAGCGCGGGTTGGAGAACCTGGGCAAGGGTGACGAGAGTCATCTGAACTTGGCCACCATGTCCATGATGCCAGGAATGGTGTGGAGCTGCGCCGCGTGGGTCGGCTGGAAATACTGCTTCAGGCTGCGCTGGCTTTGGCCCCCGAGGATGGTGAAGTAATACATCTCGTACCCCGGCAAGACGCAGCAGGGGTGATAACCGGTGTCGATCAGCACGGTGGAGCGGTTCATGATGTGATAGGCATCCCCCGGTTCGTTATCGACCCGCTGCAGCATCTGCAGGCCCGACCCATAGTCGGGCCGGAAGCGGAAGTTGTAGCATTCGTCGTGGCGGGTCTCGATCATTCCCCCCCCGGGGCTGTCCCGCCGGTCGGTGTCGTGCTTGTGGCTGGGGAAGCCGGACCAGCCACCTGCTCCCACGGTGTAAAGCTCGGACACCAGCAGACGGCCGACGCGGTCATGGTAGGCTGCGCCAAGGATGTGCTTGATCTTGCGATGGGTTTTCGTGTCGTCAGAGCCGTATTGGACCTTGTCGATATCGGCCGCCCTCACCGCAAACGGGCGCAGAGTGTCCGCGAACTGCGCACCGGCGATGAAGGTTTCGGTGTCGGTCAGGGCGGTGATCCGCGTGCCCGCATCCGTGGGGACATAGACGCCCTCTGGTTCGCCGTCCCAGACGTCGACGCCGCGCTGGCCGATGGCGGCATAGGTTTCGCCCAGGGTTTCCACCGTCACCGTGCCAGTGGCGGGGACGACGCAGGTCTCATAGCCGGGGGTGCGGTAATCGAAGCTCTCCCCCGCCTTCAGCCGGATGATGTTGAAGTAGACCAGCGGAACCTTCGCGTCATGCATATCTACAATGGCGCGGTTCTGGTTGTCATGCGGAGCGATGTGCATGGGTGTCCCTTTCAGGAGGTCGGGCCGGGATGGGTGGCAAGGAAGGCGTCCAGTTCGGCAATGGTCGGCATCGCGGGGGCGCAGCCGACGCGGGCGACGACCATCGCGGCAGCGGCAGAGCCGCGCAGGACAGCATCGCGCACCGACTGGCCCGTGGCGAGGGCCGCGATGAAAGCGCCAAGAAAACTGTCGCCGGCGCCGGTCGGTTTCAGGGCAAGGGTCGGGTAGATGCCGGTGGCAAATTCCCCATCCCCAGTGATCGTGACCGCGCCTTTTTCACCCATCTTGTAGACAACGATCCGCGCCTCGTCCGCGATCAGGCTGCGGGCCTTGTCCAGCCCTTTGGCCGCGTCGCCGGCCATGAATCCGAACTCCAGGTCATTGCCGACGATCACGTCGCACACCGCCGCGGCACGGGAGTAGACCTCCGCCGCTACGGCGGCGGAGGGCCAGGAATAGGGCCGATAGTCCACATCGAAGATCAGCGGTAGGCCGGCGTTGCGGGCAAGGTCAAAGGCCCGAAAGGCAGCCGAGCGCGAGGGTTCGGCCGCCAGCACCGTGCCCGTTGTGATCAGCGCGGCAAACGCGCCGTAATGCACCGCCTCCACGTCCGCTACCGTCATCGCGAAGTCGGCAGCGTTGTTGCGGTAGATGACCGACTGGCAGTCTTCCAGGCGCGTCTCGACCACGGCCAGCGAATTGCGCACCTCACCGGCGACGGCGCGGACATGGGCGCGGTCAATGCCGTAGGCGTCAAGCTGAGCCAGGCAAAACCGGCCCACTGCATCGTCAGACACGCAAGTGACCAGAGCGGCCCTGCAGCCCTGGCGCGTCAGGCCCACGGCGATATTGGCCGACGATCCGCCAAGGGCGGTGGTAAAGCACGTCGCCGCCTCGATCCTCGTGCCGGGGGGGTCGGCGTAAAGGTCCATCCCCGCCCGGCCGATGACCAGGAAGTGCCGGCCTGCAAGGCGCGACAGGTCAGCCATCAGACGCCTTGCCTCTGGCCCGCACGGCCAGCCTCCGCCTCGGCATGCTTTGCCTCAACTTCGGCCGAGTGAGACACCTCGGCCGTGCCGATTTCCCACCAGGCGTGGCCCTGGGTCGTCCAGCCTTCATACGCATCGACCTGCATGACGATCACGCTGGTCTTCGTGGCAGCCTTGGCGCGCAGGAAGGCCTCGGCCAGCGCCGGGGGGTTAGCGACGGTTTCGGCGTTCGCCCCCATCGCCCGGGCATGGGCCTCGAAGTCCACTGCGAAGGGAGTTTCCACTGTAGGGCAATCCTTGATCAGATTGTTGAAGCTGACCTGTCCGGTGTTGTTCTGCAGCTTGTTGATCACCGCGAAACCGCCGTTGTCGAGAACCAGAACGATCAGCTTTTTCCCTGTCAGAACAGACGAGTAGATGTCGGAGTTCATCAAGAGATAACTGCCGTCACCAACAAGGACGATGGTGTCTTGATCTGGTTCCGCCTCGCTTTGAGCGATCCGCGCGCCCCAGCCGCCGGCGATCTCGTAGCCCATGCAGGAAAAGCCGAATTCGACGTCCACCGTGCCGATCCCAAGCGTGCGCCAGTTGGCAGTCACTTCAGCGGGCAGGCCACCGGCGGCGGTGACGACCCGGTCGCGCGGGTGGCAAAGGGCATTCACCACACCAATGGCTTGCGCGTAAGAGTTCGGGCGGTTCCCAGGCGCGACGTTTCCAGCGACATAGACATCCCAGGTCTTTCGCTCGGCCTGAGCCTTCGACGTCCATTCGGCGGGTGCACGGTGGCCCTGCAGGGCCGCGTTCAGCGCCTGAAGCCCCAGCTTGGCATCGCCCACGACCGCCAGTGACTGATGCTTGGCGGCGTCGTGGCGGCCTGCGTTCAGGCCGATGATGCGGGTACCTCCGGCAAAGACCGTCCAGGAGCCGGTGGTGAAATCCTGAAGCCGTGTGCCCACAGCCAGCACCACATCCGCTGTCCCCGCAATGGTGTTGGCGCTGTCTGACCCCGTCACGCCCAGGGGTCCGATGTTCAGCGGATGGTCAGCCAGCAGGTTCGCCCGCCCGGCAATGGTTTCGACCACGGGAATGCCATGCGCCTCGGCAAAGGCCGTCAGTTCTGCCACGGCGCCGGAGTACTGCACCCCGCCCCCTGCCACGATCACCGGGCGCTTTGCGGCACGCAAAAGGGCGACGGCCTCGGCAATCTCCAGCGCGTCGGGCGACTGGCGGCGGATGCGGTGGACATGCCTGGCGAAGAAGGCCACCGGGTAGTCATAGGCCCAACCCTGCAGGTCCTGCGGCAAGCCGATGAAGGCCGGGCCGCAGTCGGCGGGGTCCAGCATGGTGGCAAGGGCGGCAGGCAAGGATTGAAGGATCTGCGCCGGGTGTGTGATCCGGTCCCAGTAACGGCTTACCGCCTTGAAGGCGTCGTTCAGTCCAAGCGACGGATTCCCGAAATGCTCCAGTTGCTGCAGCACCGGGTCGGGCAAGCGGGTCAGGAAGGTATCGCCACACAGCATCAGCATCGGCAGGCGGTTGGCGTGGGCAAGTGCGGCCGCTGTCAGCAGGTTGGCCGTGCCCGGCCCGGCGCTGGCGGTGCAGAACATGAACCGCCGCCGCAGGTGGTACTTGGCATAGGCCGCGGCAGCAAAGCCCATGCTCTGTTCGTTCTGCCCACGGTAAAGTGGCAGTTCCTGATGCACCGGGTACAGCGCCTCGCCCAGACAGGGCACGTTGCCATGGCCGAAGATGCCGAAGCCGCCGCCACAGATCCGGGTATCGGCCCCGTCAATCTCGATGAACTGGGCCATCAGCCAGCGCACGGTGGCTTGGGCTACGGTCAGCCTGATTGTCTCGCGCATCGCTTGCCCTTTCGCAGGCCGTCCGGCAGCCTTCCAAACGGGGCTTGCGCGGTTTGCAGGCTGAGGATACATCTTTTGCAACCGGTTGCAATACCGGTGCGCGGGGAGGTTGAAATGGCAGAGATCGGGATCGGGCTGGTCGGTGGCGGCTACATGGGCAAGGCCCACGCGGTGGCCTATTCCGCCGTAGGCGCGGTGTTCGACACAGCCTTGCGGCCACGGCTTGAGGTGATTGCCGCGACGAGCGAAGCCTCGGCCCGTCGCTATGCCAAGGCCTACGGCTTTTTCCGCGCTGCGCGGGATTGGCAGGACCTTGTGGCCGATCCGAATGTGCATGCGGTCGTCATCGCCTCGCCCCAGTCCACCCACCGCGCGATTGCGGAAGCCGCTTTTGCGGCCGGAAAGCCGGTCTTCTGCGAAAAGCCGCTTGGCGCATCGCTGGAGGATGCCCGGGCGATGGTTGCGGCGGCAGAGGCGTCCGGTCTGCCGAACATGATCGGCTTCAACTATGTGCGCACCCCGGCGACACAGTTCGTCCGGCAGCTTTTGGCAAAGGGGGTGATCGGCGATCTGACTTGGTTCCGCGGTGAGCATACCGAGGATTTTCTGGCCGACCCGTCGCTGCCCGCCACCTGGCGCACGGTGGGCCGGGCGAATGGCTGCATGGGCGATCTGGCGCCGCATCCGATCAACTGCATGCTGGCGCTGATGGGCCCGGTGGCCGAACTTTCCGCCCGGATCGATACGGTCCACACCACCCGCCCCGGCCCCGATGGCCCGACCCCGGTGACGAACGACGACCATGCTCAGATCATGCTCCGCTTCGCCGCAGGTGCGATGGGGCATCTTTACATCAGCCGCACGGCGACCGGGCGAAAGATGGGCTATGCCTATGAAATCCATGGCACGAAGGGCAGCATCCGCTTTGACCAGGAAGACCAGAACGCCGTCCACCTCTACCAGGCCGAGGGGCCAGAGGACACACGCGGCTTTACCCGCATCCTGACCGGGCCGGCGCATCCGGATTACCTGCCGTTTTGCCAGGGCCCCGGCCACGGCACCGGCTATCAGGACCAGATCATCATCGAGGCCAAAGACTTCCTGAGCGCAATCACGACTCGCCAGCCGGTCTGGCCCACATTCCGCGACGGTTTGGCCGTCAGCCAGATTATTGACACCGCCTTTCAGGCATCTGACAGCGGCCGCTGGCTTGCTGTCCCGCAAACATGAGGACCCTATGACGATCCGTATCGGCAATGCGCCCTGTTCCTGGGGCGTCGAGTTTGCAGACGATCCACGCAATCCGGCATGGCGTCAGGTGCTGTCTGACTGTGCCGCCGCCGGCTACAAGGGGATCGAGCTTGGTCCAATCGGCTTTATGCCCGAAGACCCCGCTGTGCTGGGTGACGCCCTGGCCGAGAACGACCTGACCCTGATTGGCGGCGTCGTCTTCCGTCCCTTCCATGACCCCGCGAAGTGGGATGAGGTGATCGATGCCGCGACCCGCACCTGCAAGGCGCTGGTGGCACACGGCGCGCAGCATCTTGTGCTGATCGACAGCATCTCGCCCCGGCGCGCGCCAACCGCGGGCCGTGCCGACGCCGCCGAGCAGATGGATGCTGCCGAGTGGGCCGCTTTCCGCGACCGCATCGCGACGGTGGCGCGGATGGGGACTGAAGAGTATGGCCTGACCGTCGGCATCCACGCCCATGCCGCCGGCTTCATCGACTTTGAGCCGGAACTGGAACGGTTGCTTGACGAGGTGGACGAGAAGATTCTGCAGATCTGTTTCGACACCGGGCACCATTCCTACGCGGGCTTTGATCCGGTAGCCTTCATGCGCCGCCACATCCGCCGCATTTCCTACATGCATTTCAAGGACATAAATCCGGCTGTCAAAGCGGATGCCATCGCGAAAAGCACCGGCTTCTATGACGCCTGCGGGCAGGGCATATTCTGCAACCTTGGTCAGGGCGACGTGGACTTCCCCGTTGTCCGGCAGATCCTGCTGGATGCGGGCTTCACCGGCTGGTGCACGGTCGAACAGGACTGCGACCCGACGGTGAACGTCGGCCCTATCGACGACGCGCGCAAGAACCGCGACTATCTGCAATCCATCGGCTTCTGAGGGGCATCATGAGAAAACTGAACTGGGGCATGATCGGCGGCGGTGAGGGCAGCCAGATCGGCCCCGCCCACCGTCTGGGCGCGCTGGCCGACGGACACTTCGCCATGGTCGCCGGTGCCTTGGACCACCGGGCCGAGGTCGGGCGCGCGTATGCCCAACAGCTGGGCGTCAGCCCGGACCGCGCCTATGGCGACTGGCAGGAGATGCTGGCAGGTGAGCGGAACCGGGCGGACCGCTGCGATCTGGTGACCGTGGCTACCCCCAACTCCACCCATTTCGAGATCACCAAGGCCTTTCTTGAGGCCGGGTTCAACGTGTTGTGCGAAAAGCCGATGACCGTGACGGTGGAAGAGGGCGAGGAAATCGTCCGCATCGCCGCCAAGACCGGACAGATCTGCGCGGTTAACTACTGCTATTCGGCCTATCCGATGGTCCGCCAGGCCCGCGCGATGGTGCGCAACGGCGATATCGGCAAGGTCCGGCTTGTGGTGACGAACTTCAGCCATGGCCACCACGGCGACGCTGCCGATGCCGACAATCCCCGCGTCCGCTGGCGCTATGATCCGGCGATGGCCGGCGTCTCGGGCCAGTTCGCAGATTGCGGCATCCACGCGCTGCACATGGCGAGTTTCATCTGCGATGACGAGGTTGAAAAGCTCTCCGCCGACTTCGCCTCAGCCATCCCCTCCCGCGCGCTGGAGGATGACGCCATGGTCAACTTCCGCATGGGAGGCGGCACGGTCGGCAGGCTTTGGACATCTTCCGTTGCCATAGGACGACAGCACGGGTTCGACATTCAGGTGTTCGGCGAAATCGGCGGTTTCCGCTGGGCCTCCGAACAGCCGAACCAGCTGATCTACACCCCCGTCGGCGGGCGCACGCAGATCATGGAGAAGGGCGAAAGCGGGCTCTACGACGACGCCAAGCGCCTGTCCCGCGTCGCCATCGCGCACCCCGAAGGCTTTCCACTGGCGGTCGCCAACATCTATTGCGATCTGGCCGATGCCATT
>JANPJZ010000150.1:0-3676 GCA_031425795.1 Rhodobacter sp. | reverse complement strand
GTTGACGATTTCGGCCAAGGGTCAGCCTTTCGGGCCGATCATGTCTTCGGGGCGCACCACGCGGTCGAAGGTCTCGCCGTCGACATAACCCAGCGCAATCGCCTCTTCCCGCAAGGTGGTGCCGTTCCTGTGCGCGGTCTTGGCAACCTTGGTCGCGGCGTCGTAGCCGATGGTCGGGGCCAAAGCCGTCACCAGCATCAGCGATTCCTTCATCAGCTTGTCGATCCGCGCCACGTTGGCCTCGGTCCCGACCACCATGTTGTCGGTGAAGGAGCCCGCCGCGTCGCCCAGAAGCTGCATGGATTGAAGCACGTTGTAGGACATCATCGGGTTGTAGACGTTCAACTCGAAATGACCCTGGCTGCCGGCGAAGCCGACCGCCGCATCGTTGCCCATCACCTGAGCGCAGACCATGGTCAGCGCCTCGGCCTGGGTCGGGTTGACTTTGCCGGGCATGATGCTCGACCCCGGCTCGTTCTCCGGCAGGATCAGTTCACCGAGACCCGAGCGCGGTCCGGAGCCGAGCAGCCGCAGGTCGTTGGCGATCTTGAAGAGGCTGGCCGCCACCGTCTTCAAGGCCCCCGAAAACATGACCATCGCGTCATGCGCTGCAAGGGCCTCGAACTTGTTCGGGGCGGTCACGAAGGGCAGACCGGTGATCGAGGCAATCTCGGCCGCCACCCGCACATCCCAGCCGACGCGGGTGTTGAGGCCGGTGCCGACGGCAGTACCGCCCTGCGCCAGCTCATAGATGTCGGGCAGGCACATCTTCACCCGCGCAATGCCCTTGTCTACCTGGGTCGCATAGCCGGAAAACTCCTGCCCCAGGGTCAGGGGGGTGGCGTCTTGCGTATGGGTGCGGCCGATCTTGATGATGTCCTTGAACTGATCGGACTTCGCCCACAGCGCCGCTGACAGCTTTTCCAACCCCGGAAGCAGCACATCGCGCGCCATCATGCCGATGGCGACATGCATCGCGGTCGGGAAGGTGTCATTCGAGGACTGGCCCATGTTCACATGATCGTTGGGATGGACCGGTTTCTTCGACCCCATCACCCCGCCCAAGCTTTCGATCGCGCGGTTCGAGATCACCTCGTTCGCGTTCATGTTGGACTGGGTGCCCGACCCGGTCTGCCAGACGACTAGCGGGAAGTTGTCGTCAAAGCGGCCCGCGATCACCTCGTCAGCGGCGGCGGCAATGGCCTCGCCCAGTTCTTTCGAGATGTCGCCCTGGGCGATGTTCACCAGCGCACAGGCCTTCTTGATGACCCCCAGGGCGCGGATGATCGCGACCGGCTGACGTTCCCAGCCGATGGGGAAGTTGAAGATGGACCGCTGGGTCTGCGCGCCCCAATACTTGTCGGCTGGCACATCCAGAGGGCCGAAGCTGTCGGTTTCGGTGCGGGTCGAGGTCATCGGCGTCTCCATGCTGGCTTGCTGCCGCATAGCGCCCGGGGGCGGCAAAATCAATTGGCATACCGTTGCATACTGCAGCAATCAGGCGCGGGTGAAGCGATAGACCCGGGCAGGAGGCAGGTTGAGCCAGATCTTGCGGCCCGCCTCGACCTGCAGGCCAAGCCGGTCCATGCTTTCCGGCGGCAGGGGGGGCTTCGGCCCGTAAGTGAACTGCACGAACGGAGCGCCGGGCGCAAGGATGCGGAAAGCGGCGCCGACGATCGCCTCTCGCACCGCTTCGGGCATCGACAGGAGCGGCAAGCCGGAGACCACGGCCCCGACACCGGGCGCCATGACCTCGTCGGCCCGGTCGGCGCCAAGGTGGTGCACGGCCACGCCGGGAAACTGCTGATGGAGGTGGCGGACAAAGTCGCTGTCCAGCTCGAACAGGTCCAGATGCCGGGGTGGCACGCCCGCGTCAAGGATCGCCCGGGTCAGGCGGCCGGTGCCGGGGCCAAACTCGACCACGCGGCCGGTTCGCGGGCCAAGCCCCTCGGCCATCGCACGGGCAAGATAGCGCGACGAGGGTGCCAGTGCCGACACCTGCTTTGGATTCTGCAGCAGTCTGCGGCGGAACAGCGCAAGGTCGCCGCTCAAGACCTAACCCTTGCGGAACTGGTCAAGCGACACGACCTGCGCATCCTGACGGACGGGCTCTTCCTCGACTTCGATGTCGTCTTCCTCTTCCTCGTCATCCTCGTCCGAGGACTGCGTCTCGAAGCGAAGGCCAAACTCCACCGAGGGGTCCACAAAGGTGCGGACCGCGTCGAATGGAATGATCATCGGCTCGGGGTTGTTGCCGAAGTTGAGGGTGACGGTGAAATACTCATCGTTCACGGTCAGGTTTTCAAACCAGTGCTGGATGACCACCGTCATTTCGGTGGGATAGCGGTCGCGCAGCCAGTCCGCCAGTTCGACTCCGGGATAGGTGGTGTCGAAGGTGATGAAGAAGTGGTGCGCTCCGGGCAGGCCATTTTCGGCCACATCCGTCAGCACGGTCTGGATCAGGCCGCGCATCGCGCGGTGCATCAGAATGCCGTAATCGATGGATCGCGCCATCCGGGTAGCCCTTTCTTCTGTTGCCTTACCATAAGGAATTCGACGCCCAAGGGAAGGGGCGACGGTCGGAAAGGCGGCAGTCGTCTACACAACACCGGCCAATCCAGAGGCGAGTGCCGAAAGCGTCAGCACCCACAGAAGCGGCCAGTGCCGCCAAAGAAGCGCCAGCCCCGCCAAGAGCGCGATCAGCGCCGGCACCGGCCGCAGGGTGCCAGGATCAGGCAAGGCGAGGGTCAGCGGGCCAAGGCTGACCTCGGGCACGCTGGCAAAAAGCACGTGCAGCGCGAACCACAGGGAAAGGTTACCGATCACCCCCACCACTGCCGCCGTGATCGCCGCCAGCGCCCCAGAGAGGCGCGGCATATGGATCAGCCGGTCGATGAAGGGCGCTCCGGTGAAAATGAACAGGAACGAGGGGATGAAGGTCATCCACAGCGCCACCAGCGCCCCGGCGATCGCAAAGCCCGTGCCGCCCACCTGATCGGCAGCCAGAAAGCCGACGAACTGGTTGACCAGGATAAGCGGCCCGGGCGTGGTTTCGGCCAATCCAAGCCCATCGATCATCTGGGTCAGCGTGAGCCAGCCCTTCTCCTCCACCACATCCTGCGCCATCCAGGCCAGGACGGCGTAAGCTCCGCCAAATGTCAGGACGGCGAGTTTGGAAAAGAACACCCCGATCTCGGCCAACCGCCCCGGCGCCAGCGCAACCAGCGCCGCAAGTGGAAGCAACCAGATCGCCAGCCAGACCACAGCGGCCTTGAGGGACCGGACAAGGGCGGCGGGCGGCGGGGGGGCCAGCGGGTCGCGCGCCACGGGCCTGGTGCGGAAGAAGCCCCAGAGGGCGGCGGTCAGGATCACCAGCGGAAACGGGGCGTCGAACAGGAACAACGCCGAAAAGGCAGCAATCGCAATGACATATGCCTCAGCCGACTTCAGCGCCCGACGTGAGACGCGAATCAGCGCCTCGATCACGATGGCAATGACGGCGGCCTGCACCCCGGCAAACAGGGCGGCGATGAATGGCACGTCGCCAAAGGATGCATAGACGAGCGTCAGCGCCAGCACGACCGCAGCGCCAGGCAGCACGAAAAGGCCCCCGGCGATCAGCCCGCCCTTCACCCCATGCAGCCGCCAACCGATCCAGGTGGCCAATTGCATCGCC
>JANPJZ010000149.1:0-28728 GCA_031425795.1 Rhodobacter sp. | reverse complement strand
ATCGAGACGCCGGGGGGCCTTCGCATCCAGACGATCCACGGCTTCTGCGGCAGTCTGCTGCGCCGCTTTCCGCTGGAGGCTGGGGTGCCGCCCGGCTTTGCCGAGATGGACGACCGCGCCGCCCGCCTGATGCGCGCCGAGATCGTGGAAGAGATGGCCGACCGCCTTGCCCCCGCCGCGGTGCGCGGGTTGACCGAGGTCAGCACGGGCGAGGATTTCTCCAAGCTTGTCGAACAGATCTCGGGACACCGCGCCGCCTTCGCCCCACCGATGGGCAAGGATGAGATCTGGCGGCTCTTCAACCTGCAACCTGGTTTGACGGCAAGCGACCTGATGGCCTCGGTGATCCTCGGGTATGAGGTTGCCTGGATGCCTGACCTTGTGGCCGTGCTGCTTGGCGGCACGACCACTGACCAGAAAGCGGCCGCCAAGCTCGACAGTATCAACTTCGCCGACCCTCGCCTCGCTGATCTGGAGCGGTTGGAGGACGTCCTTCTGCACAAGGACGGCTCGAAGGACGAAACGAAACATTTCACCGCCAAGATCGGCGACTTTCCCACCAAGGATACCCGCGTCCGGCTGGGTGATCTGATCGACCGCCTGAACGCCCTGATGGCCCGTGTGGAGGACGCGCGGCATGTGCGCCTGTGCCTGACGACCGCTGAAAAGACCCTCGCGCTGCACCAGTTTGCCGGGGCCTTCCTGCCGATCTATGAAGCGCGCAAGGCCGCGCGGGGCCTGCTGGACTTTGACGACCTGATCAGCCGCGCCCGTTCGCTGCTGACCGATCCCGGTCTTGCGGCCTGGGTGCTCTTCCGCCTCGATGGCGGGATCGACCATATCCTGGTTGACGAAGCGCAGGACACCAGCCCCGACCAGTGGGAGCTGGTGGAAAACCTTGCCGCCGAGCTGACCTCCGGTCAGGGGGCCAGCAACCGGCCGCGCACCCTTTTTGTCGTGGGTGACAAGAAGCAGTCGATCTATTCCTTCCAGGGCGCCGACGTGGTGGCCTTCGACCACAAGCGCGACCTGTTCCAGACCCGCCTTGCCGGGGGAGAGCCGCTGCGGCTGCGGTCGCTGACGCATTCCTTCCGTTCCTCTCCGGCGATCCTGACAGTGGTGGACCGCACCTTCCAGGGTGCCGATCAGGCGGCCATCGGCGGCTCTTCCAGCCACATGGCGTTCAACGAGACGCTGGCGGGGCGGGTCGATGTCTGGCCACTGGTGGAAAGCGCCGAAAAGCTTGAGCAGGGGCCGTGGTTCGAACCGCTCGACCAGCCCCACCCCGAGGATGCCGAAGTTCGGCTCGCCCGAGACATCGCCCAGCGGATCAAGGAGATGGTCACCGGGGGTGAGCAGATCCCGCAGGTGCCACGCGACGGCAAGCCGCCCGCGCGCCCGGTCCACTACGGCGATTTCCTGATCCTCGTTCAGCGCCGGTCCCCGCTGTTCCACGAGATCATCCGGGCCTGCAAGGCACTGGACCTGCCCATCGCCGGGGCGGACCGGCTGAAACTGGGGGGGGAGCTTGCGGTCAAGGACCTGTCGGCGTTGCTCTCTTTCCTCGACACGCCCGAAGATGACCTTGCGCTGGCGTCTGTCCTGCGCTCTCCCCTCTGCTGCTGGTCGGAGCGTGATCTGTTCCAACTGGCGCAGGGCCGTCGCGGCTATCTTTGGGAGGCGTTGCGTGCCCACTCCGGCCATGCTGACACCCGCGCCTTCCTGAACGACATGCGCAGCCAGGCCGATTTCCTGCGCCCCTACGACCTGATCGAACGGGTGCTGCACCGCCACGACGGCCGCCGCCGTCTGCTCGCCCGCCTTGGGCCCGAGGCGGAGGACGGGATTGACGAACTTCTGTCCCAGGCGCTGGCCTATGAGACATCGGAAACCCCGAGCCTGACCGGTTTCCTTGTCTGGATGGAGACCGATGATGTCGAGGTGAAGCGACAGCTTGACGCCGAAGGCAGCCGCATCCGGGTGATGACCGTCCACGGCGCCAAGGGGCTTGAGGCCGAGATCGTGATCCTGCCCGACACCGGCGACCGCAAGCCGCCCGACAATGACGAGCTGTACCGCCTGCCCGGCGGCGCGGTGGTCTGGAAGGTCCGCAAGGACGACAGCCCCGCTCTGGTCGCGGCTGAACGCTCGGCGCTGGTGGCCCGCGCGGCGGCGGAACGGCTGCGACTGATGTATGTGGCGATGACACGGGCGCGGTGCTGGCTGATCGTGGTGGCGAAGGGCGAGGTGAAGCAGCCCGAGGCCTGGTACAACCTGATCCGCGCCGGGGTGGAGGCTTCGGGGGCAACCCGTCTGGACGGTGGCGTCCTGCGCCATTCCTGGGGCGACTGGCCGCTGCCCGCGTTCCAGCCGCTGCCCGGCCCCCGCACGGTGACGCTGCCCGACTGGTGCACCCGCGCAGCGCCAGAAGTATTGCGTCCGGCCAAGGTCCTCTCCCCCTCCGACCTTGGGGGTGCCAAGGCGCTGGCCGGTGAGCCGCTTTATCCCGAAGCCGTCGCCAAGGCCCGGGGAACGGCGCTGCACCTCCTGCTGGAACGCCTGCCCCCGCTTGCGCCGGAGACCTGGCCCACCCACGCCGCCGCCCTGATCGTCGACCCAACCCTCGCCGCCGAGATATTGGCCGAAGCGCGGCTTGTGCTGGGGAATCCCATCCTCGCCCCCCTCTTCGCCCCCGACACGCTGACCGAGGTTCCCGTGACCGGCCCCTGGCAGGAGCGCCAGCTTTACGGCTCCATCGACCGGCTGCTGGTGTTCCCCGACCGCGTCCTTGTGATTGACTACAAGTCCAACGCGGTCATTCCTCCCACGGCAGCCGAGGTGCCCGAAGGCATCCTGCGCCAAATGGGGGCCTATGCACATCTCGTGGGGCAGATCTACCCTGACCGCCGGGTCGAGACGGCGATTCTATGGACCCGTGGCCCGAACCTGATGCCGCTTGATCCCGACATCGTGAGGTTGGCCCTGACGCGGGCCACGATACCTTGACGTTCGCCCCACGCGTCCATAGGTTCCGACTCCGCAATCCAAGGAGAGATGATCATGGGCGCTGCTACCGTCGCCGTGTCGGACGCCACCTTCGACGCCGAGGTCCGCAATTCGCCGATCCCGGTCGTGGTGGATTTCTGGGCCGAATGGTGCGGCCCGTGCCGCCAGATCGGCCCCGCGCTTGAAGAACTTGCCACGCAATACGCCGGCAAGATCAAGATCGTGAAGGTCAACGTGGACGAAAACCCGGAAAGCCCCGCCACCCTTGGCGTGCGCGGCATCCCGGCTCTGTTCATGTTCAAGGACGGCCAGGTCGTGTCGAACAAGGTCGGCGCCGCACCGAAAGCCGCGCTGGAAACCTGGATCAAGTCGGCGATCTGACCCCGACCCAACGGAAAGACAATGAAGCCCGGCCCGCAGTCCCCTGCGGCCGGGCTTATCTTTGCTTCCCAACACCCCCGTTTTCCTGTATGCGCCCGCAATCTGTGACGTGAGGCCCGCCCCCGGGGCCCGTGCGAAGGATTTGGGGGAAGGGCGGCAATGGGGCCGTCAGACATGGGGTGCCGGCAGGGGCCGGTTCCCCTCAGAGGAAATGACATATGTTCAACGTGACGACAAAATCCATCCAGTGGGGCAGCGAGACGCTGACACTGGAGACCGGGAAAGTTGCGCGCCAGGCCGATGGCTCGGTGATCGCGACGCTGGGTGAAACCCAGGTGATGGCCAACGTGACCTTTGCGCGCAGCGCAAAGCCGGGCCAGGACTTCTTCCCCCTGACCGTGCACTACCAGGAAAAATACTACGCAGCCGGCAAGGTTCCCGGCGGCTTTTTCAAGCGTGAAGCGCGGCCTTCCGAAAAGGAAACGCTGACCTCGCGCCTGATCGACCGTCCGATCCGTCCGCTGTTCGTCGAAGGCTTCCGCAACGAAGTGCTGGTCATGGCGACCGTGCTGTCCTGCGACCTCGTGAACGATCCCGACATCGTCGCGATGATCGCCGTGTCCGCTGCGCTGACGATCTCCGGCGTGCCGTTCATGGGCCCGATCGGTGCGGCCCGCGTCGGCTTCGAGGGTGGCAAATACATCCTGAACCCCGCGATGGACGACATGACGCAGCTGCGCATGAAGCCGGAGCAGCGGCTTGACCTCGTCATCGCCGGCACCAAAGACGCCGTGATGATGGTCGAATCCGAAGCCTACGAGCTGACAGAAGAGGAAATGCTGGGCGCGGTCGTCTTCGGCCACGAGCAGATGCAGCCCGTGATCGACCTGATCATGGACTTCGCCGAAGACTCGGCGAAAGAGCCCTTCGACTTCACCCCGCCCGACTTCTCGGCCCTCTCGGCCAAGGTGAAGGCTGCCGGTGAGGCACAGATGCGCGCCGCTTTCGCGATCCGCGACAAGCAGGAGCGGACCAACGCCATCCAGGCCGCCGTCGACGCGATCAAGGCCGCGATGTCCGACGAAGACCAGGCTGACGCCAACCTCTACCCGGCGATCAAGAAGCTGGAAGCTGCCGTCCTGCGCGGCGACGTCGTAAAGAACGGCACCCGGATCGACGGGCGCGACACCAAGACCGTGCGCCCGATCACCTGCGAAACCGGCATCCTGCCACGCACGCATGGCTCGGCGCTGTTCACTCGTGGGGAAACCCAGGGGCTGGTCGTCACCACGCTTGGCACGGGCGAAGATGAGCAGATCATCGACGCGCTGAACGGCAATTACCGGTCGAACTTCATGCTGCACTACAACTTCCCTCCCTACTCGGTGGGCGAAGTGGGCCGCGTCGGCTCCCCCGGTCGTCGTGAGATCGGCCACGGGAAACTGGCCTGGCGCGCGCTGCAAGCCGTGCTCCCGGCGCCGACCGACTTTCCCTACACCATCCGCGTGGTGTCCGAGATCACCGAATCCAACGGATCCTCGTCGATGGCTTCGGTCTGCGGTGGATCGCTGTCCATGATGGACGCAGGTGTGCCGCTGAAAGCCCCGGTCGCCGGCGTGGCGATGGGTCTGATCCTGGAAGATGACGGCAAGTTCGCCATCCTGACCGACATCCTTGGCGACGAGGATCACCTCGGCGACATGGACTTCAAGGTTGCGGGCACCGAAGCTGGCATCACCTCGCTGCAGATGGACATCAAGATCGCCGGCATCACGCCCGAGATCATGAAGCAGGCCCTGGCGCAGGCCAAGGACGGCCGTATCCACATCCTGGGCGAGATGGCGAAGTCGCTGACCTCGGCGCAAGCCTTCAGCGAATACGCCCCGAAGATCGAAACGATGAGCATCCCGACCGACAAGATCCGGGAAGTGATCGGCTCGGGCGGCAAGGTCATCCGCGAGATCGTGGAGCTTTCGGGCGCCAAGGTCGACATCAACGACGACGGCATGATCAAGATCGCGTCGAACGACGCCGCCGCCATCAAGCGCGCCTATGACATGATCTGGTCCATCGTGGCTGAGCCGGAAGAAGGCAAGGTCTACACCGGCAAGGTCGTGAAACTGGTCGATTTCGGCGCCTTCGTGAACTTCTTCGGCAAGCGCGATGGTTTGGTCCACGTGTCCCAGATCTCGGCCAAGCGGTTGAACCACCCGAACGAGCTTTTGAAGGAAGGCCAGGAAGTGAAGGTCAAGCTTCTGGGCTTCGACGATCGCGGCAAGGTGCGTCTCGGCATGAAGATGGTTGACCAGGAAACTGGTCAGGAAATCGTCGAGAAGAAGGAAGAATCGGCCGAGGGCTGAACCTTCTGCAGTGAATAAATCGGCCCCGGGGGAAACCTCGGGGCCTTTTTCGTGTTTCCCTATCAGGCCTGCCATCGGGCAGGGGTGCGATGTCCCCCGGCTCGTGACAGGCGCCAGAAGGAATGACACGCATGACCTTGCCGACCCTCACCCGCCGCCGCCTGATCGGCACCGCCCTTGCCGCAGCCCTTCCCCTTCGCGCCAAGGCTCACGCCCAGACGGCCGAAGACTGGGTCCCCCCGGAAAACTTCCTGCCCCACGCGGTGGAGTTCCGCGATGCGCAAGAGGTGGGCTCGATCATTGTCGACCCCGATTTTTACGAACTCTACTGGATCACCGGCCCCTATGAGGGGATGCTCTACACCGTCGGCGTCGGTCGGGGTGAGCTTTACGAACACGGCCGGTTCACCATGGGCGCGAAGAAGGAGTGGCCCAGCTGGACCCCGACGAACGAAATGATCGCCCGCAACCCTGACCAGTATGCGAAGTATGCCGAAGGGATGCCCGGTGGCCCGGACAACCCCCTCGGCGCACGGGCGCTCTACCTGTTCGACGACCTGGGCAACGACACCTTCCTGCGTATCCACGGCACGCCAGAGCCCTGGACACTTGGAACGGCGGTTTCGAACGGCTGCGTTCGGCTGATGAACGAGGACATCGCGGCACTCTACGACGCGGTGGCGATCGGCGCGCCGGTCCTCTTGCTGCCAAAGCTGGGTGAGGCGTAGATGTCCAGGCGTCCCAGCAGGGACGCCCGGTGCAAGCCTCAGCCCGGCGACTTTGCAAAGCGCAGGTAGGGCAGCTTGATGTCCAGCGCGCCGAACCGCTCTGTCGCCTGCTCGTTGTTCAGCGCCAGCGCCACGATCACATCCTGACCCGGCACCCAGTTGGCCGGGGTCGCCAAGGGCACGCCGTCGGTCTTCTGCACCGCGTCCAGCGCCCGCAGGATCTCGGCGAAGTTGCGGCCCACGCTCATCGGATAGGTCATCGTCAGCCGCACCTTCTTGTCCGGGCCGATGATGTAGACCGTGCGGACCGTTGCCGTATTGGCCGGCGTCCGCCCCTCGCTTGGCAGGTAGTATTCCGCCGGGAGCATGTCATAGGCCTTCGCCACGGTCAGCGAGGTATCATCGATGATCGGAAACTCTGCCGGAGCGCCACCAAACGCCTCGATGTCGCGCTTCCACTTGTCGTGGTCCGACACGCCGTCCACCGACACGCCAATGACCTTGGTCTTGCGCTTGGCCCATTCCGCCGCAAGCTGTGCTACCGCGGCAAACTCCGTAGTGCAGACCGGCGTGAAATCACGCGGGTGGCTGAAGATGATGCCATAGCTGTCCCCCAGCCACTCGTGAAAATGGATCGTGCCGGCAGTGCTGTCGGCGGTGAAATCTGGCGCGATATCGTTGATGCGGACGGACATGAAAACCTCGGTCGGTTGGGAATCGTCTTACGCCACGAACATAAGCGAAACGGAACAGCGTTTCAGCCCCCCCGCCGGTTACACAGCGGCAATTAGGAACCCTGTTCCAAACTGCCGGCAGAAACCGAATACGCATTCCACTTTGACGGCCAGGGAAAGATCAGTCGAAGGTCCCGGTGACCCGTCCGAACAGCATGAAGGCACGCGCAGTGCGGGTATTGGCCAGCTCGGCCAGTTCGGCGTCGGTGGCATTCGGCTCGAAAGCGGCGAAGGTCTTGTCGAAACTCCGCAGGAAATGGTGCGCCGCATCGCGAAACACCGGGTCCGCCTTCATCCGGGCGTTGGTCAGGGCCAGCGCCGTCCGGTCGCGGATACCGCCCAGCGCGGCGATGGACCGGCCCCGCTCCCCCGTTGCAAAGCGCCGCCATACCTCGGGGCGCGACAGGTCGGGCGTCAGGTCGTCCATGTAGATCCCGTCCTGGCTCAGCAGCGTCAGCACGTCCTGCGCGGCGCGGATCAGCCGGGCGACCGTCCGGTCCTCCAACGCCAGCCGCAGTGCGCGAAACCCGTCCTTGTCGTCAGGCGTTTCGGGAAATTGCAGGGCGCGCACGAAATCAGCCACCGACAGGGGCGAACGCAAATCCTCTGCCGGGGTGCCAAGGGCAAGCGCGGGTTGCTCGGCGGTCGTGTCCGGCAAGGGCTGGGCAAGCGCCGCCTTCCGGTCGGCCGAGGGTACGGTCAATGAGCCGTCCCGGCGCGAGGTGAAGGTGGCCAGCACGGTTTCCGCCTGACGGGTGACTGCGGCGATTTCGTCTATCTTGCGTTCCACCGAGGACCGGCCGAGGGACTGGCTCGGCGCCTGCGCTGGCATCATCTGCCCTTGCGCCTGCACATAGCTCGCCCGCATCGCCTCGACCGTGGCTTGCAGGCGGCCAGCCTCGGCCCGCAACTCGCGCACCGACCGCAGCGTGGTCACCACCACCCAGATCAGCGCGACGGGCAGGAATACCATCAGCAGGGTCAGCACCAGGCCGAAGGTCTGCGCATCGCTGCCGGGCGGCATGATCAGGACGTAGCCAAGGATCAGCAGCACCCAAAGCAGGCTCAGCGCCGCACCGGCCATCTCCAGCCCCCGGCGCGGACCGTCGTCAGGCCGCAAGCCCTCTGGACGGGCATTTGACCCCGTCTCTCTTCTGGGCTTCTCCGGTGGTGCGTTCATCTGGGCCTTGCCCGGTCAGACGTAGCGGATCGACAGGATTTCGTAGCTCCGGGTGCCCCCCGGTGTCTTCACATCGACCGAATCGCCCTCCTCTTTCCCGATCAAGGCGCGGGCCAGTGGAGAGCGGATGTTCAGCAAGCCGTTCTCGATATCGGCCTCGGTCTCGCCGACGATCTGATAGGTCTTTTCGTCGCCGTTGTCCTCGTCGGCCAGCACAACCGTGGCTCCAAACTTGATGGACCCTGACAGCTTGGTCGGGTCGATCACGTCGGCAAGCGACAGGCTGCCCTCAAGCTCCTTGATCCGCCCCTCAATGAAGCCCTGCTTTTCGCGGGCCGCATGATATTCGGCGTTCTCGGAAAGGTCGCCGTGTTCACGGGCCTCGGCGATATCGCGGATGATCGCCGGACGGTCGACCGTCTTCAACTGCTTCAGCTCTTCGTCCAGGGCGACATAGCCGCGCCGGGTCATCGGAATCTTTTCCATCAGCCTACCACACAAATAAAGAAGCCACAGGCCGGTTCACGACCCATGACTTCGCTGCCGCCTCACCTGACCCGATGGGGCGGGCAAATGCAAGGGGGTCGGCAGGACACCGCTTTCCGACCGGCAGATGTCGCGAAGGGATGGGCAGGGGCGTGATGTTGCGTCACGGTTGACCTTGGCGGCGGCTTGCGGCAACACGAAGCCGCGAAAAAGCCGGCACTCCAGCGCGGGCGGGCCATCGGGCCAGGCGCTGACGGTCAGGCTGCATGGAAGGACAGGCGATGACAGCGATCCAGCGCGAAAAGATGGACTATGACGTCGTGATCGTCGGGGCAGGACCTGCAGGCCTGTCCGCCGCGATCCGGCTGAAGCAGCTTGATCCCGACCGCTCGGTCGTCGTGCTGGAGAAGGGCTCCGAAGTCGGGGCGCATATCCTGTCCGGCGCGGTGCTTGACCCGTCGGGCCTTGATGCCCTTCTGCCCGACTGGCGCAGGATGGACGCGCCGATCAAGACCGAGGTGCAGGAGGACAATTTCTACCTTCTCGGCCCCGCCGGGCAGATCCGCATCCCGAACTGGCCGATGCCGCCGCTGATGTCGAACCACGGCAACTACATAGTCAGCATGGCGAACGTCTGCCGTTGGCTTGCCGGCGTGGCCGAGGGGCTGGGCGTCGAGATCTTCCCCGGCATGGCCTGCTCTGAACTGGTGTTCGAGGGGGATACCGTGGTGGGTGTCGTCGCCGGCGAATTCGGCCGTGACCCCGAAACGCGTGAGCCGGGCCCGTCCTATGAGCCGGGAATGGAACTGCACGGCAAGTATGTCTTCCTTGGCGAAGGCGTGCGCGGCAGCCTGTCAAAGCAGGTTATCGCCAGATACGATCTCGCCAAAGGCCACTGCCCGCAGAAATACGGCCTGGGGATGAAGGAGATCTGGGAGATCGACCCCGCCAAGCACCGCGAGGGGACCGTGACCCATACGATGGGCTGGCCGCTGGGCAAGAACGCCGGCGGCGGCAGCTTCATCTATCACCTTGAGAACAATCAAGTCTACGTCGGTTTTGTCGTCCATCTGAACTACGAGAACCCCTACCTGAATCCCTACCTCGAATTCCAGCGCTTCAAGCATCACCCGATGATCGCCGAGCTTCTGAAGGGCGGCAAACGCGTCGCCTACGGCGCCCGCGCGATCGGTGAGGGCGGATTCCAGTCGATCCCGAAGATGGTCGCCCCCGGCGTGGCGCTGCTCGGCTGCTCTGCCGGCCTCGTGAACGTCCCCCGCATCAAGGGCAACCACAACGCCATGCTGTCCGGCATCGCGGTCGCCGACGCCGCGCATGCGGCCATCACGGCCGGCCGCCAGGGGGATGAGCTGAACGACTACGAGACTCAGGTCCGCACCGGCCCCATCGGCCGCGACCTGAAACGCGTCCGCAACGTCAAGCCGCTCTGGTCGAAGTACGGCCTCGTCGCCAGCCTGATGGGCGGCGGCCTGGACATGTGGCTGAACACCGTCGGCCTCACCGCCTTCGGCACGTTGAAGCACGGCAAGACCGACGCCGCCGCCACGGGCCTGGCAAGGGACCACAAGCCGATCGACTACCCCAAGCCCGACGGCAAGCTGTCCTTCGACCGGCTGACCAACGTGGCCTTCAGCTTCACCAACCATGACGAGGCCCAGCCTGCCCACCTCGTCCTGAAGGACCCCTCCATTCCGATCCAGGTCAACCTGCCGAAATACGCCGAACCCGCGCAGCGCTACTGCCCGGCGGGAGTGTATGAGGTGATCGGCGAAGGTGAGGCTGCCCGCTTCCAGATCAATTTCCAGAACTGCGTCCACTGCAAGACCTGCGACATCAAGGACCCGTCGCAGAATATCGTCTGGACCACCCCGATGGGCGGGGGCGGACCGAACTACCCCAACATGTGACAGGCTCACGAAAGCTTGTTGCGCAAAGCCCCGGCGCAGGGAAAGGTCTGGCACCCCCGCATTGCCTTGCGGGGCCGCTCCCGCTAGCGTTCACGCCATGCGCCTCAGGAGAGCCCCATGCCCTACCGCCTATCCCGTACGCTAAGCGCGCTTGCCCTTGCCACAACACTGGCGACGCCGCTGCATGCCGAGGATGCCGGGGCCTACCTTGCCGCCCGCATCGCCGAGTCGGAGAATGATTTCCGCGCCGCGTCGGGGTGGTATGGCAAGGCCATCCTGTCCGATTCCGGCAACGCCAGACTGCTTGAAGGTGCGCTTCTGGCCGAGATGGGCAACGGCGACTTTGCCATTGCCACCGAAGCGGCGGGTCGGCTCAAGGCGCTGGGGGGTGCCACCAGCCAGTTGGCCGAGCTTGCCCTTCTGGCCGATGAAGCGCAGCGCGAGGATTACGCCGCCATCCTAGCCGCCGCCGAAACCGACCGTGATCTCGGCGATCTGGTCGACTCCCTGATCGAAGCCTGGGCCATCGTCGGCGAAGGCCGGATGTCCGACGCGCTGACGGCCTTCGACGCCATCGCCGCCACCAAGGGGCTGGAAGCGTTCGGCTACTATCACAAGGCGCTTGCTCTTGCCTCGGTCGGTGATTTCGAAGGCGCCGATGCCATCCTGTCCGGTCGCGCTGCCGGCCCCATCGCCGTGATGCGGCGCGGTGTCTTCGCCCATGCCGAAATCCTCAGCCAGCTTGAGCGCAACGCCGAGGGAGTGGAGCTTCTGAACCGCTCCTTCGGGCCCGGCCCGGACCCGATCGTCGATCCCGTCCGCAAACGGCTCGAGGCCGGAGAGCCCCTTCCCTTCACCACCGTCCGCAATGCCCGTGACGGTATCGCCGAGGTGTTCTTCACCGTCGCCACCGCCCTCGGAGACGAGGCGGACCCCGTCTACACCCTCCTGCACCTGCGGGTGGCGGGCTTTCTGCGGCCGGATCATTCCGACGCGCTGCTCCTGACCGCAGATGTGCTGGAAAATCTGGGCCAGCACCAGCTTGCGGCCGAAACCTATGCCATTTTCCCGCCGGAAGACCCGTCCTACGTCTCGGCCGAGATCGGGCGTGCCGGGGCGCTGCGGTCGCAAGGCAATTCCGACGCCGCACTCGAAGCGCTGCAAGCCCTGGCGCGCAGCCACGGCACGCTTTTGGGCGTGCAGTTCGCGCTTGGTGACATGCTTCGCATGGAAGAGCGGTTCGATGAGGCCGAGGTCGCCTATACCGCCGCCATCAATCTCGTGCCGGAAATCGGCGAGGATGACTGGGTGCTCTTCTTCTATCGCGGCATCTGCCATGAACAATCGAAGGACTGGGCGCCCGCCGAGGCCGATTTCCGCCGCTCGCTGGAGCTGAATCCGGACCAGCCGCAGGTGCTGAACTACCTCGGCTATGGCCTTGTGGATCGGGGCGAAAAGCTGGACGAGGCGCTTGGCATGATCGAAAAGGCCGTCGCCGCCAGCCCCGATCAGGGCTATATTATCGATAGCCTCGCCTGGGCCTACTTCCGCCTTGGCCGCTATGACGAGGCGCTGGTCCCCATGGAGCGCGCCTCGCTGCTGGAGCCGGTTGATCCCATCGTCACCGACCATCTGGGCGACGTCTACTGGATGGTCGGCCGCAAGCTGGAGGCGCAGTTCCAGTGGCGCCGGGCCCTGTCCTTCGGGCCAGAGGAAAAGGATGCCACCCGCATCCAGCGCAAGCTTGAAGTCGGGCTTGACGTGGTCATGACGGAAGAGGCCGGCACTGCCACGCCGGTCAAGGCAGCCGAGAATGGGGACTGACCCGGTCGCGGAGTTCGCACCGGCCAAGGTCAACCTCTGTCTGCATGTCACCGGGCAGCGGGCCGACGGCTACCACCTTCTCGACAGTCTGGTCGTCTTTGCCGGGGTCGGTGACAGGGTCAGCGTCACTGTCGGTCAGGGCCTGACCCTGGCCCTGGATGGGCCGGAGGCGGGCGGTCTTGCCGCCGATCCTGACAATCTGGTGCTGCGCGCCGCGCGGTCCATGGGGGTGACTGACGCGGCGCTGACATTGTGGAAGGCGCTGCCGGTTGCATCGGGCATCGGAGGCGGCTCGGCTGATGCGGCCGCCACCCTGCGGCTGCTGGCGCGCTGGGCCGGGCAGCCGTTGCCCTCGGCGGCAGGGGTGGTGGCACTTGGCGCGGATGTGCCGGTCTGCCTTGCCGGACAACCGGCGCGGATGCAGGGTATCGGAGATCAGCTGTCGCCGGTGCCGGCTTTTCCGGACCTCTGGTGCGTGCTGGTCAATCCGCGCGTTCCGGTGCCAACTCCCCAGGTCTTCGCCGCCCTCGCCTCGCGCCAGAATCCGCCTTTGCCCGACCTGCCTGACGGCGCGCTGCAAACCGCCCGTTCCTTCGCCGACTGGCTGGCCGAAGCAACCCGCAACGACCTTGTGGCCCCCGCCCTTGCCGTTGCCCCTGTCCTGTCCCAGGTTCAGGCGGCGCTGGCCGGCACAGAGGGCTGCCTCTTCGCCAGGATGTCCGGCTCGGGCGCCACGCATTTTGGTCTCTTCGCGTCCTCCCAGGCTGCAGAAGCCGCAACACGCGCTCTGCGCGCAAGGCATTCCGGCTGGTGGATCGCTGCTGCCGGAGTGCTGGGATAATGCGCCCGCTGCGTTTCAGCCAAGCCCAGCATACCCTGGCCAATTCCTAACAAAGTCTGAACGCGCGGCCGCAAGCCATTGATCTTGCATAAGCCGACCCCCTGTCCCTGCCCGGGACACGCTTTCAGGGACCCTCAGAAATAACTCCTGACCAAAGCCCCCGAGATCAGCGCCCACCCATCCGCGACCACGAAGAAGGCCAGCTTGAACGGAAGGGAGACGACTGCCGGCGGCACCATCATCATCCCCATCGACATCAGGATCGCCGCAACGACAAGGTCGATGATCAGGAAGGGCAGGAAGATCATGAACCCGATCTCGAAGGCCCGCTGGATCTCGGACAACAGGAACGACGGCACCAGCAGCGACAGGGGCGCCTCCCCCGGCGGGACGGGGGCGGTGGCCCGCAGGTCCTGCAGGGCCAGGAAGGTGTCAGAGTCCACGCGCAGCGCCATGAACTCGCGAAACGGCAGGATCGCTGCCTGCAGCGCCGGCCCCACCTCCATCTGGCCGTTCGTCATCGGCTCGATCCCGGTGACCCAGGCCTTGGTGAAGACGGGGTCCATCACATACCAGGTGAGGAAGAGGGCAAGGCTGATGATCAGCATGTTCGGTGGCGCCTGCTGCAACCCGATGGCCTGACGCAGGATCGACAGGACCGTGACGATGAAGGGAAAACACGTCACGATCACCGCCAGCCCCGGCACCACGCTGAGGACGGTGATGAGGAGAAGCAACTGGACCGACCGCAGCGACAGCGAGTTGCCGTCGCCCAGGTTCAGCGACAGCTCCTGCGCCAGCGCGGGACCGGCCAAGAGGATCAGCGCCGCCGCAAGGGCCAGCCTGCCCCTCACAGTCCACCGCGGAGGTTGGCGACCTCGGTCAGACGCACGGCAAGCTGGCCGGCATTGTCGCCCTCAAGCTCGGTCAGCTCTCCCCGCGCAATCAGACGGTCGCCGACATAAAGCTCCACCGGGTCATCCACCCGGCGATCGAGCTGCAGCACCGCGTCCTTCGACAGGCGCAACAGGTCTCGGACCAGCGGGCGGGCGCGGCCGACCGAGATGGTCACCTCGATCGGGACCTGCGAAAAGGGGTTGCTGTCGGGCAGCTCATCCATGGGGGGTCTCCTTGTTGGCCAGGTGGAAGTACGCCCTGACGGCGGCTGTGATGTCTGCGGTCACCTGCGTGAGGTCGACCTTGGTTTCGGTGCCGCCGAAGCGGATGTAGACCTGCCCTTCGCCAAGCGAGGGTTCCTCTTCGATGATCATCGGCAGTCCGGTCGCCTGGGCGACAAGACCCTCGACGCACTCCCGCACAGCCGGGTTGAGCACGAGGACAAGCGGCGTCGCGGCCAGGTCATCGGCCATCGGCATGAGAGCCTCGAGCACGGTGGGGGCCAGAGCCTCCCGCGCGACCTCGGGGAGGAGGCGGCTGGTCATTTCGAGGATCAGCGGGCGAATCGCCTGCAGCAGATGGCTGCGGGCGTCCTGAAAGGTGAAGGCGAGGCTTTGGAGGTTACGGGCGAGGTCCGCGCGGATTCGGGTCTGATCGCCCTGCTGGGCGGCGGCAGCGTCCTCCCATCCGGCGGAGTAGCCCTGTTCGAAGGAGGCGATCTTCGCCTCTTCCACGGTGCTTGCCTCGACCAGCGGCTGGGGCACCCCGTCCGATCCGGTGCTGCTGTCGAATACCTCAAGGCGCAGGCCGGCCATCACGCGCGCTCCTCTTCGGTTTCCATCCAGCCGCGGAGGATTTCGATGGATTCGGTCTGGCGTTGTTCGATCAGCCGGCGCAGGCGGGTGGCAGGATCCTGCTCGACCTCATCGGCCGCCCCTTCGAAGTCCGTTGGCAGATAGCCCGGCATCGCAAATCCGGTCTCGACCTCGCCATTCAGGGCGCCGCTGGCAAATCCCGGTCCAGAGCCTGGCAGGGCAAGGGTTGGGGACGGCGCTGCAAGGGCCTGTCGAGCGGAGGCAGAGGTCAAGATTGGGCGGATCACGAACAGCCCCAGCACCAGCGCGACCAGCGCCAGGACTGCGGTCTGCACCAGCGAAAGAACATCAAGCGACGCCATCACTGGCAGGAAACCTGCCGTGGCTGCCACCCCCTCGGGAATTGGAATATCCTGAAACTCCAGAGATTTAAGCGTAAGCACATCGCCCCGCGCTTCATCCAGACCCACCGCCGAGGCGACAAGTTCGCGCAATGTCGCAAGCTCATCCTCGCCCCGGGGAGTCCAGGTCCGGGTGCCGTCGGCGGCGAGGGTGGCCACGCCATCCACCATGACGGCAACCGTAAGCCGCCGCACGGCACCGGGGCTGCGAAGGACTTCACGCTGGGTTTCCGACACCTCGTAATTCACCCGCTCCCGCGTTTCCGAGGTCTGACTTTGTCCTTGCGCACCCGCCCCGGCATCGCCTTCGGGCAGGTTCGAGGCGACAGTGACATCGCCACCGGGTTCGGTGCTGGAGCCGGTCCGCTCCTCGGTCTCGGAGGAGATGGCGACGCGGCCCTGTGGGTCGAAGGTGCGCTCGGTGATCGACTCACGGTCCGACACCAGATCGACCGCAACTTCGACCACGGCCTTGCCGGGCCCGACGCGCGCGGCAAGCATCCGCTCTACGTTGCCCTTTATGACTGCAGCACGGTCGGCAGCGTCGCCGCTGTCAAATTCGGCATTCTCTTGCCCGCCGATCAGCCCCGCGACGGTGTCGATGATCTGCACCGCCTCGGGCTGCATTCCCGCCACGGCGCTGGCGACCAGATGACGGATTGCACGCGCCTGGGCTTCGGACAGGTTCCCCGACACGGTGGTCAGCGTGACCGAGGCAGAGGCCTGGGTCTGGGTCTGGAAGGCGCGGGCCGGTGCGCTGGCGATATGGACACGGGCGGCCCGGATCTCGGGCAGCGCAAGCAGGGTGCGGGCCAGCTCACCTTCCTTCGCGCGGAGATAGGCGGCATCAAACATCTGCGACGTGGTGCCGAAGCCCGAGAGGTTATCCAGAAGCTCGTATCCGCCGCCGCCTGCCGCCGGCAGCCCCTCGGACGCGAGGGCCATGCGCAGGCTGTCGCGCTGGGTGGCATCGACAAAGATCGAATCGCCTGACACCCGATGCGCCACGCCGCGCGCTTCGAGGGCGGCCACAACCTCGCCTGCCGAGGCAGGTTCAAGGCCAGCATAGAGGAGAACCATGTTGGGTTGGCTGGCCATGCGACTTAGCCCGATGACGGCCAGAAACATCGCAACAGTGGCGCCGACGATGATCAGGCGGCGGCGCAGGTCAAGCGAGGACCAGGTGGCTATCACGTTCTGCAAGGCGATTCTCCGCTGTCGGCGTTTCTGCCGCTGCCCCACGAATGACCGGTCCCGCTTAACAATCGGTTAGTGACCTTTGGCATATGGTCGGCCCCGGGAAGACGCCGGAGGTGAACCGTGGCAACGGCTGAGGCAGTGGACGAAGGGATAGTAAAGAAGCGGTCGAAACTGCCGCTTCTGGTGGGGCTGGTGCTTGCACTGGTGCTGGGCGGAGGGGGCTTTTACGCAACCTGGTCGGGCATGATCCTGGGCGAAGATACCCACGCCGCCGAGGCGGAGGAAACGGTGGGTCCGCTGACCGGCATAGCCTTTGTCCCGTTGGAGACGATGGTTGTTTCCCTGGGCCCCGATGCGGGAAGCCGTCATCTTCGATTCACCGCGCAGGTCGAGGTGGTGGATACCGCAGCGGCGGATGTGACGTTGTTGAAGCCACGGATACTGGACGTGCTGAACAGCTATCTCCGCGCGATCGACACCGCCGCGATCGAGGATCCGAGCGCCATGGCCAAGCTGCGGTCGCAGATGCTTCGCCGCATCCAGATCGTGACCGGCGAAAACCGAGTGCGCGATCTGCAGATTACTGAATTCGTGCTGAACTGAGAGGCTGAGATGGAGCTGATTGCCGACATCCTTCTTGTGGCGGGGTCCTTCGGGGCCGCCATCTACTGCTATGTTCTCTCTGCCCGGCTGAAGCGGTTCACGACGCTGGAAACCGGCATGGGCGGTGCGATTGCGGTGCTGTCGGCGCAGGTCGACGACATGACCGTGGCGCTGGAGAAGGCGCGCGGGGCGGCGAACGGCTCGGCTGAAAGCCTGGAGGCGCTTACGGAGCGGGGCGAGGCGGTGGCAAAGCGGCTGGAGTTGCTGGTGGCCTCGCTGCACGACCTGCCAGAGCCGGAAGCGCGACCGCGTGCGCCGGTCGCCGAAGAGCTGCCCGAGGCGGAGCGTCGGCTGCGGTTTGTCCGTCGGCGGGCAGGCCGTGACACACTGGAGGCCGCGGAATGAGCGGGCGTCGGCGCGCCGGGCGCGGGGCGCTCTTTGTCGTGGCCATGCTCTTCGCCACATCAGGCGCCCTGCGGCTTGGCTCGGGGGTCGGCACGGCGCTGGCGCAGGCCGAAGCGCCGGAGGTTGCTGCTGTGGCGCCTGCAGCCTGCGAAACACCGGCCGCCCTGGCCGAGGCGCTGACGCTGCGGGAGGACCGGTTGGCCGTTCAGGAGGCCGCTTTGAAGGACCGGCTGGCTGCCCTGGCCCTCGCAGATGCCGCCATCACCGAACGGATGGCACAGATGGAGGCGATGGAGACCGAGCTGAAGGCGACGCTCGCCCTGGCCGATGGCGCAGCCGAGGCCGATATCGAACGGCTCACCGCAGTCTATCAGGCGATGAAGCCGAAGGATGCGGCCGCGCTGTTCGAAACCATGGCACCCGAGTTTGCGGCGGGCTTCCTCGGCCGGATGCAGCCCGACTCGGCGGCGGCGATCCTTTCGGGCATGTCGTCCGAGGCGGCCTATGGCGTCAGCGTCATCGTGGCCGGGCGCAACGCGGGCGTGCCCACGGAATAGTTCGACGGTGAGAATGTCTTAACCGGCCGGATTGAAACTGCACAACTGGCAGCACACAGGAATCTCCATGCTCGGCTTAGTCGGCATCATCGTCATCCTCGTCATGGTCTTCGGCGGCTACATGCTGGCCGGGGGCAAGATGGGCATAATCCTCAAGGCGCTGCCCTTCGAGATGATCATGATCGGTGGTGCGGCTCTGGGCGCGTTCCTGATCTCGAACGACCTGTCCTCGGTGAAACAGACGGTGCGGGACATCGGCAAGGTCTTCAAAGGTCCGAAATGGAAGGTCGATGACTACCGGGATCTGCTTTGCCTGCTTTTCGAACTGATCCGCCTTGCGCGGGCCAACCCCGTCGCGCTGGAAGAACATATCGAATCGCCGGACACCTCCTCGATTTTCGCGAAGTACCCGCGCATCCAGCATGATCATGAAGCGATGGATCTGATCTGCGACACGCTGCGGGCTGCGTCGATGAACTATGACGACCCGCATCAAGTGGAAGAGGTGCTCGACAAGCGTATGGAGGCGACGCTTCACCATGCGATGCATTCCAGCCACGCGCTGCAGACGGTGGCCGATGCCCTGCCCGCACTTGGGATCGTTGCGGCAGTGCTCGGGGTGATCAAGACGATGGGCTCGATCGATCAGCCGCCCGAGGTGCTGGGCAAGATGATCGGCGGCGCTCTGGTCGGGACCTTCCTCGGCGTGTTCCTCGCCTATGGCCTGATGGGGCCCTTTGCAACCCGGGTGAAGACCGTGGTTGAAGATGACACGCATTTCTATCAGTTGATCCGTGAAGTGCTGATCGCGAACCTGCACCGTCACCCCGCCAACATCTGCATCGAGGTCGGTCGCCAGAATACCCCGCATCACGTGCGCCCGGGTTTTGGTGAGCTGGAAGAGGCGATGCGTGCCCTCAAGCAGGATGCCGCCTGATGCGTTGGGTGGTCGTGCTGTATCTGGCCCTAGTGGCCCTTGCCCTGCCAGCCGAAGCGCAAACCGCGCGCGTTCTTTCGGGAGAGCATGATGATTTCACCCGCTTGGTCGTGCAGCTTCCCGAGGCGGCCGACTGGACGGTGGGACGGACACCGATGGGCTATGCCTTCGCCAGTCGCTCTGCCTCGCAGCCCTCGTATGAGCTGACCCGCGTCTGGGACCGGATCCCGCGTACCCGGCTGCAAGCCCTGCGCGCCGACCCCGAGAGTGGTGCCTTGCTGCTGACGCTCGCCTGTCCCTGCCATGTCTTTCCCTTCGAGTATCAGCCCGGCATGATCGTGCTTGATATCAAGAACGGTGCTGCCCCTGCCGGCTCCAGCTTTGAAGCGGCTTTCACGGGGTTTTCGCAGGTCGTCGAAGCTCCGCCCTTTGCCGGCCCCGCACGGGCGCAACCTCCGGCCTACGACTGGCTGGACACGCCCCGCGCCGCCGAGCGGGCGCCGTCGCCCGGTGGACTGGGTCTGCCCATTGCGACGGGCACCGTATCGCTGGATCCCCTGCGCGATGAATTGCTGGAGCAGATCAGCCGTGGCGCAGCGCAGGGGGTGGTCGACATGGCCTTGCCTGGCCCGGCACCGAATGTCCCGGCTCAGGACCACGACAGCCTGCCGTGGTCACAAATCCGGATTGGCGACATGCCCGGAGTAAGCGTAGGTGACGCCCCGCCCGAGGGGCTTGCGGCCGATGGTGGTGCCTGCATTGCCGAACCAATGATCGATTTGCCCGCCTGGGGGGCGGATCAGCCCCTGCCTGGCTTGCTGGCTCAGGCCAGAACCGGTCTGTTCGGAGAGTTCGACCGCGTTGACAGCGAAGCGGTCCGGCTATCGATCCGCCTCCATCTCTTTCTGGGCTTCGGGGCCGAGGCGGCGCAGATCGCGTCCTTGCTCGAGGGTGCCGAAGCCCGGCAAGAGCTGCAGGCTCTGGTGTCGATGGCCCGCCTGATCGACGGAGAGAGTGATCCATCGACGCCTTTCACCGGCATGCTGGGCTGCGACGGGGCGGCGGCGTTGTGGGCTGCGCTGGCAAGGGATCGGCTGCCTCCCGGCGTGGAGGTGAACACTGATGCGATCCTGCGCAGCTTCAGCGCCCTGCCTGCGCATCTGCGGCGCACACTTGGCCCGCAACTGGCCGAAAAGCTGTTGCAGCGTGGCGATGTCGATCTGGCTCGCATGGTCCGGGATGCTGTCGAACGCTCGCCTGGCAGCACCGAGGCCGAGGTCGCCCTTCTGGATGCCAAAGCTGCCTTGCAGGCCGAGGATCCGGACGGTGCGCGTGCGCATGCGGCAGCCTCGGTCAGCGGCCAATCCAGTCAGGACGGGTTGATTGCCCTCGTTGAGGCGCATTTCCAGGACGCAACGCCGATCGCGCCGAATGTGGCGGAGGCTTTGCTGGCCTTCCAGCGCGAGGCTGGTCCGGATGCAACCGCACTGCATCGGGCGACCGTCCTCGCATTGGCCCTTTCGGACCAGACTGCTGCGGCATTTGTGCTGGCTGACGAAACCGGAACCGAACGTTCCGACCTCTGGCAGATCGCGCACAAGCGGGCCTCTGATGACGATTTCCTGCGCGAGGCCGTTCTCGCCACCGGGCAGCCCCCACCGCAAGCCCGCCCCGACACGGTAACGGCGATTGCGGAGCGGTTGGTCGATCTTGGGTTTGGCGATGCAGCGCTGGTCTGGATCGGGCCAGTTGTATCCGATGATCCGGACGACAAGCTGCGCGTCGCGGCACAGGCCGAACTGCTCCGGGGCGATGCACGCAGGACGCTGGACCTTCTGTCTGCCCTATCCACCCCGGAAGATGAAGAGCTGCGTGCGCGCGCCTTGCTGCAACTTGACCAGCTTTCTCCAGCACGGCAGGCCTACGTGTCCGCCGGCCTGGCCGAGGAAGCTGCCCGCGTCCTGCGCTGGGAGGCCAACTGGAGCGGTCTTCAAGCCGAGGCTCCGGGGCCATAGACGACGGCCGCCGCCGCCGTCACCCCTCTGCTGCGCGAGGAGACAGGAACGCTGGCGCGCGGCACGGCCCTTGTCGAAGAGAGCACCGCTGCGCGCGCGGCGGTGAACGCGCTGCTGGCCAGCGTTCCTGCTCCGTCTCCCTGACGCGCTAACCGCTTGGAAAGATTCGCCGCATAGGGTTGGCCCAGCCCGAGGCAGAAGCCGAGGGCGAGGGGATGACACGCCAATGGTCCACGCAAGAACTGCCCTGCTGGTTTTGCTGCTGTGCCCGTCACCGGGAACCGCAAGCCGTGATTCCTCAGTACTGTGCGCGCAGGCCGCGGTTGAGGCTTCCGAACTGACCGGTGTTCCGTATGAGGTTCTGATGGCCGTCTCCGTGGTCGAGACCGGCCGCGATGCACGGCCCTGGCCGTGGACTGTGAACCTGGGAGGCGAGGGGCACTGGCTGGAGACGCCCGCCGCAGCCGAGGCGCTGGTGGTCGAAAACCTGGCGCAGGGCCGCACCAACATCGACATCGGCTGCTTCCAGCTCAACTATCATTGGCATTCCGAAGCTTTCGCTTCGGTGGCGGACATGCTGGATCCTGCCAGAAATGCGCTTTACGCGGCCGAGTATCTAAGCCAGCACCACGCGGCCACGAATGATTGGGCAACTGCGGCGGCTGCCTACCACTCCACCACTCCGGAACATGCGGAGCGTTATCGCCTGCTCTTCGAGAGCGCGTGGTCGGCGATGTCGGACGCCGCGGCTCCAGCCCCCCTGGTCACCGCATCGGCGCGGTTGAACGGGTTTCCCCTGCTGACCGCCGGGCAATCCGGTATGCGAGGGTCGCTGGTCCCGACGATGCCTGGTGGTCAGCCCCTGATCGGGGGGCCGTAAGTGCTCGGCTTGAGCCTGTCGCACATCTTCCGGCCGACGATCCTGCTTGCACTGGGTTTGATGGCAGTCATCGTGATGATGATCCTTCCGGTGCCAAGCTGGATGCTGGACATCGGACTTGCGCTGTCCTTTGCGCTGGCGATCCTCATGCTCATGGTGACGCTGTTCATCGACCGGCCGCTCGACTTTTCTGCCTTTCCGACAATCCTGCTCGCTTCGCTGCTCCTGAGGCTTGCGCTGAACGTCTCGTCGACGAAGCTGATCATCGGTGAGGGGCATACCGGAACCGACGCTGCAGGCCATGTGATTGAAGGCTTTGCCGAATTCATCATGGGCGGGAATGTCATCCTTGGATTGGTGATCTTTATTGTCCTCCTGATCGTCAACTTCATTGTCATCACCAAGGGTGCCGGGCGGATGGCAGAAGTCGGCGCGCGCTTCGCGCTGGACGGGATGCCAGGACGCCAGATGGCGATCGACGCCGACCTGTCGGCGGGAGCGATCGACCATGCCGAAGCCAAGCGCCGGCGTGAACAGGAACTGGCCGAAACCAACTTTTTCGGCGCGCTGGACGGTGTGTCGAAGTTCGTCAAGGGCGATGCCATTGCCGGGCTGCTGATAACCCTGCTGAACATTGTGGTCGGCCTCATTGTCGGCATCTTCGTCCATGATCTGGACACCGGAACGGCCTTCCGCACCTACACGATCCTTACGGTGGGCGATGGCCTGGTCAGCCAGATCCCGGCAGTCATCATTTCGGTCGCAGCGGCGCTGCTGCTGGCAAAAGGCAGCCAGAAAGGGGCTGCAGATGTGTCGTTTTTCGCGCAGCTAGGGCGCTATCCGGCTGCCTTGGGAACCGTGGCCGCCCTGATGGCGCTTTTTGCGATCGTACCGGGGATGCCCTTTGTCCCCTTCATGCTATCCGCCGTCGGTCTGGGGGCAGTGGCTTTCCTGCAAGCCCGCAAGGGTGCGCCACAGCCCGAAGCCGCCGCCCCGGCGCTTGAACCAGTGCGACCGAAGTCGATCGGTGATGTCCTTGATTTCGATGACATTCACATCGAGTTTGCCCCCAATCTCGTCGCAATGGTCCTTGACCCGGTCACCGGTCTTGATGGCCGGATTGCGAACATGCGCAACCATGTGGCCACAGCCTTCGGGTTCATCCTGCCCGAGATCCGGCTGACCGACGAAGCTGGCTTGTCCGCTGGCCGATACCGTATCCGCCTGCAGGGGGTGGAGCGCGTCTCGGACCGTCTGATCCCAGACCGCGTTCTGGTGCTTCTCGCCGAGAGCGTGCCTGCCCCTGACGGGTTGGACATCAAGGAGCCGGTCTATGGTGCGCCGGCGCGCTGGATCCGCCCTGACCAGCAGGAGGACGCCGCGTTGGCCGGCCTCACCGTCGTCTCGCCGACCGAGGTTCTTGCGACCCATCTGCTGGAAGTGCTGAAGACCAACCTCTCGCGGCTGCTGACCTTGCGCGGCCTTCGCCGCTTGCTGGACGAGTTCGTAAGGCTGTCCGACCCGGCCCGCGCGGAAGCCAACCGACGCCTACTCGATGAGCTTTTGCCCGACAAGGTTCCGCTTGACCTCCTCCATGCGGTCCTGCGGCTATTGTTGGACGAACGGGTCTCGATCCGCAATCTGCCGCTGATCCTTGAAGCCGTGGCCGAAAGCCGGTCGCTTGGCACGCCAGAGGCGATTTGCGAGCATGTGCGCCAGCGGCTTGGATTCCAGATCGTGGCCGAGTTGAAGCGGCCGGACGGGTCGGTGCCATTGATCCAGCTGGCGCCGGATTGGGAGAAGGCCTTCAACACCTATCAGATCGACGGCGACCGTGGCTTGCGCGACATTGCGCTGCCCCCGGAGCTTTTTGCACGCCTTGCCAATGGCTTGACCGAGCGCGTCAACCGTGCCGCCGAGACAGGGGTCTATCCCGCGCTGGTCACCTCGGTGGCCCGGCGGCGCTTCCTGCGCACGGTCGTCCAGGCCAAGGGGCTGCAGATGCCGGTCTTGTCGTACGAGGAGATCGGCACCGACGCACGCCCGGCGCTGCTTGGGCAGGTTCCGGCATGAACGCGATCGTGGCCGACCTTGCCGCCCTTCTGGATCTGGCTGAAGGGGTCATGTGGGTCGCCGCTCTCGTCTTCGTCCGCGCTGGTGCCGTCGTCGCGTTGATGCCCGGTCTGGGGGAGATGGCCGTGCCCCAGCGTGTGAAGCTTGCACTTGTGATCTGCTTCACGCTAGTCGTCACCCCCGTCCTTGCGCCGGAGATGGAGGCAAGCGGCCCCGCACCCGGCCTTGCATCTCTTGGCGGCGAGGCTGTTGCCGGCCTGATCCTGGGAGTCGGGATGCGGCTTTTCCTCCTGACCTTGCAGACGGCAGCGGCGATCATTGCCCAGGCGACGACCCTGTCACAGCTTTTTGCCGGGGCTGCACCGGAGCCGCAGCCCGCAATCGGCAACCTCTTCCTGATCGCCGGGGTCGCTCTGGCGCTTGGGGCTGGCTTGCATGTCAAGGCGGCAGAGCTCTTGATCCTGTCATACCGCATCCTGCCGGCTGGGGGCTATCCGGATGCGGCCGTGGTTGCCGACTGGGGGCTCGGCCTGGTCTCACAGACCTTCGGCCTTGCATTTGCCTTGGCCGCCCCCTTCGTCATCGCCTCGATGATCTACAATCTGGCGCTTGGCGCGATCAACCGGGCGATGCCCCAGCTGATGGTCTCGATGATCGGAGCACCCGCGCTGACACTGGGCGGGCTTGCTTTGCTTGCCATTGCCACGCCCATCCTGCTTGCGGTCTGGTTACAAGCCTTCGGCGACTTTCTGATTGATCCCTTCGCGGGTGGTCCATGAGCGGAGAGGACGACGAAAGCACCGACAAGGAACACGACGCGTCGCCGCAGAAACTGGCCGAAGCGCGCAAGAAAGGCGATATCCCCCGCCCGAACGACCTTCTGATGGCCGCCGGGATTGCAGGGTTTCTGCTGGCACTGGTGGCGATTGGCGGTTGGGCCGTTCGGGAGGCGGGAACGGCGGGCATGGTGCTGCTTGATCAGGCGGACCGGCTGTCACGGCTGATGTCGACCGGGGCCAGCGCTCCGCTTGGCGGGATGCTTCTTGCCTTTGCCGGACCGCCGCTGGCCCTTCTTGCCATTCCGCCGATTGCCGTCCTTGCACTGGCGATTGCAACCCGCAGCTTCACGGTCACTTTGGAGCACCTTGCACCAAAACTGTCCCGGATCTCGCCGATTGCGACGGCGAAGCACAAGTTCGGCGCCGAAGGATTGATGGAGTTTGCCAAGAGCTCGACCAAGCTCTGCATCGTCGCGGTGATCCTTTACATCTTCGTGACGAACCGGCTGGAGGATATTCTAGCGACAGTCTACCTGTCCCCAGCGATGTCTTCAGTCGTGCTTGCCCGACTGACGGTCGAGTTTCTGTCCATCCTGCTCTTGGTGGCGGTCGTTCTGGGCGGGCTCGATTATCTCTGGCAGATCCGCTTGCATCAGAACCGGAACCGCATGTCGCGGAAGGAGATGATGGACGAGTACAAGGAAAGCGACGGCGACCCGCACTTCAAGGCTACCCGCCGCCAGCGCGCACAGGAGATTGCGACCAACCGCATGCTGTCCGACGTGGCCACAGCTGATGTGGTGGTGGTCAACCCGACGCATTATGCGGTCGCCTTGCGGTGGGACCGGGCCAAGGGTGGCGCGCCGGTCTGCGTGGCAAAAGGGATGGACGACATCGCCGCCGTGATCCGAGCGCGTGCCGCCAAACATGGAATACCGCTGCACAGTGACCCGCCGACCGCCCGGGCGATCTATGCCACGGTCGAGCTTGGCCAGGAAATCCGTGCCGAACAATATCGGGCCGTTGCTGCAGCGATCCGTTTTGCAGACACGATGCGCAAGCGGGCGGCGAAACGGTGACCCGGCGCGAGGACATTCGAAAGGTCAGCGGGCTGGCAGAGCTCATGCTGGAGCACCGCCTGGGCCAGATGCGCGCGGCGGCGCAGCGACTGGATCGCAGCCGGGCGCAGCTTGCCGCAATCGACCGGGAGGCCTCTCCCGCCGACCTTCCCGCTGTCACAGCGGGGCTGGTGGCATGTGAATACCAGCGCTGGGCCGATGCGCGGCGGGCCGAGCTTAACGCTGTGCTTGCCCGGCAAACCGTCGATGTGCTAGCTGCTCGCGCCGAAGCTGAACTTGCCTTTGGCCGCCTGCAGGCCCTCCGCGGCACGGTTGCGAAAATGGCCAGCAGGCGTCAGGCCTAGCTGTCTTGCCGGGCGATGTCGGTGATCAGCACGTCATGCACGACGGTTCCAAGAACGAGGGCGGCCGCTTCCTTGAGGCTGTTGCGCAGCACGACCAGATTGGCCCCGTCAGTGAACGAGCCGGCGAAACCGCCGACATTGGCATGGTCGAACAAGACCTGCAGGAAGACATCACGCAGCTTCGGTTCGCGGGCGTAGACCGCCTCGGTGTTGCCGCCCGTCACTTCCAGGGTCAGCGAGAGCACCACCATGGCCGCCACGCGACCTTTCTCCACGACCGGCACTACGAACTGATTGTTCAGCTTGACATAATCCGGTGCATTTTCGTCCAGCACGGCCTCATGCCCGTCTTCGGCAGCGGTGTGATCCTCTGCCGGGAGCTCCTCACCCCCGGCGACGGCCTGGGTCTCTTCGGCAGGGGGCCGCAGCATAAGTCCGGCGCCGATGCCGCCGCCAAGGCCGGCCAGCGCAAGGAGTGCGGGAAGGATCTTGCGCATCATGGTCAGAACGGAAGCAGGATGTCTGCGGCCTGCTGGCCGTAGGTGGGCTGCTGCATCTCGGTGATCTGGCCCCTGCCGCCATAAGCAATGCGCGCCCCGGCGATCTTGTCGTAGGTAATCTCGTTGTCGCGCGAGATGTCGATGGGGCGCACGAAGCCGGTCACGATCAGCTCGCGCAGCTCGAAGTTGACCCGGACTTCCTGCTGTCCCTCGATCCGCAGGACGCCATTGGGCAGTTCTTCGACCACCGTCGCGGCGACGCGCAGGGTCAGTTCTTCGCTCCGGGCCACATTGCCTGACCCCCGGAAGGTCGAAGAGGACTCGGTCTCAAAAGCGTTGCCCAAAGTGGCGCCACCGGGCAGTTGTTCGTCGATCCGCTGAGGAATTCCGAGGAATTCCGGAAGGCCCGAGCTTTGCTGTCCATTCCGGCTGCGTCCGGTGGAATTCGAGATTGCGGCGCTGTCGTCGATTTCGATCACGACAGTCAGGATGTCGCCCCGCTGGGCTGCGCGGCGATCGCCAAACAGCGATTCTGTTCCCGCGGTCCAGAGCGAAGAGTCGTCGGAGGGCGCAGCTGCCGCCTGATCCTCGGGCAGCTCCGCCGAATACATCGCATAGTGCTGCGCCCCGCCCTCCAACGCGGAAAACTCCGGCGCCCGGCCAACCTGGCCAAGTTTGCCGCAGCCGGAAACCACCAGTGTCAGAAGCAGAGCCTGTCGCATCATCATGTCATCCATCCCATCCGACATAGACCGCACCATCCGGGCCGACCCGGCCGCTGATGGTTGTGCGGGAACCAAGGTTGATCACCCGGACAGTCTCGCCTTTCGACCCACGGGCAAGCGCTCGGCCCTCGGTCGATATTGCAAGGCCGCCTGACAGAAAGATCAGCGTCACCACCTGATTGCGCTGCACCAGGGTTGGAGCGCCGAGGTCGCCCGGCATTACTGGCCTGCCGGCATAAATGGCGACCCGCGTTTCTAGCCCCAAGGCAAGGACGGGATCACGGATCGCGCCCGGAAGGGCAGCGTCCACAACCGTCAGGTCGTCGGCGCCGATGACGGTATTCGGCCGCAGCGTCCGTGTAGCGACAACACTTTCGGCCGCGACCGGGCCGGCAAGCAAAAGGAGGATGAGACGCCACATCATCGTACCTGCGTTGTGGCGGCAAGCATTTGGTCTGCTGCGGTGATGACCTTGGCGTTCAGCTCATAGCCGCGCTGGGCCTTGATAAGCTCGGTCACCTCGCGCACCGCGTCGACCGAGCTACTTTCCAGGTATCCCTGACGCAGCGTGCCAAGCCCGTCCTCACCCGGAGCGCCCGAGAACGGGGCCCCCGAAGCCGGGCTTTCCAGAAACAGATTGGAGCCGATGGCCTCCAGCCCTTTTTCGTTGGAGAAACTGGACAGGGTCAGCTGGCCGAGCAGCTCGGGGTCGACCCGGTCCGCGAAATCGGCCCAGACCTCGCCCGAGCCACTGATCGTAAGGCCCCGCGCATCGGATGGGATCGTGATGCCGGGCACGACGGGATAGCCGTCCGAAGTGACGATCAGCCCTTCGGCCGAGCGTTTCAGTGCGCCATCGCGCGTGTAGGCAGTGACGCCCGAAGGCATCGTGACTTCAATGTAGCCGTTGCCTTCAATCGCTACGTCCAGATCGGCTCCCGTTGCATCGAGCGATCCTTGACCAAGGACGACGGAGACGCTGGCCGGCCGCACGCCAAGACCGATCTGAACACCGGTGGGAAGCATGCTGCCGTCGGCTGCCGTGACGTC
>JANPJZ010000148.1:0-25997 GCA_031425795.1 Rhodobacter sp. | reverse complement strand
CCGTCGACGTCGGCGTCGGTCATGATGATGATCTTTTCATAGCGCAGATCGTCGAGCTTGAAGCGGGTGCCCATGCCGGTGCCAAGCGCCTCGCAGATGTCGCGGATCTCGGAGTTGTCGTTCAGCTTGGCGGAGGCGGCGCCGAGGACGTTCAGGATCTTGCCCTTGAGGGGGAGGAGGGCCTGCGTCTCGCGGCTGCGGGCGCCCTTGGCGGAGCCGCCGGCAGAGTCGCCTTCGACGATGAAGAGCTCGGTGCCCTCGCGGGTCTTGGAGGAGCAGTCGGTGAGCTTGCCGGGCAGGCGGAGCTTCTTGGTGGCGGTCTTGCGCTGGGTCTCCTTTTCCTCGCGCCGTTTCAGGCGTTCCTCGGCGCGGAGGACGAGGAAATCGAGGATCGCACCAGCGGATTTGGTGTCGGCGGCAAGCCAGGTGTCGAAATGGTCGCGGACGGCATTTTCGACGTATCTGGCGGCCTCTTCGGTGGCGAGGCGGTCCTTGGTCTGGCCGACGAACTGCGGCTCGCGGATGAAGACGGAGATCAGGGCGCAGCCGCCGGTGAGCATGTCGTCGCGGGTGATGAGCTCTGCCTTGCGGTTCTTGACGCGCTCGCCGTAGGCGCGGATGCCCTTGAGGATGGCGGCCCAGAAGCCGGTCTCGTGCGTTCCGCCCTCCGGCGTGGGGACGGTGTTGCAGTAGGAGTGGATGAAGCCGTCGCGGGCGGGTGTCCAGTTGATCGCCCATTCGACGGAGCCGGGGACGTTGTATTTCTCGGGGAAGCCGACTTTGCCGGCGAAGGGGCGGTCGGCGTAGGTGGTGGTCTTCAGCAGCGTGTCGGAGAGGTAGTCGGCGAGACCGCCGGGGAAGCGGAAGGTGGCCTCTTGTGGCGTCTCGCCGTCGGTGAGGGCGGTCTTCCAGCGGATCTCGACGCCAGAGAAGAGATAGGCCTTGGAGCGGGCCATCTTGAGGAGGCGGGCGGGTTTGAGGGTCTGGGAGCCGAAGATCTGCGGGTCAGGCCGGAAGGTGACGGAGGTGCCGCGGCGGTTAGGGGCGGGGCCGACCATGCGGATCGGGCCGTCGGGGACACCGCGCGAGAAGGACTGGACGTAAAGCTCCTTGTTGCGGGCGACCTCGACGCGGAGGAGGTCGGAGAGCGCGTTGACGACCGAGGAGCCGACGCCATGGAGGCCGCCGGAGGTGGAGTAGGCGTCGCCGCCGAACTTGCCGCCGGAGTGGAGGGTGGTGAGGATCACCTCCAGCGCGGATTTGCCGGGAAATTTGGGGTGCGGGTCCACGGGGATGCCGCGGCCGTTGTCGCGGATGGTGACGGTGTTGCCTTCGTGCAGTTCCACCTCGATCCGGGTGGCGTGGCCGGCGACTGCCTCGTCCATCGCGTTGTCGAGGATTTCGGCGACGAGGTGGTGGAGCGCGCGTTCGTCGATGCCGCCGATATACATGCCGGGGCGGAGGCGGACGGCCTCCAGCGGCTCCAGCACCTCGATCGAGGAGGCGTCGTAGGTCTGCGCGCCGGAGAGGAGGTCGGTCATGGGGGGCTCACCTTTGGGGAAGTGCTGGCATTAGATCATTCAAGGGGGGTGAGGCGCAAGATGTGGGGGGTGGATGGGTGGCGCTGGCGCTGTTTGCGGAGGACTGGTGCCGTAAGGAGGGCAGTGCAGCGGGGGCGAATCCCCGTGGCGTTCCGGGGCAAGTGGCAAAGCGGCCCGTGCGCTTTGACGGGCGGTATCCGGCTGCCGGGCGGGCTCGGCCAATCTGCGGAGGGGAAATTCGGGACAATGCACCGCGAACCGGGTGATTGGATGCGAGAAGCATCGAACGGCGGCCGATAAAAACTCATTTGTTTACAAGGGGAAGCGCAACTGTCGGTTGACTATTCCACAACTTAAGCGCTAGGCCTTGTTGATCAACGTGGTTGATTGCTAGTTGTCCGCCCCTTTTCCCCAGATCCCGGAATGAACATTGCCGCAGGTCAGGCCTGAGCAGTCCAATTCCAGTCACTCAGGATTGAAACCCGTGTTCATGCGCCGCAACAAGGCTGACGCGTCCGTCGTTGAAGTGCCCCGGGGCTACAACGCCTCGGTCCGGTGGCTTCCCCGGATCGGCGACATCTTTCCCAATTTCACGGCTGAGACAACGCAGGGCAGGATCAGTTTCCATGACTGGGCCGAGGGTCAATGGGTCACGCTTTTCAGCCATCCCGGAGCCTTCACGCCGATCTGCACCACCGAACTGGCAAGCCTTGCGCAGGCACAGCAGGAGTTCACCGACCGGGGGGTCCGCCTTCTGGGCCTGTCGCGCAGCACGGCCGACGATCAGCTGCGCTGGGCCTCAGATATCGAGCAGATGTTCGACGTGAAGGTCCGGTTCCCGGTGATAGATGATTCCTTGGGCGCGCTTGCGGCGACTTTCGGCATGATCCACCCGAAGGAGGGGGCCGACTGGACGATCCGCAAGACCTTCATCATCGATCCGTCGCTGAAGGTGCGGATGATCTTCGAATATCCGGTCTACATCGGACGCAGCACCGAAGAGACGTTGCGCGTAATCGATGCGCTGCAGGTCCAGGACGCCCATACCGTGGGAACACCAGCGGACTGGAACCCCGGCAACAGCTGCCTTCTGCCCTTCGACATGACCGACGCCGCCGCAACTCAGAAGTATGGCAGCCGGTGGACCAAGCTTTCGGACTACCTGCGCACGATCAACGTCGAACACCGGGTTGAGTGAAGTCAGGCGGGCTCGGCCAGCCTTGCCTCCCACATCCGCTTGAAGGCAGGGCGGGCCTGGCAGCCTTCCAGCCAGGCTTTCACGGCGGGAAATTCAGCGATCAGCGTGGGATGTGACTGGGCGTAGCGCAGGCATTCGGCCAGATTTATGTCCGCCACCGTGAAGCGGTTCGCAACAAGATGGCTGTGGGTGCCCAGGTGCGCCTCCAGACGTTTCAGGGTCCGGCGGAGTTTTTCCGCGCAGATCGCGATGGCAGCCTGCCCTTCCGGCGTCTTGTCACCTCCGGCATTGGTGATCATCATGATCTCCAGCCCCGGGTTTTCGACCGCCGTCACTGCCAGCAGCGTCCACTGGTCGATCAGCGCAGCTTCAGCGGGGCTTTGCGGGCCAAGCGCGCCGCCCCGGGTGCGGGCAATGTGGTTGGTGATCGAGAGCGACTCGGTAAGCACGAGGTCGCCTTCCACATAGGCCGGGATCTGGCCTTGCGGGTTAACGGCGAGAAAGGATGCGGAGGTGGTGTTCAGCGGCGCATCCGCCGCACTGGCCTGGGGCAGCCGGTAGGCCTGGATCACCGGGATATGGGTGAAGGGCAGGTCCAGTTCATAAAGCAGCCAGATCGGGCGCGAGGCGCGGGACCGGAAGACGCCGTAGAGGGTGATCATCGCAAGCTCCTGTTGCTGTCAGAGGTAGCGTAAGGGCTCTGGCGCGCAAGAAAAAGGGCCTGTAACAATGTATTAACTTGAATGTCTGGCCCTGACAGGGTGAGCTTCGGCCATGACCGAGTCCCGTCCAAACACAACGACCGCATCGCTTGCCGATCGTGACCACCGGGCCGAGATCGTCGAGCGCCTTTACGACGTTGCGGTCGATCCGATCCGGCTTGAGGAATTGCTGGAGGTCTGGGAGGGGCGGGCCGCGCCGCTGCGTGACAGTGCCATTCCGCTCGAGGATCCGGAGATCGAGGCGCATATGGCGCGGGCGACGGTGTTCCTTGACCGCTACGAGGCGGCAGGCGCGGTGCCCGAGCCGCGGTCGGTGCTGGAGGACATCCCCCGCTCGGCGGCGTTCCTGTCGGATGGGGGCAGCACGATTGCGGGGTGCAACCGGGCGGCCGGGGTGGCTTTCGGGATCACGGAGGGTGAAGCCTTTGCCAAGCTGCCCTTCGACGAGGAGGACCGGGAGCTGCTGTCGGGCGTGATCCGCAAAGTGGCCGCGCGCAAGGCCGAGAAGGTGGCGACGCTGCGCATCCGGTCTGTCGTGACGGGCAGTCCGGTGATCCTGCGGGTGTCGCCGGTCGAGGGCGGTGCGGGGCGGCCCCTTGCATTGGTGGTGTCGACGGAACTCGTGTGGCCCGAAGGGTTTGCGGCCACGGTGCAGGAGGCCTTCGGGCTGACCGCAGCGGAAGTGGAGATCGTGCGGGGCGTGACCCTGGGCCTGCCCTTGCGCGACATTGCCGAGGCGCGGGGCCGGTCGCTGGAGACGGTGCGGACGCAGGTGCGGTCGGTCCTTGCCAAGAGCGAGACGCACAGCCAGGCAGAGCTGGTGCGGGTGGTGCTGGGGCTGATCGATGTGGCGCTGGTGCCCTTGGGCGGGGTGGCGGGACGGCCCCTGCGCGGGGCGCTGGAGCCGCGGCCGTGGCGCGAGTTGCGGGGGTCGGACGGGCGGTTGCTGACCTGGATCGAGTTCGGCGACCCCAGGGGGGCGCCGGTCTTGTACATGCACCTCGACTTCGGGCTGGTCCGCTGGCCTGTCAAGGCCGAGCGGGCGGCGCTGACGCGGGGGCTGCGGGTCATCGTGCCGGTGCGGGCGGGCTATGGCCGGACGGAGCCCCTGGCCAAGGGCTTGGATCACCTTGCCGGTATAACGCGGGATTACGCGGCGGTGCTGGACCATCTGGGCGTGAAGCGTGCGGCGGCGATCCCGCTGGGCGCGGACCTGCGCTTTGCGATGAACCTGGCGAACCAGCGGCCGGACCTTGTGCGGGGGATCGTGGGGGCGGCCTGCCAGTTGCCGATCCGCACCCCCTCGCAATACGAGCGGATGGACAAGTGGCAGCGCTTCATCCTGGCCAACGCCCGCTATGCGCCGAAAGTGCTGCCCTTTCTGGTGCAGGCCGGGTTCAGTCTGGCGCGTCGGCTGGGCAAGGAGGCGTTCTTTCGCCAGGTCAACGGCGGCAGTGCGGCGGATATGGAGGCCTTCTCGCGCCCCGAGGTGAAGGCGGCGATGCTGGAGGGCTCGGACGTCTGTCTGACGAAGACATGGTCGGCCCATGCGGCCTTCACGGCGGAATGCATCGGGTCGGAAAAGGACTGGTCGGCGGTGGTGCGGGCGGTGCAGGTGCCGGTGGTGCTGCTGCAGGGCGACCAGGACCCGCAGTCCCCGGCAGCGACAATCCGCGAGCTGGCCGCCGAGTACCCGCATCTCGGGGTGCGATTCCTGCCGGGGACGGGGCAGCTCCTGTTCATGACCGAATGGCCGCAGGTGCTGGACGAGGTGGAGCAGATGGTGGCAAGGGCGGATGCGGCTGAGAGGCGGTGAAGTGTTCAGGGGGCGGAGTGTCTGCCCGATGCGCCAAGGAACCGGGGACCCTACCGCAGATGGGGTATGTGCGGGGGCGACGGGATTGCTAGCCTTCCTGCATCGCGGCGCATTTGCGGTCACCTATTTTCAACGGCACGCCTAGTTCAACGTCGGGGCGGCAGGGTCTGGACCCCTGCTGCCCCGTTTCATCTGGCTGATTTGACCCGAATCAAGGCGCAGCGGGCGTTTTCGTGCTCAAATGACGCTGATGCAGTCACGGAGGCGACAATGGAAGACACCGGAAGAGACATCCTTGCCGCAGCGGCACCCCCAGAAAAGTCCGTGACAGAAACGCCCATCCCAGAGACGCCGATGTCTGAAGGGGCGGGACCGCGCAGTTTTCCGGCCGTTGGCGCGGCACCCTTGCGCCAGGCCTTCGAGTCGGGGCGCTACCCCTACGCCCGCCTCATCGGACGCGCGTCCTACGAGGCCGAGAAGGCCCGGCTGCAGGCCGAGCTTCTGAAGGTGCAGATCTGGGCGCAGGAGACCGGGCAGAAGTTCGTGATCCTGATGGAAGGCCGCGACGCAGCCGGCAAGGGCGGCACCATCAAGCGGTTCATGGAGCATCTGAATCCGCGCTATGCCCGGGTCTGCGCGCTGACCAAACCCTCGGACGTGGAAAAGGGCCAGTGGTTCTTCCAGCGCTATATCGCGCATCTGCCGACGGCAGGGGAAATGGTGTTCTACGACCGCAGCTGGTACAACCGCGCGGGTGTGGAACGGGTGATGGGCTTCTGCACTCCCATGGAATACCTCGAGTTCATGCGCCAGGCGCCGGAACTGGAGCGGATGCTGGTCCGGTCCGGCATCCGGCTGCACAAATACTGGTTCAGTGTCACCCGCGAGGAGCAGCGCGCCCGGTTCCTGGCGCGGGAAACCGACCCTTTGAAGATGTGGAAGCTGTCGCCCATCGACAAGGCAAGCCTCGACAAGTGGGACGACTACACCGAAGCGAAGGAGGCGATGTTCTTCTACACCGACACCGCCGACGCGCCCTGGGTCATCGTGAAGTCGAACGACAAGCGGCGGGCGCGGTTGAACTGCATGAGGCATTTCCTGAGCACGCTGGACTATCCCAACAAGGATGCCGAGGTGATCGGGATGCCGGATCCGCTGATCGTCGGCCGGGCGGCGCAGGTGCTGGGGGCGGTGCCCGACATCTATGACGCGGCGACCCATCCGGCGATGCAGCGCGGGTAGACGCGGTCTTCCAAAAGGAGCGCGTGCCGCGCGAAGACTTCCTGTCTCGCCCTCCCCTGCGCGAAGGGCGCAGAGGACGGCTCGCGTTTGCCTCCGGCGGGGATATTTGCGCAAAAGTGAAGGGCAAGAAGCGTAGTTGACGGCCGCAGAGCCTTGGCGCGACCGACCCTGGCCCTTACTGTGGTCGCATGCGGGGTCTTGGCGCAATCATCGGAATTCTTGCGGCGGGGCCAGCCCTGGCACACCCGCATGTCTTCATTGATGCGAAGGTCGAAGTGATCATCGACGCCGGGAACGCCGCCACGGGGCTGCGAATCACCTGGACCTATGATGACCTCTATTCCCTCTACATCGTCGGTGACATGGGGCTGGACCCCGACTGGGACGGCAAGCTGACGCCCGAGGAGGAGGCGAGCCTTTCCGGCTTCGACATGAAGTGGATTCCGGGGTTCGAAGGGGACACCTATGCCCTGGTCAACGAGGCGCCGCTGGAGCTGTCGGGGCCTTCGGACTGGACGGCCAGCTATGACGGGACGCGCATCACCTCGACCCACCTGCGCCAGTTCAGCGCGCCAGTGCCGTTGGGCGAGGCACCGCTGGTGGTGCAGATCTATGACCCCGGGTATTACACGTCCTATGCGATCCCCCATGACACGGTGCTGACCGGAGGGTCGGGCTGCGCTGCGCAGACCTTCGTGCCCGATCTGGATGCGGCGGATGAGGCAATGAAGGCGGCGCTGGCCGAGTATACTCCGGATGTTGACCTCGAACTGAGCTTCCCCGCGATCGGGCAGCACTACGCCGAGGAGGTCCGCATCACATGCGCCGCACCGCAGGACTGATCGGGCTGGGGCTGGTGGCTGTCATCACCGTGCTGTGGCTGACCGGCGGGCTGGAGGGCATGGCCGGACGCCTGCAGGATCTTCAACGGCTTGCCCAGGAGCGGCTGGCCGGTGCGATCCGCGCGCTGCGGGGCGGCGAGACTGGGGCGCTCGTGGCATTCTGGGCGCTGTGCTTTGGCTACGGCGTCCTGCATGCGGCGGGACCGGGGCATGGCAAGCTGATCATCGGCGGCTACGGGGTGGCGCGGCGGGTGGCGATGGCCCCGCTTGCCGGCCTTGCGCTGGTGGCAAGCCTTGCGCAGGCGGCGGTCGCCGTGGCGCTGGTCTATGCGGCGGTTGCGGTGCTTGGCCTGTCCCGACTTGCGGTGGAAGGGACGGCCGAGCGCTGGCTGACGCCTGCCAGCCATGCGATGATCGCAGGCCTTGGCCTCTGGCTGGTCTGGCGCGGCCTGCGGGGCCTGCGGGCGCAGGCCGTGCTGGCGGTTCCCACGCGGCGACATGACCACGGGCACGGGCCTGACCACGGGCCTGACCACGGGCCTGACCATGGGCATTCGCAGGATGATCACCTCCACGGGCCGGGCTGCGGCCATGCGCATGGCCCGACGCTGGACGAGGTGAGCCGTCTGACCGGCTGGCGCGATGCGGCCGTTCTGGTGGCCGGCATCGCGCTTCGGCCCTGCACGGGCGCGCTTTTCGTGCTGATCCTGACCTGGCAGCTGGGGATTGCGGCGGCCGGCATCGCGGGGGCCTTCGTCATGGGCCTTGGCACTGCCTTGGTCACCGTCGTGGTGGCCGGACTGGCGGTCTGGGCGCGCGAGGGGGCGTTTGGAAGTCTGGGCGGTGGTCACGTCGCCCGGGCCTTGCCGGTGGTGGAACTGACGGTCGGCGGTGTCATCGCCATCGCAGCGCTCGGGCTTCTGGCCGGGGCGCTCTGACGCCGCAACGCAGCGGGATCGGTATCTTGTGAAGCCACGCCGGGCCGCGTAAGCGTGCATCATGACACAAGCCATGCCGATCGCCACCCACGCGAGGGAAACCCTTGCGCTGGGCCTTCCCCTTGCCGGGTCATCGCTGGCGCAGATGGCGCTGCATGTGACCGACGTAGTGATGATCGGCTGGTACGGGGTCGTGCCCCTGGCGGCGGTCGTGCTTGGCGCCTCGTCCTTCTTCATCGTCTATGTCCTTGGCTCGGGCTTTGCCAAGGCCGTGCTGCCGATGGTGGCCGCGGCCCTGGGCCGGGGCGACGAGACGCAGGTCCGGCGCGACACCCGGATGGGGCTTTGGCTGTCCATCGGGTTCGGGGTGGTCGTCTTCCCGATCTTCTGGTGGGCGGAGCCGATCCTGCTTGCGCTGGGGCAGAACCCCGACGTGGCGGCGCTGGCGCGCGATTACCTGCGGTTGGTCGGCTGCGGGATGGTGCCCGCGCTGATGGTGACGGTGCTGCAAAGCTATCTCTCGGCGCTGGGCCGGACGCAGGTGGTGCTGTGGGTGACGCTGCTTGCCGTGGGGCTGAACATCGCCGTCAACCATGCGCTGATCTTCGGCAACTGGGGCTTTCCCGAGCTTGGCACCCAAGGCGCGGCCATTGCCACCATCGCGACGCAGGTGATGTCGTTGCTGGTGCTGACGCTGTACGCGATGTGGCTGCCGAGCCTTCGCCGGTTCCACCTTTTCCAGCGCTTCTGGCGGCCGGACTGGCAGGCGATGCGGCAGGTCTGGCGGCTGGGTGTGCCGATCGGGTTGACCGGGCTGGCGGAGGGCGGGCTGTTCCATGCCTCGGCGCTGATGATGGGCTGGATCGGGACGGTCGAGCTTGCGGCCCACGGCATCGCGCTGGAAGTGGCGGCGCTGTCCTTCATGCTGCATGTGGGCCTGTCGAGCGCCGCCACGATCCGCGTCGCGCGCTTTGACGGGCGGGGCGAGCGGCAGGCGCTGCGGCAGGCGGCCAAGGTTGCGGTCGCGATTTCGCTTGGGGTGGCGGTGGTGTCGATCGCAGTCTTCCTGTCGGCGCCTGAGGCGATCGTCTCGCTGTTTCTGGACATGGACAAACCCGAAAGCGCCGGCATCGTCGCCTATGGCGCGGTGCTTCTGGTGCTGGCTGCTCTGTTCCAGCTGGCCGACGGGCTGCAGGTGATGGCGCTGGGCCTTTTGCGGGGGGTGCAGGACACCAAGGTGCCGATGGTGCTGGCCACGATCAGCTACTGGCTGATCGGCATTCCCTGCAGCTATGTGCTGGCCTTTCCGATGGGCTATGGCGGGGTGGGCCTGTGGCTTGGGCTGGTGGTTGGGCTGGTCTGCGCCTCGGCCAGCCTGATGTGGCGGTTCTGGCGGCTGGCGCGTTAACGCCAGAGGTGGGCCAGGCTGGCGAATCGGCCCTGCAGCTTTGAGAGAAGTCGATTGGCGGCACCGGGATGCGGGACCTGGCCGCTGGCAAGGCGGTCCAGCGCCACCTCGGGCGGGCAAGGGCGGCGGCTGACCGGGTCCCAGTAGCGCGGATAGGCGATGAGGGCGGCGTGGACGAGTTGCGCGAGGTCCGCCGTGCCGCGCCAGGCGGGCATGGGGCCCAGGTCCTGCGTGAGGCCCCAGCCGGCGTAGAGCGGCGCGCCGAGGCAGGTGACCGCCTTTCCCCGGATCAGCGCCTCGAACCCCAGAAGCGAGGTCATGGTCCAGACCTCCTGCACTTCGGCAAGGAGGGCGGCGGGGTCGGCGTCCGGCAGCGTCAGATCGGCAAGGCTGCTGTCGATGGCACCGGGGCGGAGGCCCGCAACCACGTCGGGGTGCGGCTTGTAGATCAGGATGGCGTCGGGGTTCGCTTGCCGCGTGGCTTGCAGAAGGGCGAGGTTCGTCCGGACCGCGCCCGCGCCCTTGCGGATCGAGGCGTCATCCTCGACCTGGCCGGGGATCAGGATGCGGTGGCCTTGGGGCAGGGGGGGCAGCGGGCTGCTGGCAGGGTTGTACTTCGTGAGTCCTTCGGCGCAGAGCCGGGCGATCAGCGCCCTGGCCCGGGCCTCGCCATCCGGCGGCAGGGGGGCTGCGATCAGCGCATCAAGCCGAGAGGGGCGGGAGGGGTCGTAGTAGATGCCCCGGTCATCGGTCACGAGGCTGAGCGGGGGCACCAGCTCGGCCCCGAGGCCGCGGGAGCGGAGAAACCCGTCCTCGACCCGCAGGCAGGGGGCCTTGGGGGTAAATCCGTCCGGCTCTTTCCCCGCCCAGATCAGGAGGCTGCGGCCGGAGGCAGTGGCCTCGCGGTCAGCGCGTGCGGGGTCATCGTGGAAGCGCAGGGGCCGTTCGCTGCCGAAGAAGGCCTGGAGGCGTGGGCGTTTCCACAGGCGCATCCCGGCGGCGATGTGGCCGGTACGATCTTCGCGAAAGGCCCGAACCTCGGCTTCAAGCTGGTCGATCACCGCTTCCAGTGGGCAGAGCCGGTCGCGGCAGGGGTCATACCACAGGGGGGCCAGCAGCATGGCCCCAGCAAAAAGCTGGGCGGGGGAGAGGCGGCGGGTGCGGCGGGGGATGGGCTGGGCGTCGTCAGACAGGCCCCAGCCGGCATAGAAAGGCTGGCCGAAGACCTGGGGGCGGTGGCCTTGCAGGATAGCCTCGAACCCGAGTTGGGACGAGACAGTGTAGACCACTGCAGCGGCCGCAAGCAGGCGCTGGGGCAGGACGGGGGCGGTGAGCAGGCTTACGCGGCCGCCGGCATCGGCGGGGCTGAAGTGGCCGCGGCGCAGGCCGGCGGCGGTTTCGGGGTGGGCGCGGATGACGATGCGCTTGTCGGGGTGATCGCGCTGCGCGGCTTGCAGCATGAGGCGGAAGGTCTGTGCCGAGGCGCCGGAATACCGGATCGCGGCGTCGCCAAAGGTCTGGTCGACGACAAGGATGAAGCCGGGATCGGGGGCAGGAAGGGTTGGGTCAAAATCATTGTATTTTGACAAGGCAAGATGCTGAATACGGGCAATCAGCCGCTCTGCCCGGGCCAAAAGGTTCGGATTGTGCAAGTCTGTAGTTTGCAGGATCGCTTCGATCCGCGATTGGGTGCTGCTGTCGAAATGCACGCCAAGCGGGTCGATCAGCAGGCCAAGCGGTGCCTCGCCCCTGGCACGGCCGAGATGGAGAGAGCGCAGAAACGCGTCCTCCACCCGGACCAGCGGGGCGTTGTAGCGGCGGGCGACCGCCTCACCCCGCCAGGCGGTAGGGCTGCGGCCCCAGACCAGCACGCCGTCACCCGGTCGCGGCAGGCCTGCGTGCAGCTCATGTCCGGCGAGGGTCAGCATCCGGTGCAGCCGGCGGTCCCGGAGCAGCGACAGGTTCTGATGCCACAGCCGCCGGGGCACACCCGGCAGCGTCGCATCTTCCGCTGCGCCGGTCACGGCGCGGTCAGTTGCCTGCGTTGGCGGTATTGGCGAGGTTCGCGGCGGCCCCTGTCGTGCCGGTGATCGCGCCCAGTGTCTTTTGCCACTGCACGAAGGGTGCCTCGGTCACATAAAGCGTGTCGCCGTCGCGCACCTGGAAATCGCGGGCCTCGAACAGGCCGGTCGGTTCGGTCAGGTCCAGCACATAGACGATGCGCTGGTCACCGATGAGGTCGCTGCGGCCAAGGACGGCGTTCGCAATCTCTTCGCTCTCGTCGCGCAGGATGAACACGCCGGTCGGATCGGCCGAGTTGGTTGACAGCCCGCCGACCGTGGCGATTGCCTCAAGAGCCGAGAGCGTCTCTGACTCGAAGGGCACGAGGTTCTGGCCGCCGGTCGCACCAAGCGCGATGAAACTGCGGCTGTCTTCCTCGACCACGATGCGGTCGCCGGGGCGCAGCGCGATGTCGAGCGCGGGGTTCTCGTAAAGGTCGGCCAACCAGACCCGCCCGGTATGCGAGCCGCGCGTCACGCGGATGATTGCCACATCGGGGCTGATCGAGACCCCGCCGGCCCTTGCCAGCATGGCGGCCAGCGTGCGGGTGGGCGCCTCGATCGGGAAGATCCCCGGCGCAGCAGCCTGGCCGGCGATCGAGACGGAAGACCCATCCCCAGCCACGCGCGAGACGGTGACCTGCGGATCAGGTGTCTGGTCTTCCAGCAACCGGGTGATGGCCGAGCGCAGCCCTTCGGGCGTCTGGCCCGCGGCGCGAATCCGGCCGGCATAGGGGATGAAGATGAAGCCCTGACCGTCGACCTGAACCTCGGTCAAGGGGGTGATGCGCTGGCCGGTGTTGCCCAGAAGCGGGTCATCGCGGACGTTTTCGAACACGACGATGCTGAGACGGTCCCCCGAGGACAGGGTGTCCGAGCCGACGAGTCCCGCAGCCTGGAAAGCCGAACTGAAGCCGAAGGTCGGCTGGACCGAGGTGGCCCGCGTGACCGCTGGCGTGACGGTGACGATGAAGGCATTGCCCTTCGCATCCACCGAGCCTGACAGCAGTTCCCGCTTGGTCGGTCCCGACCGTGGCAGCCCGCACGAGGCCACGAGAGACACTGTCGCCAAAAGCATCACTGCCCTGGTCACCATTGTGGCTGTGAAACGCACGGACTGCCCCTGCCAGTTTATTCTTTTACAGCGCAAAACTACCCAAAACCCGCAAGAATGGCCAGCACACTTCTGCAGGTTTCAACGCACCAGCCGCAACTGTTGCCGTGGAGCCGATTTGCCCGACTGAAGCGCCTGGTAGGGGTCCTCGGGCGCCAGCATCATGTCAGCCACCTGCCGCAGAAGGGCCCGCCGACCGCGTGCGGAGTAAAAACCGCCGACGACCTGTGACGTCTCCAGCAGGTAGTGCCGGTAGTCGCGATAGGCGCGGGTGTCGGGGCGTTCGGGGGCGGCGAAGAAGGCGTGAAGCGGCTGGGCCGAGACGAATTCGGGTTTGGCATAGACCGCGTCGCCGAAGCTGCGCAGCGGCACGCCACGCCAGAGCGCCTGCTGCCCGGCGGTGGAGTTCACCGTCACGGCCGAGCGGGCATCGTTCAGAAGCTGCGCCAGCTTGCCGCCACGCACGAAGTGCACGCGCCCGGTCAACCCGTGCAGCTTAGCCAGACGCCGGATCTCGGGCGCGAGTCGGGTGCGGCCGTCCTCCAGCGGGTGGGCCTTGAAGACGAGGTGGTGATGTGGCGCTGCACCCTTTGCGAAGGCTTCGGTGACCAGCGCCAGAAACTCGGCCATCGTGGTGAAAGGGGAATGGTCGCGAAAGCTTGCGTCATGCTCCAGCTGCAGGAGGGCGAGGTGATAGGGAAACCCGCCGCGCCGGATGCGTCGGGTGGCAAGGCGGCGCTCTAGTCGGTGGAAGGGCATCCGGAGGAAGCGGTTGACATACAACAGGAATTCCTGACCGACGGTCAGGGACCGATGGGGCCGAAAACGGCTGTAGCTCTGCGCCCCGAGCGCCACGCAGCCATGGTAGATCGCGCCCCAGAACATGTGCTGGCGCATGTCGCCCCAAGTGGCGGGCGTGTCGGGCAGATCGAGGTCGACCTTCGCCAGCGCCTCTTGCATCTGGGGCACGGTCAGCTGCATCAGCCGCGAATGGCCGTTGGCCCCACCGCGTTCATAGGTCACCCAGTAGGGGCGGAGATACCCCTCTTCGAACACATGGACGGTGATCCCGCGCGCCCTGGCCGCCTCTACCGCGGCGGCATGGACAGGCCTCGTGTCGCCGTAAAGGACAAGATCGGTGATCCCCAGTTCTGCCATCCGGGCGGCGCAGAAGGCGGGCCAGTCGGCGGAGTCGCCTTTCCAGGCGATGTAGCCGGGGCCGGGCCAGAACACCCGATCCCCGAAGTTGAAGCCGACGCGCCAGACCCTGGCCCCCGCCGCGCGCAGGAGGGCACCCAGGCGCGCAAACCAGGGGCCGTGCGGCCCCTGCAGGAAAAGGAAACGGCGGTTGGCTTCGGGCACGGGTCTGGTCCTTGTTGCCACCGTTCTTGCACTGGTCCTGACGCGGATTACAACGAATATGGTGCGGAAACGTGAAGAGTTGGCGGCAAGGTCTGGGCCGGTCTTGCAGGCCCGGTCTGCCGGGGCTAGGTCAGAGGCAGGTCGGTCTGAACGAAAAGAGGCTGCAATGTTCACCGGAATTGTCACCGATATGGGCCGGATCGTCGAAACCAGGGTCACCGGCGACCTGCGCGCGCGGATTGCCACCGGCTACGACGTCAGCCGCATCGACATCGGTGCCAGCATTGCCTGCGATGGGGTCTGCCTGACGGTGGTGGCGCTGGGGCCGGAGGGCTGGTTCGACGTGGAGATCTCGGGCGAGACGGTGTCGAAGACCAACCTCGGCGGCTGGAGCCCCGGCAAGCGGGTGAACCTGGAACGCGCGCTGAAGGTGGGGGACGAGCTTGGGGGCCACATCGTCTCGGGCCATGTCGACGGGCTGGCCGAGGTGGTGGCGGTCACGCCCGAGGGCGGGTCGGTCCGGGTGCGGTTCCGCGCGCCGGAGGCGCTGGCCCGGTTCATCGCGCCGAAAGGCTCGGTCGCGCTGAACGGGACCTCGCTGACGGTGAACGAGGTGGCGGGGGCGGAGTTCGGGGTGAACTTCATCCCCCACACGCAGGAGGTGACGACCTGGGGCGAGGTTGCGGTCGGGGACCTGGTGAACCTGGAGATCGACACGATGGCCCGCTACGTGGCGCGGCTTCGCGAGTACGACTGAGGGCGTGCTTGCGACCGACCCCGGAGGGTTTCACACCCTCCGGACCTCCCGTGGGATATTTGGGCAAAGGTGAATGACAATTTGAGTCAAATGCTGCGGAGTTCGGGATGAGCGGGATCGGGCACAATCGCGGGCCTTCGCTGGAGAGCGGGGTCACCTGGCGCAAGCACTGCTGGTCGGCGGCGCGCGAGCGGCTGCTGCCCACGCTGCCGATCGAAGTTGTGCGGCTGCGGGTGAACCGGGCGAAGGCACTGGGGCTCGACTACAAGACCTATGCCGGGGTGCGGGCGGCCACGGGGCATGACGTGGTGGCGTTCCTGTTCTCGTCGAACGCGTTGCGGGTGACGTTGCTGCGCCCCGCGATGCCTGAGGACCGGGCGGCAAAACTGGCGAAGGTGGAGTGCGGCAAGCTGGCGCTGACGGTGGCACCGCTGACGCCGGGGATGGTGGAGGCGGCAAATCTGGCGGTGCTGGATGGCGTTCACCCCGCGCCCTATGCGTTGGCGGGCTTTGGCGAAATGCGCGAGAGGCTGCGGGCGGCGCTGGGCAAGGTGCCGGGGGATCAGGTGATCCTGGTCGGCGACCATGGTCTTGAGCGGGAGTGGTGCGCGGCGGGGCGGCTGGCGGGCTACCTGCCGGCGGAGCAGTACTTCGGGTGAGGCGGATCGGGGATATTGCGCTGCTGGTGGTGCAATGGATGCTGGTCTTGCACGGTCTCTACCTGATCCTAGTAGCGCTTCAGCTCTATTCTTTGGACAGCAACTGGTTCGCGGCAAGGCCAACAATCAAGCCGGTGGGCGATACATACTATATCCGCCCGAGCTGGCAGAGGTTGGTCGAAGGATTGACGACGGGCCTGATGGCGATTGGCTTGGCAGGGGTACTCTTCTACCTGCGCCGCCTTTACCTTTCTCGCCGCGAATGAAAGCGGCGGCCCCGCAGGACCGCCGCATCAAACTTGAATAGCTGCGAAGATCAGGCCGCGACGCGACCGACGAGCACCGAGCCGACCTGCTTTGCGGCACCTGCCTCGTCCACGCCCGAGACTGCCGCGACTTCGCGGGTCAGGCGTTCGAGGGCGGCCTCATAGAGCTGGCGCTCGGAATAGCTTTGTTCGCGCTGGTCGTCGGTGCGGTGCAGGTCGCGGACGACTTCGGCGATCGACAGAAGGTCACCGGAGTTGATCTTCTGTTCGTATTCCTGCGCGCGGCGCGACCACATCGCGCGCTTGACCTTGGCCTTGCCCTTCAGCGTGTCCAGCGCCTTGGTGATGACGTCGGGGGCGGAGAGGGCGCGCATGCCGATCTCGGTGGCCTTGTGGGTAGGCACCCGCAGGGTCATCTTGTCCTTTTCGAACGAGATCACGAAAAGCTCCAGCTGAATTCCGGCGATCTGCTGCTCTTCGATCGAGACGATCTTGCCCACGCCATGCGCGGGGTAGACGACGAAATCGTTCGGGCGGAATTCAGGCTTCTTCAGTTTGGTCATGCGGCGTGGTCCCCAAAGGGAAGACTGTTCAGAGCGACAAGGTTTCACGTCCAAGAAACGTTTCCTGGCGTGACGACCGAAACTGTCGCAAAGATTTTGGGCCCATGCGCCTGTGCGCCAAGCCGTTTGTCAGGCTTCCATGCTTATTTGTAAACAAACCATAACACAAAAAGCCACTGATTCCAACCGGCGCGGATTCGGGCGATTTATGGCCAAGCCGTTGTAAACAAAAGCCTTGACCAGAGGTCACCGATTCGTGCCCGGAAAGCGGAGCGAATCGGAGCGGCGATTAACCGCCGGTTCCCGGGGTCTCGGAGAAATACTTCTCAAGCTTGCCTGTCTCGCCATCGCGGTCGTCGTAACCGGGCAGCGGGTCCTTCTTCGTCACGATCACCGGCCATTGCACGGCGTATTTCCGGTTGAAGGTGACCCATTTCTCCATGTCCGGCTCGGTGTCCGGGCGGATCGCGTCGGCGGGACACTCCGGTTCGCAGACGCCGCAGTCAATGCATTCATCCGGGTGGATGACAAGCATGTTCTCGCCTTCGTAGAAGCAGTCCACCGGGCAGACCTCGACGCAGTCGGTGTATTTGCAGGCGATGCAGTTGTCGACGACGATATAGGTCATGGGGTTTGGCTCATGCAGAACATTTGCGCTTAGCTAGAGCAGGTGGCAGGATCATTCAAGCGGGTCCGGCGCCGCACTGCGTGGTTCAAGGTCAAGATAAAGCGCCTGCGCCTCGCTTGCGGGGCCGCGACGGAGGCCGAGCGCGAGGATGCGGATCACCCGGATCTGCGGACCTTGCGGGAAGGTCAGCACGTCGCCGGCGGCCACGTCACGGCCCGGGCGGCTGATCCGGGTGCCGTTGACGCGGACCGACCCGGCCTCGATCAGGCCGGCGGCGAGGCTGCGCGACTTGCAGAACCGCGCCTGCCAGAGCCATTTGTCGAGCCGGATAGTCGGCGCGGCGGTTGGGTCGGGCTTGCCGGAGGGCCCGGCCAAGCCGTCAGACCTTGCCCTTCAGCGCCAGAAGGGCGGCGAAGGGGTTGTCGGGGTCGATGGGCTTTTCGACGCGCGGCGGGCGGGCCTCGAAGCTTTTCTGCCGGTCGTCGCGCGGCGGCTTGCCCTTGAAGTCCTTCCGGTCGGGCCGCTGGCCATCCTTCGGGCGGTCGCCCTTGGGACGGTCACCATGCGGACGGTCCCCTTTGGGCCGATCCCCCTGAGGCCGATCCCCCTGAGGCCGATCCCCCTGAGGACGGTCTCCCTGGGGGCGGTCACCCTGGGGTCGATCCCCCTGAGGGCGGTCTGCTTTGGGCCGCTCGCCTTGGGGCCGCGTGCCCTGGGGGCGCTCGCCACGTGGGCGGGCTTCGCCTTCGCCTTGCGGCCTGCGCTCGGGCCGCTGGAAGCGGGGCTTCGGCGCCCAGGTGAAGGTGTAGAAGGCCTCCATCTCGGGTGCTGCAGCCTCACCCTCGGGTTCTGGCTCCGGTGGCGGGGCAAGGATCGAGACTTCCTCCGGGATCGGCTGGCCAGCGGCAATTGCCGCCGCGGCCTCTGCCGAGATTTCCGGGGCTTTCGCAGTCTCGGCCGTCTTGACCTTCACCCGCTCGCCCTTCTCTCCCTTGTAGCCAAGGCCTGTCATCAGGTCGGCGAACTGGTCCAGCGTCATGCCGGTGATGGAGAGCATGTCCGGCGTCGCCTCGAACCCAGCGCGGCTGTCCTTTTGCCGCAGGATGTCGGCCAGGCGTTCCAGCATGTCGATGCGGATCGCCCGGGTTCCGGCGGGGTGGTAGCCGGCCAGCGTGTAGTGCTGCTTTGGCACGTCGGCCACGTTCGGGATCGTCACGAGGCCCGGGGGCGGCGATTCGGGGAACTCCTGCAGCCCGTTCCAGAGCGACCAGAGCACGAGACGCAGCCGGGTGGCGGCGGGCTTGAGGAGAAGCGGGAGGAAGATCGTGAACTGGCCGAAACGGACGCCGTGCTTGCGGAGCGCGCCGCGGGCTTCCTGGTCCAGCTCTTTGACGTCGTTGGCCACGGCATCGCGGGGCAGGACGCCCATCGCTTCGGACAGACGGAACGCGAAGCCGCGGGCGAGGCCGGTCAGCGCTTCGTCCCGGCCCATCGCCAGAAGCGGCTCGAACTGCGCGGCGACCTTGCGGTCGATGAAGTGCTGCAACCGGCGGCGGACCTTTTCGATCACTTCCAGCCCGGCTTCGTCATCGACAAAGGCCTCGACCGATGGTTTCGCGGCTTCGGCACCTTTGACCAGCTTGCCGACGGCGCTGCTGCCCCACATCAGGCCGCCCTGTTCGGTCAGGTCCATCTCGGTGTCCGGCGCGTTGTAGAAACGGTCGGCGCGGAGGTGAAACTCGGGCTTCAACGCCTGGATCGCGGCCGTCGCCAGCGTGCGCGCGGCATCGGGCGAGGTGCTTGCATCCTGCTTGAAGCGGAACCCCTCAAGCTTGCCGGCGAATTCGCCTTCGACTGTCACTTCGCCCTTGTCATTCACTTCGGCCACGAGAGCCTCCTTCTGCTTCAACCGGCGGAGGAGAACGGATGTCCGCCGGTCAACAAATCGTTGCGTCAGCGCCGCATGCAGCGCATCCGACAGGCGGTCTTCTACAGCGCGGGTTTCATCCCGCCAATGGCTTTCGTCTTCCACCCAGTTTTTCCGCTGAGTGACATAGGTCCAGGTGCGGATATAGGCGAGGCGGCGCGACAGGGTGTCGATGTCGCCCTCTGTCTTGTCGATCCGCTTGATCGCGGTTGCAAGCCAATCGGACGGGATTCGGCCCCCGCCAAGGCCGCGACCGACCAGAAACTCGAAAATCCGGGTCAAAAGGGTGGTGTGCTCGGCCCCGGACGAGGAGCGGAAGTCCGGAATCCGGCAGACATCCCACAAGAGCTGCACCCGTTTCGGTTCGGTAAGACGGTCGATCACCTCGGGCAGCGCGGACAGCGCCTTCAGCGCCAGCACGTCATCGGCGTCGCGCGCGCGGGTCAGCCACTCGTTGGAGGTGGGGGCCTCAAGGCTGCGGATCAGGCGGTCGACGGTGCCGAAGTCCATTGATTCGTTGCGCCAGTGCAGCTTCTTAACCGGAGCGAAGCGATGGTTCTCGATGGCCTCTACGAGGTCCTCGTCAAAGGGTCGCGCCTCACCCGTGACACCGAAGGTCCCGTCTTCGGTATGACGGCCCGCGCGGCCAGCAATCTGGGCCAGCTCATGGGGGTAGAGCGGGCGCATCCGGCGACCGTCGAACTTGGCGGTGGCAGAAAAGGCCGCGTGCTTGATGTCAAGGTTGAGGCCCATGCCGATGGCATCGGTGGCGACAAGGTAATCCACGTCGCCGTTCTGATACAAAGCCACCTGCGCGTTTCGGGTGCGGGGCGACAATGCCCCCATGACAACCGCGCAGCCGCCTTTCTGTCGCCGGATCAGCTCGGCAATCGCATAGACGTTCTCGACCGAAAAGCCGACGATTGCCGACCGCGCCGGCATCCGGCTGATCTTCTTCGATCCGGTATAGTGCAGCGTCGACATCCGCTCACGCTTGAGGAACGTCACATGCGGCACGAGCCCCGCAATCGCGCTGCGCATGGTGTCGGAGCCAAGGAACAGCGTCTCGTGCAGCCCCCGCGCGCGAAGCAGGCGGTCGGTGAAGACATGCCCCCGGTCGGCATCGGCGCAAAGCTGGATCTCGTCCACCGCGACGAAGTCAGCGCCGATCTCCAGCGGCATCGCTTCGGTGGTGCAGACCCAATACTGCGTGCGTTCCGGCACGATGCGTTCTTCGCCCGTCACCAGCGCCACGACGGATGGCCCCACGCGGGCGACGATGCGGTCATAGACCTCGCGCGCAAGGAGGCGCAGCGGCAGTCCGATCACTCCGGTCCGGTGGGAGAGCATCCGCTCGATTGCATAATGGGTCTTGCCAGTGTTCGTCGGCCCAAGGACCGCCGTCACCCGCCGGGTGGCGTCCATCGGATCAGAGCTCCTGGCCCTCGGCTTCGGTTTCAAGCCGCTCGATGGCATCCTGGACGCCCTCAAGATGCGGGTGGAGCGCCAGGGCTGCCTTGTAGGCGTCAAGTGCGCGTTCGGTCTTGCCGGTTTCCTCCAACATGGTGGCAAGGCCCGACAGCGCCCCGAAATGGCGTGGGTTGAGCGTCAGCACCCTGGCGATGTCGGCGATCGAGGGGCCAAAGTCGCCGGCGCTGTAATAGGCCGTGGCGCGGGCGTTCCAGGCTTCGGCAAATTCGGGGTCGTGGTCGATGATCGCGCTGAAATGTGAGACCGCGGTCATGTAGTCGCCCACAGCCATAGCGTCACGGCCGCGTTGCAGGAGCAGATCCATCGCCGGTGACCCGGACTTCGACCATTCGAGCCAGATTTCCGTCTCGATCCGACCGGCCTCTTCCTCACCAGCTGATTGCAGCCGGGTGAAGAGGCCGTCGAGCTTTTCCACGTCCAGCGCCAGTGCAGCGGCACAGCCGAACACCAGCGGCAGAAGTGCCGCAACGATACGGTTGAGAATGCGCGTCCGGAAACTCATAAACGCATGGTAGCCGATCCGCGCGCGATTGCCAGAGCCCGCAGGGTCACGAAGGAGAGACTTGCAAGCGAAGCGAGATGCGACTTGCATAAGCAGAATGGAGAGACTCGGATGAGCAAGATGATAGACGCCGCCGTCGACGCGCTGAGCGCAAAGCTTTCGGGCGGATTTGACGGGGTGGCCAAGTTCGTGATCCCTGGCGAAGGGGCGATCATGATGGATGCCGCCGGCGTGCGCGCCGGGGATGAGGAGGCTGACGTGACGCTGACTGCCGAGGCGGACGTGTTCCGCGCGATCCTCGATGGCCAGATGAACCCGACCAGCGCCTTCATGACCGGAAAGCTTTCGGTTGATGGCAACATGGGTCTGGCGATGAAGCTGGGGTCGGTCCTGGGGTGAGCGACGCACCCTTCCACGCGGCGCTTGCCGATGGTCCGCCGGGGGCCGAGTGCCGCTGGATGACCGTCGGAAAGGTGCGCATCCGTGTGGCCTGGTGGGCGGGCGGGGTGAAGGGGACGGTGCTTTTGCTGCCCGGCCGCACCGAGTGCATCGAGAAGTACGGCCGTGCCGCTGGCGACATGCTGGCGCGCGGCTACTCCGTCATCACGATCGACTGGCGCGGTCAGGGGCTTGCGGACCGCGCGCTGACCGACCGGATGGCCGGCCATGTCCGGGATTTCGCCGAGTATCAGCTTGATCTTGATGCGATGTTGGCCGCCGCTGACGAAGCGGGCTTGCCGCAGCCCCGCTTCATGATTGCCCATTCGATGGGCGGCTGCATCGGGTTGCGTGCAGTGATGCGCGGGGTGCCGGTGCGGGCGGCGGCCTTCTCGGCCCCGATGTGGGGCATCTCGATGGCCGCCTGGCTACGGCCGGTGGCGCAGGTCGTCGCGGCGCTGGCCGCGCCGGTGGGTCTGTCGCACCGCTATGCGCCAACGACCGGCCCGGACACCTACCTGCTGCAAGTCCCGTTCGAGGGCAATGTCCTGACCACCGACCGCGAGATGTGGTCCTATATGCGCGCCCAGGTGGCCGAGGTGCCTGATCTTGCACTGGGCGGCCCCTCGCTGGCGTGGCTTGGGGCGGCGCTGGCCGAATGTGCGGCGCTGGCGTCGATGCCCGCGCCGAAGCTGCCCGCGGTCTGCGCGCTTGGGACCGCGGAGAAGGTGATCGACGTGGCCCCGATTCATCTGCGGATGGCGGGTTGGGCGAACGGCCAGCTCGACCTTTACCCCGGGGCCGAGCATGAGATCATGATGGAAGGCCCTGCCGCGCGGAAACGCTTCTTTGACCGCGCCGCCGCCCTTTTCGACGCGAATCGGGGCTGAGCTTCTTCCAGGGCCCCCGCCCCCCGGATGGGGAAGGGGAGGCCTCCTGCGTCAGCGAGAGGGCGTCAGCCCCTGGCGTCAAGCTTGCGCTCGATCTCTGCCAAGCGCTCCAGCACCCTGGTTTCGAACAGCTGGGCCACCTCACGCTCGCCTTCGGAAGCGGCTTCCTGCATCGAGTTCACGATCAGACCGACGATCAGGTTCAGCACCGCGAAGGTGGTGATCAGGATGAAGGGCACGAAGAAGGCCCAGGCGTAGGGATAGACCGCCATGATTGGCCGCACGATCTCGCCCGACCAGCCTTCCAGCGTCATGATCTGGAACAGGGTGAAGGCCGTGATCGACAGCGAGCCGAACCATTCGGGAAAGCTTGGCCCGAAGAGCTTGGTCGCGATCACGGCGGCGATGTAATAGATGATCAGGATCAGCAGGAAAACCGACCCCATCCCCGGCAGCGCGCGGCCAAGACCGTCGACCACCCGGCGCAAGGAGGGCACCGCCGACACCACCCGCAGCACCCGCAGGATGCGCAAGGCCCGCAGTACCGAAAATCCGCCGGTTGCAGGCAGAAGCGAGATGCCGATGATCACGAAGTCGAAGACGTTCCACCCCGACCGGAAGAAGCGCCACCCAAGCGCGTATAGCCGGGCCACAAGCTCGACCACGAAGATCGTCAGGCAAATGCTGTCGATGGTCAGAATCAGCCCGCCCGCCTGCGCCATCACCGCGGGAGACGTCTCCAGCCCGAGGGTCACGGCGTTGATCAGGATCACCGCGATCAGCAGGCGGGTGATCTGGGGGCGTTCGAGAAACTGGGCAACCGTGGTACGGAACGACATGCGCAGCCTTTCATTGCTGGACTTTGACCCCGCCGATATGGAGCACAGGTCACAGCCGTTCCAGAGCCGGGCGCGTTAAATCCCGGCGCGGCGATCAGCACAGGCGGAGGTGTGGCCGATCTGCCCGGGCCTGGGGCATCCGCGCGGCGGGCCTTGCAAGCCGTGTCTTCGGGCAGGTCATTCGGTCGGCGGGCAGGTCTTGCAGGTTATCTGGCTGTCCGTCCGATCTGTCACGAACTCCATGCTGCGCCCGTCCGGCCCGGTCAGGATCAGGTTCTGGTCGCCGTCAGGCTGGATGTCTGTCATCAGGGACAGAGCGTCGAAGAACGCTTGTTCTTCTGCAAGCTTGTCGCAGGTCATGCGCGTGGCGCGAATACCGCCCAGAGACAGAGCCGGAAGCGTGGCCTGATTCTTGCTGCCATAGCTGTTGCAGGGGGCCTTGCCGCGCATCGTGCCGTCGGTCCCGATCTGCATGGTGGCGACGGTGTCTGCTGCGACGACACGCCCGTCCAGCGCCAGAAGCTGCCAGTCGAACTCGGTGACTGTTTGGGCCGGGACCAAGGTTGGGGTCAACGCCAGGGCAAGGGCCAGGGAGACAAGGCGGCGCATGGGAACCTCCGGGTTTCGGGGCGTTCTGGGACTGCACGAGGACGCCCCTGCAAGCTTGGCATTGCGCGCGCGGCGGTCAAGTCTGGATGTTGCCTGCGTGTGTGGGCATCAGGTGTTGGGGAAGTCGGCGCAGGAGAGGCTCCTGTGCTTTCCCTTCTGACGCATCAGAACGCCTCGGGCTTGGCCTCGCGTGCCATGTGGTCAAGGACGGCGTTGACGAACTTCGGTTCTTTCCCATCGGGGAAGAAGGCCTTGGCGACGTCGACATATTCTGTGATCGCCACCTTTGGCGGGGTCACCATGTCCACGATCTCGGCCCCGGCGGCACGGAACAGCGCGCGCAGGACCGGGTCGATCCGGTTGATCGGCCAGGCCGCAACCAGAGCGCGGTCGGTCAGCTGGTCGATCTTGGCCTGCCAGTTGACGGCGGCCCCCACGACGGCGCGGAAGTGGTCCGCGTCGCCCTCGGCAAACTCGCCCTCTTCGTAAGTCGCGCCGAAACGGTGCGTCTCGAACTCGCGCGTCACCGCTTCGACGGTCTGGCCAGAGCTTTCCATCTGGAACAGCGCCTGAACCGCATAAAGCCGCGAGGCGGATTTCATCTGGCGTTTCTGGTCACGATTGGCAGCGGTCATGGGCGAAAGCCGATCCCTTTGGAGGTTCCGGCCCATTTGCGCGAAAGGGCGATCAGGTGCAAGGCGGCCGCTGCGGCACCCCCGCCCTTGTTCTGCCCCGCCGCATCCGCCCGCACCTCGGCCTGGGCCCGGTTTTCCACCGTCAGGATGCCGTTGCCGATGCAGGCGCCCTGCAATCCCAGAAGGCTGAGCGCGCGGCTGCTGTCATTGCACACGGTGTCATAATGGGTGGTCTCCCCACGGATGATGCAGCCGAGTGCGACGTATCCATCGAACTTTGCCAGCCGTTCCGCCATCGCAATCGCCGTCGGCACCTCCAACGCACCCGGCACCTCGACCAGATCGACCTCAGCTCCGCAGGCCGCCGCCACCGCCTTCGCCCCGGCGATCAGTTGGTCGGCAATGTCGCGGTAGTAGGGGGCCACCACGATCAAGAGCTTCACCGGCTTGTCAAAGCCGGGCAGGGGCAGTGTGTAATGGGTTTCCGCAGTCGCCATGACCTACTCCTTGATCGCGCGGGTGCCCGCAATGGTCAGCCCATAAGCCTCAAGCCCCACGAAGCGGGGGGCGGCAGAATTCGTCACCAGCGTGATCGCCGACAGCCCCAGGGTGGACAGGATCTGCGCCCCGAGCCCGTATTGCCGCAAGGTCTGCGGCGAATGCTCGCCCGGAGCCACCATCTTCATCGTCGTGTCGCGCAGAAGGACGACCACGCCCCGCCCCTCGGCCGCGATGAGGCGCATCGCGGCAGGCAGTTCGCCCCCGCCGCCCACGCCCAGCACATCCTCCAGCGGGTTCAGCGCATGGACCCGCACCAGCACCGGCCCCGGAGCCGCAAGGTCTCCCTTGGACAGCACGATATGCTCGTCACCATGGGTCTCATCGGCGAAAACCCGCATCAGCCAGTCGCCGCCATGCGAGGAGGCCACCGCACTGACCGCCTTTTCGGTGATGAGATTGTCATGCCGACGGCGGTAGGCGATCAGGTCGCTGATCGTGCCGATCTTCAGCCCGTGCCGCTGGGCAAAGCTGATCAGGTCCGGCAGCCGCGCCATGCTGCCGTCATCGTTCATGATCTCGCAGATCACGCCACTGGGGTTCAGCCCGGCCAGACGGCTGACATCCACCGCCGCCTCGGTATGGCCGGCGCGCACCAGAACGCCGCCGTCGCGCGCCTTCAGCGGGAAGATATGCCCCGGCGAGGCGATATCGGCCGCACCCTTCGTCGGGTCGATTGCCACGCTGACGGTGCGCGCCCGGTCGGCTGCCGAAATCCCCGTCGTCACCCCCTCGCGCGCCTCGATCGACAGCGTGAAGGCGGTCTCGTGGCGGCTGGAGTTCTTCGGGCTCATCAGCGGCAGCCCCAGCGCGTCGATCCGGGTGCCCGGCAGCGCAAGGCAGATCAGTCCGCGCCCATGAGTCGCCATGAAGTTTATCGCTGAGGGCGTGCACATCTGCGCCGGAATCACCAGATCGCCCTCGTTCTCGCGGTCCTCATGGTCCACGAGAATGAACATCCGCCCGTTGCGGGCGTCTTCGATGATCTCTTC
>JANPJZ010000147.1:0-1617 GCA_031425795.1 Rhodobacter sp. | reverse complement strand
TCCGGCAATCGGCAAGGCGGGGGACAGCGACAGCGTCCAGGTGATGCTGCGCACGGCCAGCGGCAAGATGGCGGTGATCTCGAACTCGCGCCGGGCGACCTATGGCTATGACCAGCGGATCGAGGTGCATGGCTCGAAAGGTGCGGTCAGCGCGGAAAACCAGCGGCCGGTCAGCATCGAGGTGGCGACCGGGGCAGGCTACACCCGCCCGCCGCTGCATGACTTCTTCATGACCCGCTACACCGAAGCCTATGCCGCCGAGATCACCGCCTTTATCGACGCGATGGGTGGCAAGGCCGCGGCGAGCCCGTCGGGAGAGGATGGCCTTCTGGCGCTTGCGCTGGCCGAAGCCGCGCTGAAATCGGTCGCCGAGGGCCGCACGGTGAAGGTGAGCGAGGTTCTCTGAACCCACTTTCCGACAGGCCCCCACCCAAGGTGCGGGGGGCGCTACTGGCCTGCAACGGGAGCGACATCGAACGTTCGGCTGAGCAGCACGTTGGATGGCACGGCGCAACTGTCGGTCTTGCAGGATCGCTCGCCCGCGCACCAGGACTTGCGTCTACCAGTGCCGCGTACCGGGCCCGCCCTTGATCCTGCCGTCCAGGTTCGACGTCACCCAGCCGCCGTAGAAATCTCCCGGCTGCGGAAGCACGCGCAGATCGCCGACCCAGGCTTCGTCCATCATACCGGCATAGAAGGCCACATGGCCGGCAAGCGCCGCGAAGGAGGGTGTCGGCCTGTCATAGGCCCAGGCCGCGCGTGGGGCGGAAGCTGGCCCCGCTTGCACATCGAAGTACCGCGCGACACCTTTCCATTCGCAGAAACTGCTGCCCGGCACCGGGTGCAGGATGGCCTCGATATCCTGGAGCGGCAGGTAGTAGGTCGGAGCGTGGTGGGTCTCCAGCACCCGCAGGGCGCGGGTCGTGTCGGCGACCAGCGCGCCGCCAAGCCGGATGGTGATGCGCTGCGGCACCGGCTCCAGCGCCGGGGGGCGAGGGTAGGACTGGACGTTCTCACGCGGGAGGGTCATGCGGCGGCCCCCGCAGCCGCAGGTTTTCGGGCGACGCCCATGTACAGCACGGCGGTCAGGGGCAGGGGGCCGAAGGTCAGGTCAAGCCGCCGGTTGATGCCACGCGGCCCGAGACCGGTCACCACACCCGGCACCAGTCCCGAGCCCTGCAGTGCTGCGCGAAGCTCGGAAGGCTTGATGAACATCGCCGGGTCATGCGTGCCGCGCGGGAGGAGGCGCAGCACATCTTCGGCCAAGGTGATCGTCGCCAGTCGCGCCAGGGGATTGCGGTTGATGGTGTCGTAGAGGAACAACCCGCCGGGGCGCAGGGTCCGGGCGACCTCGGCCAGAACCCTGTTCAGATCAGCCACATGCTCCAGCACATCGACACAGACCACCGCGTCAAAGCTGGCGCTGTCGTAGGGCAGGGCCTCGCCCACGCCCACGTCGTATCCGATCCGCAGGCCGCCTTGCCGGGCATGGGCGCGGGCGGCGTCAATCGCTTCGGCGGCGGGGTCGATGCCGGTCACATCTGCGCCCCGCTGCGCCAGCGCCTCGGCCATGAATCCCCCGGCGCAGCCGAGGTCCAGCACCGCCTTGCCCTGCCA
>JANPJZ010000146.1:0-20977 GCA_031425795.1 Rhodobacter sp. | reverse complement strand
TACCATTCGACGGCGCCATCAGCCGCTACTTCCGCGAGGGCGCCCCCGCAGCGATCCGCAAGCTGATCGAAAAGGCGGGCAAGGATGACATCCTGACCAAGTCCTACCCCTACCGGGAAGAGATGAAGGGCAAGGAGTACGACGCCCACATGGACGCCCTGCAGATCGAGCTGGCGAAGATGCAGGCCGGATTGCGCGCCACCGGCAAGCGGCTGATCGTGGTCTTCGAAGGCCGTGACGCCGCCGGCAAGGGGGGAACGATCCAGGCGGTGACGGAAAACATGAACCCGCGCCAGGCCTATGTCGTGGCCCTGCCGAAACCGACCGAGCGGGAGGCCCAGCAATGGTACTTCCAGCGCTACGTCGACTGGTTCCCCGCCAAGGGCGAGATCGCCCTCTATGACCGCAGCTGGTACAACCGTGCGATGATCGAGCATGTCTTCGGCTTCTGCACCCCGGAACAGCGCGCGAAGTTCTTCCGCCAACTCCCTGAATTCGAACAGATGATTGCCGACGAAGGCATCATTCTCCTCAAGATCTGGCTCGAGGTCGGCCGCGCCGAACAACTCCGCCGCTTCCTCGCTCGCGAGGGGGACCTCCTGAAGCAATGGAAGCTCAGCCAGATCGACGTCGACGGCCTTGGAAAATGGGACGACTACTGCGCCGCGATCGACGAGACGATGACCGCGACCAGCTTCAAGCATGCTCCCTGGACCGTGATCCTGTCCGACGACAAGAAGCGCGCCCGGATTGCGGCGGTGCAGGCCATCCTCGGCGCGGTGGACTATGCCGGCAAGGACAAGGTGGCCGTCGGAAAGATCGACTCCAGGATCTGCGGCGGTCCGGCCCTGCGGCCGAAGGACTAGGCATGAAGCGCGGCTATCACCACGGCAACCTGCGCCAGGCGCTGGTCGAGGCCGCGCTGACCCTGATCGCCGAGAAGGGGCCGCAGGGCTTTACCCTCTCCGAGGCCGCAAAGGCCGCCGACGTGACGCCTGCCGCGGTCTACCGCCACTTCGCCGGCCGCGACGACCTTCTGGCCGAAGTCGCCCGCCAGGGCTTTGACATCTTCGCAGCCCTTCTCGAATACGCCTATGACGAGGGTCGCCCCACCCCGCTTGCTGCCTTCGAGGCGACCGGTCGGGCCTACCTCGCCTTCGCTCGCAAGTATCCCGGCCATTATCAGGCGATGTTCGAAAGCGGGCTGCAGCCCGGCCAGCACCCGGATCTCGCCAGCGTGTCCTCCAAGGCCCGCGCCACGATGGACCGCGCGGCGGACCAGTTGTCCCAGGCCCTGCCGGTGGAACGTCGGCCCCCGGCCAGCATGATCTCGGCCCATGTCTGGGCGGTCAGTCATGGGGTGGTAGAGCTTTTCCTGCGGGGCAACGGGGGGCCGCAGCCCTGGGCACCGGAGGACCTTCTGGAGACCGGGATCGGGATCTACCTTCGGGGGCTGGGGCTGATCTCGCCGGATCGGTGAGGGGTGTCCCGGGCAGGGACAGGCTCCCACATCAGACAAATCAATACCTTGCGGGCGCGATTTCAGGCTTTCTTAACTTTTGCCCTAGCGCGCGGGGAAGCTCGTCGATGACTTCGTCACTCCTCGCGGCGGGGGGCATCCGACGAGTAGACGAAGTCGCACGAGGAGGCGGTCCTAGCGGAACAGCACCAGGGCCGAGGGGCTCCAGGCGACCCGCACTTTCGTGCCCACGTCCAGCACCGGGCGACCGGGCACGTTGCGCATCGAGAGTCGCACCTCGACATCCGTGCCGCCAAGGTAGACGTCGTAATAGGTCATGTCACCGAAGTAGATGACCTCGTCGATCACCCCGTCCGTTTCCCGCTCCGAGGCCTTCTGGTCGTCATAGAGCAGCGTCAATGTCTCGGGCCGCAAGCCAACCACAGGAGATTCGCCCGCTGCCGCCGGGGCTTGTGCGATGTCGATCGCCACGCGGCCCAGACCCTTGGCGTCGATTTCAACCTTGTCGCCGGCTTCTGACAGGATTTCTGCGGGGATGAAATTCATCGTGCCGATGAAATCTGCAACCTTCTTCGTCGCAGGACGGCGATACAGGGTTTCGGGGTCGGCCAGCTGGGCAATTTCCCCTTCAAACATCACGGCGATCCGGTCGGACATGACCAGCGCTTCTTCCTGGTCGTGCGTCACGAGGATGAAGGTGATGCCGACCTGGCGCTGCAGCTTGATCAGTTCAACCTGCATATGCTCACGCATCTTCTTGTCCAGCGCAGAGAGCGGCTCGTCGAGAAGCAGCACCTTCGGCTTCAGGATCAGCGCCCGTGCAAGGGCAACCCGCTGCCGCTGGCCGCCCGACAGGGCATGTGCCGCCCGGGCGCCGTAGCCCTTCAGGCCCACCATCTCCAGCGCCTCGGCCACGGCCCTGGCCTTTTCGTCCGTCGAGCGGGGGTCCTTGCGCAGACCGAAGCCCACATTCTCGGCCACCGACATATGCGGGAAGATCGCATAGCTTTGAAACACCATGTTGGTCGGCCGCACGTTCGCGGGCACGTTCACCATGTCCTTGCCGTCGATCATGATGACGCCCGAGGAGATGTCCTCAAACCCCGCGATGGTGCGCAGAAGGGTGGTCTTGCCGCAGCCCGACGGCCCGAGCAGCGAGAAGAATTCCCCCGCCTTGATCGTGCCGTTGATCCCGCGCAGGGCGTGGTAATCGCCATAATACTTATGGACGTCCTTAAACTCGATCATGGTAGGTTTTTCAGACGTCACAAGAAGCCTCCGGACACTTTGCCCCCCGCCTTGGCAATGCCACGGCGGCGGAAATACTCGGCAACGCCAAGCAGGAAGATCGAGAACAGGACCAGAACCGTTCCAAGTGCCAGCATCGAGGGCACCTTGGCCGGAAAGCGGAACTGACCGAAGATGTACACCGACAGGATCGGCTCACCCGACCCGAGGAAGTTCGCGATGATGAATTCGTCGAACGAGATGGTGAAGCAGATCAGGAACGAAGCCATGATCCCCGGCATCACCAGTGGCAGCACAATCAGCCGGAAGGTGGAAAGCTGCGTCTCGCCAAGGTCAAGTGCCGCCTCCTCCAGCGACCGGTCCAGCGACTGGAAGGCAGAGGTGAGGATCGCCACGGCGAAGGGCGTGCAGATCAGCACCTGCCCTACGATCACCGTGAACAGCGACAGCGGAATCCCGATCGACAGGAGCACCACCAGCAGCGCCATCGCCACGATCATCTCGGGCAGGACCAGCGGCAGCATGATCAGGCCCATGATCGGCCCCTTGCCGGGAAAGCGGTAGCGCACCGAGGCGCGGGCGGCGAAGACCCCGAGGATGGTCGAGATCGATGCGACCGACAAGGCGATGATCAGGCTGTTCTGCGCCGCGTTCCACAGGTTCTGGTCGGCCAGCATTTCGCTGAACCATGCGGTGGTCATGCCTTGCAGCGGGAAAGCGACGACCCGGCTGTCGTTGAAGGCAAAGATCGGCAAGAGCAGGATGGGGCCGTAGAGAAAGAGCAGGTAGAACAGCGTGTAGCTGCGCAGGAACGGGGCCTTCTTCATTTGGCCCCCCCGATGAAGCGGCGGTTCAAGAGCACGAAGACCAGACTGACGATCGCCACCATCAGCATCGACACCACCGCGAAGGCAGAGCCTTGCGCGAAGTTGTTCAGCTTCAGAAGCTGTGTCTCGATGAAGTTCGCGATCATCGGCTCCTTGCCGTCACCCACCAGTTCCGGGGTCACATAATCCCCCACCGTCGGGATGAAGACGATCAGCACCGCCGCAATCACGCCTGGCATGGTCAGCGGAAGCGTCACGCGCAGGAAGGTGACCCAGCGGCTTTCGCCAAGGTCCTGGCCCGCCTCCAGCAGGCTGCGGTCAACCTTCTCGAGGCTGACGAAGATCGGCAGCACCGCGAAAGGCGCATAGGCATGGGCCAGCACGATGATGATCGACAGGATCGAGTAGCTTGCCACGTTCAGGGGTTGCAGCCCGACCGAAGCCAGCGCGGAATCGATCACCCCGCCAAAGCCGAGGATGACGAACCACAGGCTCACGCGGATGATGTAGCTGGTCCAGAACGGGATGGTGATGAGGAACAGCCACAGGCTTTTGCGTTCCGGCTTGACATGGAAGCTGACGAAATAGGCCACGGGATAGGCCAGCATGACGGTGACGAAGGTCACCACAAGCGCGACCATCAGCGACTTCAGCATGATGTAGCCGTAGATCCAGCGTGATCCAAGCTCGGCATAGTTCTCGAAGGTGAAGGGAAGCGAGATGGTGCCCCGCCCACCGGTCAGAATGGAATAGACGAGGACCGTGGACAGCGGCACCGCCAGGAGCAGGATGACATAGATCGCCGTCGGGCTGATCAGCTTCAGACCAGCCCTTGCTTCGCTGTTTGGCGTCTGCGCCATCTTGCCCCCTGTCCGCCACGCTGGATGCGCTTGTCGTTTGATCAAAACTATCTGCGATGCGCCGCCTTAGGCAAGAGGCGCATCATCAGATCGCAAAATCAATCCCCAAGGGCTGCGCCGTTGGTCAGCCTGCGACGCGCTCGATCGCGATTGCCCGCTTTTTCAACTCGTCATAGAGCGTAGGCACCACGCGGAGCGACCCCACGGCCACCCGCAGCGCCTCCGAGATGCGGGCTTCTGACGGATCGGTGCTGGCGACGCGCCAGATCATCCGGCGGCGCACGCCGTCGTCATAGACGATCTCGGTGGCCCCGGCGCGCGTCTTGCGCCAACCAAGGAAATCCGCGCCGCCATGCGGCGCGTGGAAGGTCGATTGAAGTCCCATTTTAGGGCTCTCTTTTTATACTCTGCTCTGGGTGGAATCATCCGTCAGCAAAGCCGCTTCGGTCAACTCCCACGCCGGGCAATTCCGCGTGATCGAGTCCAAACTGCAACAGGTCTGGAATTCCGCCGGTTGGGCTAGACCGACAGGTCCGACGGCGGCTTGGCCAGGAGTTCGGCAAGGGTGCGCATCGCAAGCTCGAACCCCGCGCGCGACAGGTTGCCCGCAATGGCGATCCGCACCGCGTTCGGCGCGCGGCCATGCACGACGGCGTATTCGTCGGCAGACCGCACCATAACCCCCCGCGCTTCGGCCATGCGCACGAAGGTCGAGGCGCGCCACCCCATCGGCATCCGCAGCCAGACGAAGGGCACGCCGGGCTGCCAGCCAAGATCAAACGCGCCGAGGTGGTTGATCAGCACCTGCAGCCGCTCGGCGAACTCGGCCTGCACCCGGGCCTTGATCTCGGCCGCCGCCCCGGTCTGGAAGAGATGCAGCATCAGGTCGGCCACCGGGCGCGACAGCGCGAAGAAGCCATGCTGCGCCGTCAGCCGCCCCGCCTCGCCCATTCCCGCCGGGCAGATCACATAGCCAAAGCGCAACGCGGCGGAGATGGTCTTCGACACCGACCCCACCAGCCAGACCCTTTCCGGCGCAAGCGCCCTCAGGCTGGGAATATCGGTTTCGGCCACCGAGTAGCAGTCATCCTCAAGCACCTGCAGGTCATATCGCCTGGCGATGTCCGCAATCTGCTGCCGCCGCTTCACCGGCATCCGCCCTGTCGTGGGGTTCTGCGCCTCGGTCGTCAGGCACAGCACCTGCGCGCCATGCCGCCGGCAAGCCGCCTCCAGCGCCTCCGGCACGATCCCCTCGTCATCGATCTCGACCGGAACCACCTCGGCCCGCGCCGCCCGCGCGGCGTAGCGGAAGCCGGGATAGGCCAGCTCCTCGATCAGCACGACCGGACGCTCGCCGCGCAGGCAGCAATCGAAGATGAGGGAAATCGCGTTCTGCCCGCCATGGGTCAGCGCCACATCCTCCGGCCCGATCGGCCCCAGGATCCGGTCGCCCATCCAGGTCACGATTTCTGCGCGCAAGGTCGCCTCACCCTGCTGGCTGGTGTAGTCAAGCCATCCCAGATCCGTCGTCTTCGCCATCTCCAGCAGGGCCGCGCGGAACGCCGGGGCCTGCCCCACCTCTGGCACCTGTGGCGGCCGCAGGTCGACAAGTCCGGTCGAGCCCCCCGTCACCCGCTCGGTATACAATGCCTGTGTCGGCCCAAGGCGCGGCGTTTGTGCTGCCACAAAGGTTCCCCGCCCCACGGTCGCCGCCAACAGCCCTTCCTGCGTGGCCAGTTGATAGGCCCGCGCCACGGTTCCAGGCGTCAGATGCAGCCTCCAAGCCAGATCCCGAACCGTGGGAAGCTGCGAATTCGGGGCCAGATCGCCATTCCGGATCGCGTCACGCAAGGCGCGGGACAGGCCCAGATATTTCGGTCCGGGGAATTGAGTCAGATCGGGCGCCCAAGTTGTATCAGTCACAATAATCCTCTGGCGACTCATTATGGGTATTTGCTACACCGTAACTACAAGAAAGCCGAAATTGTATCAATACAAATTACAGGAGGGTACCATGCCCCACCACACCAAAGCCCTTCCCCTGCACCGCATCGAAAACCCGGTCGCGCGCCTCATAGCCACCCTTTCGGTTGTCCTGACCCGCCGCCGCGACCGCACGCTTCTGGCCCGACTGGACAGCCACCTTCTGCGCGACATCGGCATCGAGCCCGATGAGGCTGCCCGTGAGGCCGCTAAACCCTTCTGGCAGCCCTGAGGCGCCCTCCCCCTTCCCCTGACTGGGCCGGTTCACACCGGCCCTTTTTTTAGCGCGTCAAGGCCAATGCGGCCTGCCGCGCAGTGTTCCGGATCATCTCTGACGGGGCACGCGCGCGCCCCAAGGCCATGATCGCAAGTACCGAACCAGTCAGGAAGTCTGACAGAGCATCGATCTTCGCCGTTGGTGCAATTTCGGATGCTGCCTGTGCGACCGCCAGGTTCTTTTGGAAGAACGCCCGGATCTCGGCTAGGCGCGCATCAGCGAGACGGCGGGTTTCCTCGCCATGCGCTTCGCGCTCGGCAAGGGTGTTGACGATCAGGCAACCCTTGCGGTCCGGATCGTCCGAGGCAAGGCGCGCCTGCACATCCAGCCAGCCCGTGATGGCAGGCAGGCCGGAAAGCGTGGTTGGCAGAGTCGCGCGGAACTGGTCGGCATAGGCTTCGAAGGTCCGGCGAAACAGTGTCTCCTTGTCGGTGAAGGTCGCATAGAGGTTGCCCGGCTTCAGGCCCGTCGCGGCGTAGATGTCGGCCATCGAGGTCGCAACATAGCCCTTCTGCCAGAAAACCTGCATCGCGGCCTTTACCGCCTCCTCCGGATCATATGCGCGCGGTCTTGCCATGGCTCACATGATAGTGATCATTTGATCATCCATCAAGCGGCAAAACGCTTGTTTGTGATCGATTGATCATTTATGGCGTCCTTTGAGGCGGATTGCCGTCTCCGCTCCGGTCGGCGTCCGACCGAAGGACTTATCAGATGCAAGAACGCTTGATTGCCGCTTTCGTGGCCGCCTTTCTGTTGCCTGGTGTTTCTTTGGCGCAGGACCTTCTGCCGCCACCGCCCGATGCGCCCGGGACCGTCGCATACAACGAATGGCTTGGTCGCAGCTTTTCGGAAGTCATGCTGAACGAGCCCGACCAGACCAGGCGCGTAGCGATGCTGGAAGTGCTCGTCGCGGAGGATTACATCCAGCACAACCCCCTCGTGCCCGAAGGGCGGCAGGGTTTGATCGATTTCATTCCCGTGATCTACCAGACGATGCCCGATGCCCGGTTCACCCTGCATGACGTCTTTGCCACCGAAGACCGCGTGGTCACGCGCTGGACATGGGAGGGCACGTTGACCGGCGGACCCTTGCTCGGAGTGGAGCCCAAAGGCCAGAAGCTGGAGTTCGACGCCATCGACGTCTGGGACGTGAAGGACGGGATGCTTTACGAGCATTGGGACCAGTTCGACTGGCCCCGCGCCTTCGCCCAGCTGGGCGTGCAGGGAATGCCGCAGCCGTTCTACGACCTGGCTGCCCAGGCGGCAGATCGGTGACCGCGATGAAAAGGCTTTACACGGCCCGGGTCCATGTCGCTGGCGGCCGCGACGGCACCGCGCGTTCCGAGGACGGCGAGCTTGACCTTGCCCTCGCCTTGCCGGTCGAGATCGGCGGATCGGGGCGCGGCACCAACCCCGAACAGCTTTTCGCCGCCGAGTTTGCCGCCTGCTTTACCTCGTCGCTCGCCCATTCGGCAAACCGGCTTGGCTTGAAACCAGCCCGCATCGACGTGACAGGCGAGGTGGAGTTGACGGTGGACGACAGCGGCGCGTTCGGCGTGAAGCCCGCGCTTTCGGTTGCGCTGCCGGGTCTGACGGAAGATGAGGCCGATCGCCTGATCCGGGAAGCGCGCCGGATCTGTGCCTACAGCAACGCGATGAGAGCGGTCATCGATCCGGTGGTGACCCGGCTTTGAAAAAGGAAAAGCCCGCTAGACGGCGGGCTTTTTGCAGTCGTGGGATGGCGATCAGCGCTTGGAGAACTGGAAGCTCTTACGGGCCTTCGGCTTGCCGTATTTCTTCCGCTCGACCACGCGGCTGTCGCGGGTCAGGAAGCCTGCCGCTTTCAGCGCCGGGCGCAGCGTGGGCTCATACAGTTGCAGCGCTTTCGAGATGCCGTGCTTCACAGCGCCAGCCTGGCCCGAAAGCCCGCCACCGGCGACCGTGGCGAAAACGTCGAACTGGCCTTCCACATTGGCGACCGTAAAGGGCTGCTTCAGGATCATCTGCAGGACGGGACGCGCGAAGTAGGCGTTGATGTCCTTGCCGTTGACCACGACCTTGCCGGACCCGGGCTTGACCCAGACGCGGGCGACCGCGTTCTTGCGCTTGCCGGTGGCGTAAGAGCGGCCCAGCTTGTCACGAACGGCGACGCGCGGGGCGGCTTCCACGGCGGTGGGGGCAGACCCGACAGCCGACTTCAGGTCATCGAGAGATTTGATATCGGCCATGATCACGCGCTCCGGGTGTTCTTCGGGTTCAGGACCTTGACGTCCAGAACGGTGGGCTGCTGTGCTTCATGCGGATGCTCGGCGCCGGCATAGACGCGCAGGTTGGTCATCTGCACGCGGCCGAGGCGGTTGCGGGTGATCATCCGCTCCACGGCCTTTTCGACCACACGCTCGGGGTGGTTGCCTTCCAGCACCTGCCGCGCGGTGCGCTGCTTGATGCCGCCCGGATGGCCGGTGTGCCAGTAGTAGATCTTGTCGTTGCGCTTGTTGCCGGTCATCTGGATCTTGTCCGCATTGATCACGATGACATTGTCACCCATGTCCATGTGCGGGGTGAAGGTCGGCTTGTTCTTGCCGCGCAGGATAGAGGCGACGATCGTGGCAAGCCGGCCCAGAACCACGCCTTCGGCGTCGATCAGGATCCACTTCTTGCTGATGTCCGCCGGAGTAGCGGTAAAGGTTTTCATGGGCGTTCCCGTAAGGATGGAGAGGGGCAAGCAGCGCCCCGAATTCGGATGGGGGCTTATCGCCGAAGCCCTCCGTCACGTCAAGCCTGCAGCAAAACATAAAGTCGTCTAATTACAATGGCTTAAATGTAGGGTATCATTATACCCCATCCGTTTCGATTGCGCTTTTCCCAAATACTCCCGCCGGAGGCACGACCGAGCCGGTTGCGCCTCTTGGCGCAGAGGCGAGAAAAAGGAATGCGGCGAATGCCGCTCGTCAGCCTTACCGCAGCTTCGGCGGGCGCGCGGGGTCCATGCCGGGTGCGCCCGGAGCCGCTGTCTCCTCCGGCACCGGCAGATCGAACCGCAGGCCGACCCGCTCCATCGCCGCCACCGCGGCGTCGGCCGAAGCCAGGAAGGCCACGTCCAGTTCACCCGCCTCCAGCCCGGAGAAGACCAGCGCCTCGCGCACCGCCCCGGCCAGCGCGTCTTCGGCCCCCGTCAGGGCGTCCACGAAGGCAAGCATGTGCCCCCGCCGCCCGCCCTGATAGACGACCCCCGCCAGCACCGCAGCCAGCGCCAGCCCCCCGGCCTTGGCAAGCTTTGCGTCCAGCCCCGCCACCAGCCCCTCCGGCACCCCCGGCTTGACGAACCGCTCCGGCACCGCCTCCGCCGCCTCGGGCCCACCTTCCAGCGCCAGCGCCAGCCAGTCCATCGCCTCGGCCGGCAGCAGCATCGAGGACGGCGCCACCCCAAGGTTCACGCCAAGGCCGATGCCCTGCCCCTTCAGCATCCCGGCGATCGCCCGCCCCGGCAGCGCCGCATAGGGTGCGATCCCGCCGGTAAAGCTCGCCAGCCGCTCCTCGCGGTCAAAGACCAGCACCACTGGCCCGCCTTCGATGTCGAAGACCCGCGGCTCGACCGCCCCGCCCACCACTTCGCGCTCCAGAAGCAGGATCATCTCGCCATCGGCCAGCCTCTCGTAGAACCGGAGGCGCAGCGCCTCGTTCTCCGGGTCGGCCGAGACCGCCGCATGGGCGGCGTCAAGAAGCGTCACCACGTCAGACATCCATCACCTCCTGCACCCGCTCCCGCAATGCCGGCAAAAGCTCGGCTTCGAACCACGGGTTGCGTTTCAGCCACCCCGTATTCCGCCAGGACGGATGGGGCAAGGGAAACACCCCCCGCGCAGCGGACCCGCGCCAGTCCGCCACAGCCTGCGTCACGTCACGCAGTCCCAGATGCCACCGGATCGCCGCCCCGCCCACCGCCAGCACCAGGGGCACCGCGCCCAGCGCGGCCATGACCGGCACCCGCCAGGTCGCGGCACAGACGGGGGGCGGAGGCAGGTCACCTCCCTTTGCGTCATAGCCCGGAAAGCAGAACGCCATCGGCACGATCGCCACCCGGCTTTGGTCGTAGAACGCGGCCTCCGACAATCCCAGCCAATCCCGCAGCCGGTCGCCCGAGCGGTCGGTGAAGGGCCGCCCGCTCTCATGCACCCGCGCGCCCGGCGCCTGCCCCGCAATCAGCAGGCGTGCGCCCGGACGGAACCAGACGACCGGTCGCGGAGCATGCGCCGTCGCGGTCGCCGCAAAGCGCAGGGCACAAAGCCGGCATGCACCGATGTCCTCGATCAATCCCATCCGCCAAACCTGCCGCGCGCATGGCGCCACTGCAAGCGGCCTTCCTGTCCGGGCCAGGATTCCCGCAGATCGCTGCCCGCTCGGGCAAGGACACCGGACGTTCATCCCCCTCCCCGCACCCGTCTTCCTTCCTGCAAGGACATCCCGCAGAAACGCTCGGGGGACGCGAAGCCCACCGGGGTCCATAGATGCCGGCACAAGCAAGGAACAACCCATTGCGGCAATCCGAAAACCCGGTCAAATGGACGAGCCGCCCGGGATTTTCCGGCCAATGCTCAGGTTCCGCCGATGTACCGAGTGTCCCCCTTCGTCACCCGCTTTGCCCGCGCGCTTCTGGGCGGTGCAGTGGTGGCGACACTCTGGGTCAACCTTGCGCCTGCCAGCTATTACGACAGCATCGAATGGCGGCTTCTGGACGTCAGCCTGCCCGCCTGGGCCTCGCCCTTGCCGCTCAGCCTCACGCCCTTCACCCTTGTTGCCGAGGGGCTGATGGCGCTGTTCTTCTTCTTCCTCGGCAAGGAGCTCTGGGAGGCGCTGATCCTGGAACGCGGCGCGCTGAAGGGGCGTCAGGCGGTGTTGCCGCTTGGCCTCACGATCGGCGGGCTTGTCGGGGCGGCGGCGGTCTGGACCCTTGCTGCTGCCCTGGTCGAGACGGCGGCAGAGGCTGGCCCGGCCACCGGCTGGCAAGTGCCGCTCGGCACCGATGTCGTTCTGTGTTTCCTGATCGGACGGCGGGTCTTCGGGCCGGGACATCCCGCGCTCCATCTTCTTCTCCTCCTGACCATCGCCACCGATATCCTTGCCCTTCTCATCCTTGGCCTGACCCAGCCCCTTGCGGTGTTGCGCCCGGTCTGGCTTCTGCTCCCGCTCGCAGGCTGTCTTGCCGTCTGGGCCGCCTTCGGCCGCGCGCCTGCCGCGGATGCGCCCGAACGGGACCGCCGCGCCCGGCTCCACCTCTGGCCCTACATCCTCGCCGGGGTCGCCTCCTGGGCGGGGGTGGTGGCCGCGGGGCTGCCGGGGGCGCTCGGGCTTCTGCCCGTGATCCCCGCCATTGCCCATGCCGACCGCAGCTTCGGCCTTTTCGCCGAGGTGGAGGAGCTGCTCCAGGACCCCCTCAACCGCCTCACGCATCATCTCGTCTGGCCGCTGACCGTTGTCCTTTTCCTCTTCGGCCTGACCAGAGGCGGCATCGACCTTTCCGCCTTCGCGCCGACCACGCTCAGCACCCTTGCAGGGCTTTGGCTCGGCCGCCCCTTGGGGATGCTGGTGATCGGCCTCGGCCTTGCCGCAGGGCTGGGTCTCCGCCTGCCCCAGGGCGTCATCCTGCGCGACATCATCGCCATTGCCGGGATCATGGCGATGGGGTTCACCGTGCCGGTCCTGGCACTCGACAGCGCCCTTCCCGGCGGCGCCATGCAGGAGGCCGCGCGCCTTGGCCTCGCCCTCAGCCTTCTCGCCGGGCCGCTGACGCTGCTATTTACGCGCCACCGGCCCCGGTACAGCCCCACCCAGCCCACGTCACGGCCCTTTTAACGACACAAACCGGATGTTAACCCTTGTTCCCATAGACCGACACGGGACAGTGGTCCCAGGACCGCGCACCAGGGGGTGCTTCCAGGGTCCGCGTGCCGGTATCGCCGGAAGGGGGCGAAGTTGATCGAGTTTCAGGGTGTCTCCAAGTCCTACTGGACCGGCAAGCAGCGCAAGGTCATCCTCGACCGGGCGTCCTTCCGCGTCGATCTGGGCAATTCGCTTGGCATCCTGGCCGAAAACGGCGCGGGCAAGACCACGATCATCAACATGATGGCGGGCCTTGAGAAACCCGACGAAGGCGTGATCCGCAAGACCTCGCGCGTGTCTTTTCCGCTGGGCTTCATGGGGGGCGTCAACAACAAGCTTTCGGCGCATGAAAACTGTCGCTACATCGCCCGACTTTACAGCCTTGACCCCGATTACGTCGAAAGCTTCTGCCGCTGGGTCTGCGGGCTTGGCGAATACTTCGACATGCCGCTCGCCACCTATTCCTCGGGCATGCGGTCGCGGTTTTCCTTTGCGCTGCTGCTGTCGATCGAGTTCGACATCTATCTCATCGACGAAGGCATGCCCACCACGACCGACGTCGAATTCAACCGCAAGGCCGGCAATATCCTGCGGGAACGCTTGCAGAACGCCACAGTCGTCATCGTCTCGCACTCGACGCAGACCCTGCAGAAGTTCTGCCGCTCTGCGGCGGTGCTGAAGCACGGGCGCCTCTACCAGTTCGAGACCCTCGAAGAAGCGAAACGCCTCTATGACTACCAGACCTAAGGCCGCCCGGTTCTTTCTCAAGCGGCTGGACCGGCCAGCCCCGCCCCCGGCGCCGCAAGCGGCCGGCGCCGACCTGCCATTTTCGAACCATGAGGACGGCTTCGGCGCAACGGATTTCCGCCGCCCGGCGCCCGATGCGCCTTCCGCCGCCGCCGCCCAGGCTGCTGCCCCCGTCGCAGCCCCGGCTTCGGACGCCGACGACGATGCTGACATCGCCGCCATTGCCGCCGAAGGCCTGACCGGCCGCCAGCTTCGCCGCGCCCGCCTTCTGGCGCAAAAGCACAACATCCCCGCCCGCTCTGACCTTGACGCCGTCCTGCAACTGCGCCGCGCCGGGATCAATCCCTTTGCCCGTTCCTCCCTGCTGGAGCTGGTGTCCTCCAGCCCCCTCCAGCAGGCCGAGCCCGGCCCCGGGGCCGAACCTCAGCCAGGCACCGCGGCAACCGCCTCTACCGGGCGCGCGCTCGCCCGCCTGCCCGGCGACCAGGTTCAGTTGCCACAGCGCGGCAGGCCCATCGCCGTCCCCTCGCCCGAACAGCGCGCCGAGGTAAATCAGGCGACCGAAATCCTGCGCATGCAGTTGGAGATTGCCCGCCGGCGCCGCCGCAAGCTTGTGCTGTTGTTCGCCCGGCTCTTTGTCTTCGTCTTGCTGCCGACCATGCTGGCCGGCTGGTACTATTACCGCATCGCCACGCCGATCTACGCCACCAAGTCCGAATTCGTGATCCAGCAGGCCGGACCGGCCAGCGGTGGTGGCGGTGGCGGGCTCGCCGGCCTGTTTTCCGGCATGGGCCTTGCCACCTCGCAGGACAGCATCGCCGTCCAGGGCTATCTGCAATCGCGTGAGGCGATGCTGCGGCTGGAAGATGACGTGGGCTTCCGCGCCCATTTCCAGACCGAAGCATTCGATCCGCTGCAGCGGCTGCCACCCGATGCCTCGCAGGAAGCCGCCTACGGGATCTACCACGACTTCGTCCGCATCTCCTATGACCCGTCCGAAGGGCTCATCCGGATGGAGGTGATGGCCGCGGATCCCAAGATAGCTGCCGCCTGGGCCACCCAGCTCATTTCCTATGCCGAAGAGCAGGTCGATCATCTGACCACCCGCCTGCGGTCCGACCAGATGCGCGACGCCCAGACCGGCTATGATGAGGCGCAGGCCAATCTTGCCGCCTCGCAACGCCGCCTGATCGAGCTGCAGGAAAAGTTCAAGGTCCTGTCCTCCGAAACCGAAGTCGGCCTGATCACCGCCCAGATCGGCACGCTTGAGGCGCAGCTGACCCAGGAACGCCTGTCTCTGGCGCAAATGCAGGGAAACGAGACCCCGAACGCCGCGCGGATGGAACCGCTGATCCGCCGCATCACCACACTGGAAACCGAGATCGCGACCCTGCGCAGCCGGATGACGGAAAGCGGCAGCGGTGACAGCAGCCTTGCCCAGATCCAGGGAGAGCTTCTGGTCGCCCAGGCTGACTTGCAGACCCGCCAGCTGATCCTTGCCCAGTCGCTGCAGTCGATGGAATCCTCGCGGGTCGAGGCGAACCGCCAGACGCGATATCTTTCGGTATCGGTCAGCCCGACCCCACCGGACGAACCGGCCTATCCCCGGGCTTTCGAGAACACGCTTGTCACCCTGTTGATCATGCTTGGAATATACCTCATGGTCTCGATGACCGCCGCAATCCTGCGGGATCAGGTCTCGGCCTGAGGGTGCCCAGGACAAGATGACTGACGTGAAAATCGGCGGCCTGACCGTCGGCAATGACCGCCCGCTTCTGGTGATCGCTGGCCCCTGCCAGCTGGAAAGCCTGGACCACGCGCAGATGATCGCAGGCGTCATGCGCGACGCCTGCGCTGCTGCAGGCGCGCAATACGTGTTCAAGGCCAGCTACGACAAGGCCAACCGCACCTCGCTTTCGGGCAAGCGCGGCCTTGGGCTCGACGCGGGCCTCAAGGTGCTCGAGGCCATCCGCGCCATGGGCCTGCCTGTCCTGACCGACATTCACGACGCCGCCCAGGCCCGTGAGGCGGCGACCGTCGTCGACATCATCCAGATCCCAGCCTTCCTGTGCCGCCAGACCGATCTTCTGCTTGCGGCCGGGGAAACCGGGGCCGTGGTGAACATCAAGAAGGGGCAGTTCCTTGCCCCCTGGGACATGGCGAATGTGGCGCAAAAGGTCGCCAGCACCGGCAACAGCCGCATCCTTCTGACCGAACGCGGGGCAAGCTTCGGCTACAACACCCTCGTGACCGACATGCGCAGCCTGCCGATCATGGCCCGCACCGGCTACCCGGTGATCATGGACGCGACCCACTCGGTGCAGCAGCCGGGCGGCCAGGGCAACTCCTCCGGCGGGCAGCGCGAGTTTGCCCCCGTGATGGCGCGCGCCGCCGTGTCGCTGGGCATCGCCGGCGTCTTCATCGAGACGCACGAGGCCCCGGATACCGCGCCCAGTGACGGCCCGAACATGATCCCCCTTGCCCAGATGCCCGCGCTCGTGGCCAGCCTGATGGCCTTTGACCGTCTCGCCAAGGCCGATCCGCTTCGGGTTTAGGCGCTGTCGCGGCGGACCGGGACTGGCGCGCCTGCCACCTCCTGCAGGCGTCGCCGGTCATCCTCGGCAGTCAGCTCGGCCCAGGCCCGGAGCAGGGCCACGTCGATCTGGCGTTGCGCGGCCGCCCGAAAGGCCGCGGGGCCGGTCTGTGCAAGGGCCTGCAGCGCCTTGATCAAACGCAGCATGACATCCACCTGACCGGCTCCGTCGCGCCCGATCAGGTTGAACGCGTCTTCCATCAGGTCGTCATAGGTCAGCGCCGGCACCCGCAGATCCGGATAGTCCGGCGGCGTCGCCTCTGCGCCCCCCCAGTTGCTGCCCCAATAGCTCAAGAGCCGCATCTGGCGACCAATCACGTCTATTGCCGTGCCGGGGTCGTTCACGGCCGACGACAGGCCCCGCAACGCGATCTCGCTCAGCACCACGATGCCAAAGCGCGGGTCCTGATCGAAGGTCCGCGACTGGCCGATCTCAAAGCAGTCGCGGATGGCCTCGGCCGTTTCCTCTGACACGGGCTCGGAAACGGTCGCCAGGACCGACGCTTCATGGACAAAACCGCCCGGCAGCACTTGGACATCGATCTGCAGCCCGCCCGGTGCGCAGATGCCGGACAGCTCTTCGGTGTCGATGAACCGCACATACCCGATCCAGCACGATAGGACTGGCCAGCCCTGAGCTGGCACTGTCAGAACTCGCCCCCCAAGGAACGGCAGCGCAACACGCTCCGTCATGGCCTGCAGGGTGGCATCTTCGACGAGGTCGATCGTGTGGCCCACGCGGCCAAGCCTCGTCAACTGGTTGATCCATCGCAGCAACGCAACGACGATCAGGAGGATCACCCCAAGCGTCCCCAGAAAAAGCACGACCCGCCCCTCTGCGCCGTAAATGCTGACCTTGAGCGCAATCAACCCGACGATGCTGAACAGGAATGAACCCATGAACGTCGCCAATGAGCGCTGAACGATCTCATCCTCGGTCAGAAGCGTCGTCGCCCGCGGGCTGGCATTGGCGGTGGCCGCCGAATAGGCAGCCGTCAGGGCCCCGACCGAAAAGGTCGTGACCGCCAGCATGCTGGTCGCGATGATGGTCAGCAGGCTGTCTATGGCATCCGTGCTGATATCGAACGGAGACCAGCCGTCCAGAAACCGGCTGCTGAGAGAGGCCAGCAAGGCAGCGACAATCCCAAGCGCCGCATAGAGCGACACCCTGACCCACAAGGTGCGGCGGAGTCGCGACACTATCCAATGCAGTCGGGACATCTGCGGCCTTTCGTTTTCCGGTCACCGGGGTTGGCGAGCCGCTAGACCCAACCCGGATGGCGGGGGCCGAGTTCCTTCGGATCACCGGTGCTGTCGCCCCCTGAAACCGCAAGCCGCGCTGGCAGCCGGGATGCGGCCCCTTGGGGGCTGGCAGGATCAGGCCACCTGCCCCGCTGCCCAGCCGCTCGACCAGGCCCACTGGAAATTGTAACCCCCGAGCCAGCCCGTCACATCGACAACCTCTCCGACGAAGTAGAGGCCCGGCACCCCCTTGGCCTCCATCGTGCGCCCGTCCAGCGCAGCGGTGTCCACCCCCCCGAGCGTGACCTCGGCGGTGCGGTAGCCTGCGGATCCCACCGGCACCAGCCGCCAGTCCTGCACTCCCGCCGCCACCCGGTCCAGCGTGGCGCCCGACAGTTCCGCCATGGTCCCCGTCACCCCCGCCGCCTCCTCCAGATGCCGGGCCAGCCGCTCCGGCAGCCAGCGCCCGAGCACCGTCCGAAGCGCCGTCTTGCCTTGCGCCGCCTTCGCGACCCGCAACTCTGCCCCGACATCGCGGCCGGGCATCAGATCGACCACGACTCCCGCCCCCTCGCGCCAGTAGCTGGAGATCTGGAGCACTGCCGGCCCCGACAGCCCCCGATGGGTGAAGAGAACGGCCTCGTCGAAGCCCTGCCGTCCGCAGGCCACCCGCGCAAGGGTGGCAACCCCCGCAAGGGGGGTCATCCAGGCCAGCTCCTGCTCGGCAAAGGTCAGCGGCACCAGCGCCGGCCGCGTCTCGACCAGGGGCAACCCGAAGGCCTGGGCCACCTGATAGCCATAGCCCGTGGCCCCCATCTTCGGGATCGACTTGCCCCCGGTCGCCACCACCACCGACGCCGCACGCTGCGGCCCCCGGGCGGTCTCGACCACGAAGCCCGCCGCCTCGCGCCGCACCTCGCCCAGCGCGCAGCCAAGCCACAGCACCACCCCGGCGCGGTCCATGTCCTGCACCAGCATGTCCACCACCTCACGCGCCGATCCGTCGCAGAACAGCTGCCCAAGCGTCTTTTCGTGCCACCTGATCCCGGCCGCATCCACCCGGTCGATGAAGTCCCACTGGGTGAACCGCTTCAGGGCCGAAAGCGCAAAGCGCGGATTTTGCGACAGGAACCGCTCTGGCGCGATGCCAAGGTTGGTGAAGTTGCACCGCCCCCCGCCCGAGATGCGGATCTTCTCGCCCGGCGCCTTCGCGTGGTCGATCACCAGCACCCGCCGTCCCCGGCGGCCTGCCTCGATAGCGGCCATCATGCCGGCGGCTCCGGCGCCCAGAATGAGCACGTCCCAGTTCATGGCCCTGCCTACCTGTCGCCCAACGGTCGGACAACCCGCGAAAATACCTGCCAGCCCCCTTGCACCCCCACGGACCCTTCGCTAAACACCGCCGCACGGTTGGGGCGTCGCCAAGTGGTAAGGCATCGGTTTTTGGTACCGACATACCTAGGTTCGAATCCTAGCGCCCCAGCCAACCTTCCCCCGCATGAACCGCCGACGAAAGAAAGGTCCCGCGACGTGAGCCTACGCCCCCTTGCCGCCGCTGCCCTGGTCCTGCTGTCCGCTTGTGGGACGGATACCACCACCATGCAATTCTACCCGCTTGAGGGCGAGATCTCGCAGGCCGATCCGACCCTGGTGATCGCGGCCAAGGCCAGCAACGTCAAGGGCACCTCCGGCCCGCTCAGCTTCCGTCTGCCCGAGCGGGGGCGTTGTGAGGGAACCTGGTCCTCGCTGACGCCAAAGACCGTGTCGCGCACGCAGGGCCTCAGCCTGACCTGGAAGAAGACCGGCGGCGAACTTGGCGCTGAAAGCGAGACTGTGGCCGGGGTGAACGATGGCGAGATCTACGCCGTCTGCGCCGACGGCACGCGCGTGCAGGGCACCTTCATCATCGGCTCCGGCACCGCCAGCGGCACCGGCCGCGCGACCGACACCAACGGCAACGTCTACAAGCTGCTGTTTTAAAAGGTCTCCCGCCCGACGAGATGCCTCGAAAAGTGCCCCAACTTGTCGGATGACGGTTCAGAAGATCGCTAACCGAAGCAATCGCGGATAGCCTCGCAACATTGGGGCCATGGCCTTTAAATTCGACGCTCAGGCACCGCAAACGATTCACACGTGAGTGATGCATTGGCCCTCATTTGCACAGCGCGTACTTTTCAATTTTGGGGCCAAGGCCTGCAGCCTTCACAGCTACATATGGCATATCACCACTCTTTTGCGCACCCGACGCGTATAGGGACCTGTCCTTTCCGCCGTCCAGATTTTCTGTAACTGAGAGAGTGTATGCGGCTGTCAACGTGTCGCAAGTGCTCTAGGGTGGTCAACATCATGGTCTATGCTCGGGCTAGCTGCCTTGAGCGTAGTTTCCAAGCCATATAAGGGGCGAAATGCTTACCCTCGTCATAAACCTGGATCGCAGCGTGGACCGGATGGATGCGGTCAAGGAGCAGTTTGCACGAATGGGCTCGCCCTATGAAAGGTTTAATGCCATTGAGCCAGTGGGGATCGAGACCCACCCCGAGCTTGACGGCAAGCGCTTTCAAGGCCTGCACAACCGCTCGATCAGCAAAGGGGAACTCGGCTGCGCTCTCAGCCACAAGCGCTGCCTTGAGAAGTTTCTTGCAACCGAACAAGACTACTGCCTCGTATTTGAAGACGATGTGTGCTTCGATGACCAAACGTTTCCCTGCGTTATTGCGACCGTGAAATGGCTGGAACTGCAAAGCGATGTCAGTTGGCACTGCGTAAACCTTTCTTCAAGCTACCTAAAACGCTATCGGGACTTGACCGACATCGGGGGGCGCAGGCTACGCAGATCCTGGCAGTTCCCGATTTTTTCGTCGGCACTGCTGTGGAACCGGGAAGGCGCGACATCCTTCCTCGCGCACCTCAATGAGCAACTGATCCACGCCCCGGTGGACAATCAGCTCCGCAGCCTGATGGGGCGGACAGCCAAAGGATTGTCGTTTGACAAGCCGCCCGTCGGTCTGACCCATGGTTCAAGTGTCATCGGCCCCGCAGGACGGGCTGATCGCCGATTGCGAAATGACTGGCATGATCTGAAGCGCCGGGTTCCGATCTATGCTTGGGCGTTGTGGCACGGCTTGCGATCCTGATTGGCTCAAGCCGAAGTCTGGAAGGTGAAAGCAGTTGTTCAACCCCTTGATGCCGTAAAGCTTTGCGCGCTAGACCTGTCCGTCTGACCGGGAGGCGCGCGTGAGACGGATGCTGAGCTGGGGCCTGTTCCTTCTTCTGCTCATTCTGGCGGGCCTTGCGCTCTGGCTTTACACGCCCGACCGGTCCCGCGCGGCACTGGAGGCGGCATACCTCCGCGCCCCGTCCGATCTGGTCGAGATCGCGGGCACCCGGCTGCATCTGCGGGATGAGGGGCCACGCGATGCCCCTGCCATCGTGCTTCTGCACGGCATCGGCTCCAGCCTTCACACCTTTGACGGCTGGGCAGACGGCCTTGTCGCCACGCAGCGGGTGATCCGCTACGATCTGCCCGGCGCGGGGCTTTCCGGCCCTGACCCGGGCGGCGATTACTCTGACGAGCGGTCCGTCGCGCTGCTGCTGGCGGTGCTGGACCATCTCGGGGTGGATCGCGCCACCCTGGCGGGGAACTCAATCGGCGGGCGGCTGGCCTGGCGCTTCGCCGCGGCCCATCCCGACCGGGTGGAGCGGCTCGTCCTGATTTCGCCCGATGGCTTTGCCAGCCCCGGCTTCGACTATGGCAAGCCTCCTGCCGTGCCTTTCGTTCTGGAGGCCATGCGCTTCTTCCTGCCGAAATGGGCGCTGCGGCCCAGCCTTGTCGTCGCC
>JANPJZ010000145.1:0-9645 GCA_031425795.1 Rhodobacter sp. | reverse complement strand
GGGGCTTGCGGGCAAATCAGTTCTGCGAAAAAGTAGGGTCAGGAAAATTGAGCCATGGCCGTATCACCCCCACCCCCGCAGCGCCTGCCGCTGAATGCCCTGCGCGCCTTCGAGGCGGCTGCGCGGTTGGGGGCGTTCACGGCGGCGGCTGCGGAGTTGGGGGTCAGTCCGGGGGCAGTGACGGCGCATGTGAAGGCGCTGGAGGATCGGCTAGGCGCGGCCTTGTTCGAGCGGCATTCGAAGGGCGTCAGACTCACGGCGCTGGGGGCCGAGGCAGCGGGCATGTTCACGGAAGCCTTTGATCTGTTGGTGCAAGGCGAGGCTTTGCTGCGGGGGCAAGCCGCGCCGCAGGTGGTGCATATCGCCACTTTGCCGGCGATTGCGCAGTTGTGGCTCTCGCCCCGACTGCCGGCGCTGCGCGCCATCGCGCCGGAGATTTCCGTGTCGATCACCGCGATGGAGCATCCGCCGAACCTCAAGCGCAGCCCGCATGACCTGAGCCTTTTCCCGGCCGAAAGCGGGGGGCGTCTGGTGGCGGCCGATGAGCTTTTTCCGGTTTGCTCCCCGATACTTGCCGATCGGCTGGCCCGAGTGGAGGACCTGGCGTCGGTGCCCTGCCTGTCCGATTCGTCCTGGGATGGGGACTGGGCGGACTGGTTGCAGGCGGTGGGGGCGAAGGTCGTGGTGCGGGGGCCGGTGTTTTCCCTCTACGCGCTGGCTGTCGAAGAAGCGGTTAACGGGGCGGGCGTGCTGATGGCGCACGGGCCGCTGGTGGCCGGACATCTGGCCAAGGGCACGCTGATTGCGCCATTCCCGCAGCGGGTTAGCCTACCCGCCGGGTTGCGGCTGTGGTCCGCGCGACCGATGCCGAAGGGCAGTACGGTGGCGCGGGTGGCGGCGTTCCTGGCGGGTTAGGCGAAGGCGGCCTGCAATGCGATTTCCACCATCGCGCCGAAGCTGCGTTCGCGCTGGTCTGACGGCAGCGCCTCTCCCGAGGTGATGTGGTCCGAGACGGTGAGGATCGCCAGGGCTCGGGCGCCATGGCGCGCGGCGACCATGTAAAGCTCGGCCGCTTCCATTTCCACGGCAAGGCAGCCGTGGCGCAGGAGTTCGGCTAAGAGGTCTGGGCGCTCGTCGTAGAAGGTGTCAGAGGAGTAGATTCCGCCAACGTGGACGGGCGTTCCCTTGGCGATGGCGGCTGTATAAGCCTTTGACAGAAGGCCGAAATCGGCGCAGGGGGCGAAGTTCAGTTCCTTGAAGATCGACTGCGACGGTGACCCCAGGGTGGATGCCGTCTGCGCCAGGATCACGTCACGGACCTTGACATGGGTCGGCAAAGCGCCGGCCGACCCGATGCGGATCAGGGTCTTGGCGCCGTAATCGCGGATCAGTTCGTTGGCATAGATCGACAGCGACGGCATCCCCATGCCCGAACCGTGGATGGTGACGCGGTGGCCGTTCCAGGTGCCGGTATAGCCGAGCATCCCGCGCACCTCGTTCACCAGAACCGCATCTTGGAGGAAGGTCTCTGCCGCCCAGCGGGCGCGGTAGGGGTCGCCTGGCAGAAGCACGGTTTCGGCGATCTCGCCGGGTTTGGCGCCGATGTGGACGGTCATGACTGTCTCCTTCTGTCGGGGAAGCCTATGCCAGACTGCCTGGCGACGGAAGGGCACGGGAACTTTGGCCGGTGTGACTGGTTCCAGGTCTGGATTTGCCAGGAGAATTGCCATGCCATCCGCAAAATCGCACGACGACATCTGGGAAGCATGGTCCGAGCTTGTGAACATGACTGGAGACTCGCTGGATCGCTGGCTGCGAACCGCCGAGTCCCAGTCTGTCGGCGATACCTCGGGCGAGGGGGAGTCCACCGGCCACAAGTCGGGGCGGAGGATCGTGCAGATCCTGGCAACCGACCAGAGCGATCTGAACGAGGATCAGTGGGAGCACATGGCCAAGGTCGTGGGCTACATCAAGCGGCACAAGGTGCAGGGCGGTCCCGAGGCGGACAAGCAACACAGCCGATGGCGGTATTCCTTGATGAACTGGGGGCATGACCCGCTGAAGTAGGTCATTGCAAGACCCAAGTTGTCCCCGACCAGATGAAACGGACGGTCTCACCCAAGTCATTTGGGGCGGTGAGATAGGTGGTTCCGTCTTCGGTCACGGTGTCCCAGCTGCGGAGGAGGAGAGAGCCCTGCACGCCGTCGATCAGCGTTTCTACGCCGCAGCCGCCAGTGCCGCAAAATGTGCCGTAGCTGTCGGCACAGGCGAACCCGGCAGTGTCGAGGACCCAGTCGGCAGTTCCGTCGCCGTTCAGGTCGCGCCGGCTGACCGCCTCGGGCGCGACGGAGAAGCCGCCACATTGGGTTTGCGCGTCGGCGATGAAGGCGGCGAACTCTTGCGGCCAGGCGTCCTCTGCCGCAGCGGGGAAGGCGAAGAGGGTAAGGAGGATCGGGCGGATCATGGGTGGGCCTTTCCTTGGGCTGCGCAAGGGTAGGCTTCGCCGTGGCCGGGAAAAAGGCGGGAAAACCGTAAGGTAGGGTTATTCGGCCGCGACGGGTTTGGGGTCGGCCAGGGCCACAAGGTCAAGCATGATCTGGTTCAGCTGGAAATCCTTGGGGGTGTAGACGCGGGCCACGCCCATGGCGGTGAGGGTCTTCGCGTCCTCCTCCGGGATGATTCCTCCGACAACGAGGGGCGTATGGGACAGGCCGTGGTCCTTCAGGAGTTGAAGGGTCTCGGCGATCAGCGGCAGGTGGCTTCCGGAAAGGATGGAGAGGCCGATGACATCCGGGCGCTTTTCGGCGGCGGCCTGCACGATTTCGGCTGGCGTCAGGCGGATGCCGTCATAGGTGATCTCCATCCCGCAGTCGCGGGCGCGGGTGGCGATCTGCTCGGCCCCGTTGGAATGGCCGTCAAGGCCGGGTTTGCCGAGGAGGAGGCGGAGCGGGTGGCCAAGGTTCTTGGCGGCTTTGGCAACGGCGTCGCGGACGGGCTCCAAGCCTTCGGTGCGGTTGGAGGGGTTCTGGCTGACGCCGGTCGGGGCGCGGTATTCGCCGTAAAGCGCGCGCATCGCGGCGCCCCATTCGCCGGTGGTGACGCCCGCCTTGGCGCAGAGGATGGAGGGCGGCATGATGTTCGCGCCGGCTTGCGCTGCTTGCCGCAGTTCGGCAAGCGCTTGCTCGACCCGTGCCGGGTCGCGGGTTGCGCGCCACTGGGTGAGGCGGGCGCATTGGTCGGCTTCGGCCTGCGGGTCGGCTTGCATGATGAGGCTGTCGCCGGTGGTGAGGGGGGAGAGCTCGGTGGTGGTGAACCGGTTCACGCCGACGACGGTGGTTTCGCCGGATTCGATTTTGGCCAAGCGGTCGGCGTTGGAGTCGACGAGGCGGGATTTCATGTAGCCGATGGCGGCGACGGCGCCGCCCATGGCGTCGATATGGGCGAGTTCTTCGAGGGCCTGGACCTTCAGGGCCTCGACCTTGCGGTCGATGGCGGGGTTGCCGTCGAAGAGGTCGTCATAGTCGAGAAGGTCGGTCTCGTACGCGAGGATCTGCTGCATCCTGAGCGACCATTGCTGGTCGAATGGGCGGGGGAGGCCAAGCGCCTCGTTCCAGGCGGGAAGTTGGACTGCGCGGGCGCGGGCGGATTTGGACAGGGTGACGGCCAGCATCTCGATCAGGATGCGGGTGACGTTGTTTTCCGGCTGCTGTTCGGTGAGGCCCAGAGAGTTGACCTGAACGCCGTAACGGAAACGGCGGTGCTTCGGGTCGGTGATGCCGTAGCGGGTTTCCAAGAGGTCGTCCCACAGGGCAGTGAAGGCGCGCATCTTGCAAAGTTCGGTAACAAAGCGGATGCCAGCATTGACAAAAAACGACATTCTGCCGGCCATGGCGGGGAAGTCTGCCGGAGAAACTTTCACTTTCAGATCATCAAGGACGGCGCAGGCAGTCGCGAGGGCGAAGGCGAGTTCCTGTTCCGGCGTCGCCCCTGCCTCTTGCAGGTGGTAGCTGCAGACGTTCATCGGGTTCCACTTGGGCAGGTGCTTGCCGGTGTAGGCGGCGACGTCGGTGATGAGGCGAAGCGAGGGTTCCGGCGGCAGGATGTAGGTCCCGCGCGACAGGTATTCCTTGATGATGTCGTTCTGGACGGTGCCCTGAAGGGCTGCAACGTCCGCACCCTGTTCTTCGGCCACGGCGATGTAGAGGGCCAGGAGCCAGGGGGCCGTGGCGTTGATCGTCATCGAGGTGTTCATCTGGTCCAGCGGGATGCCCTGGAACAGGGTCCGCATGTCGCCAAGATGGGCGATGGGAACGCCGACCTTGCCGACCTCACCCTTGGCGCGGGGGTCGTCGCTGTCGTAGCCGGTCTGGGTGGGCAGGTCGAAGGCGACGGACAGGCCGGTCTGGCCCTTTGCGAGGTTGCCCCGGTAAAGCGCGTTCGATGCAGCGGCGGTGGAATGGCCGGCGTAGGTACGGAAGAGCCAGGGCTTTTCGGTGGGCATCGGCGCCTCGCAGTAATTTTGTTGCGTCAGAGGTGGGATACGCGACATTTCGTGCCAATGTCAATCGCTGCGCCGCGGCGATGCTCCTCGTTCGACTTCGTCTTCTCGTCGCGTGGCGGCTGTGAGGAGTGACGAAGTCATCGACGAGGTTTAGCGTTTCGGGCAGGGTAGCTCCATGTTCGGCACAATGGCGGTACCGGTCTGGTTGTTGATCCTGATCCTTGGCTTTGCCGGCATCAGCTTTGCGACGCATTTCTTGTTCCCTTCCGTCCGCTGGTTCTTCCGGCGCCGGGCGGAACGCGCGATGCAGCGGCTGAACGCGCGGCTGGACCGTAAGATCGACCTGTTCAAGCTGGCGCAGCGGTCGGACATGGTGGCGCGGCTGGCCTATGACCCGAAGGTCGTGGAAGCGGCGATGTCCCATGCCGCCGAGACGGGGGTGCCGGGGGAGGTCGCGTTCGAGGAGGCGCGGCGCTATGCGCGCGAGATCGTCCCCGGATTTTCGGCAACGCTGTATTTCGGCTTTGCCACACGGGCGGCCAAGGCGCTGAGCCGGTTTCTTTACCGCGTGCGGGTGGGGCTGGTGGACAAAGCGCTGGCGCATGTCGATCCGAAGGCCACCGTGGTCTTCGTGATCAATCACCGGTCGAACATGGATTACGTGCTGATCACCTGGTTGGTCGCCGACCGGGCGGCGCTGTCCTATGCGGTGGGGGAATGGGCGCGGGTCTGGCCGCTGAGCGCGATGATCCGCGCGATGGGGGCCTATTTCATCCGGCGCGGCAGTCGCAATGCACTCTACCGCCAGGTGCTGGCGCGGTATGTGCAGATGGCAACCGAGGAAGGCACGACGCAGGCGATCTTTCCGGAAGGTGGTTTGAGCCTGAACGGGAAGGTCGGGCCGGCGAAGATGGGGCTGATCGGCTACATCGTCGAGGGGTTCGATCCGGGCGGGCGCGATGTGGTCTTCGTGCCCGTCGGTCTGGCCTACGACCGGGTTCTGGAGGACCGGGTGCTGGTGGAGGCGGGGCAAAGCGGGACACGGCGATTCCGCAACCGGCCGCTGTGGACGGCGTTTCAGGCGGCGCGCTATCTGCTGGCGCGGATGCGGGGGCGGCGGTCCGGCTTCGGCACGGCCGCGGTCGCCTTCGGGCCACCGGTGTCCCTACGCAGCTTTCTTGCCGAGGGGGGAACGGTCGAAAGACTGGGCGAGCGTCTGATGACGGCGATTGCCCGAGTGGTGCCCGTGTTGCCGGTGCCGCTGGTCGCGCGCGCCCTGGGCGAGGGGGCATCGTCGGTCGCGGAACTTCAGTCGCGGGTCGAAACGCTGATTGCCGGGTTGCAGGCCACGGGCGCGGTGCTGAAACTGCCGCCGCAGGGACTGGCGGGGGTGATGCAGGAGGGGCTTCTGCCCTTGCAGGCACGGGGGTTGGTGACCGCCGACCTGCTGCCGGTTGCGGCGGAGCGGGCGTTGCTCGATTTCTATGCGGCGTCGATCCCGGACCTGCCTGCCGCAGCGCAGCAGACATAAAGTTTCAAAAATACCCGATAGGACTATTGCAAAATTGCGCGCAAGAATATTATCTGCGGGCAAGGCAGTGGCGATTCTGCGCCGCGGCATGACAGATGGAGGCTGGTTTGGCTTTGGACAGGATGTTGGCTCCCGCACTCTACGACGCACCGAAGAAGGACCTGTATGACCTGGGCGAGATGCCGCCCCTGGGCCATGTGCCAAGGCAGATGTACGCCTGGACGATCCGGCGCGAGCGCCACGGTGCCCCGGAAACCGCCTTTCAGGTCGAGGTGGTGGACACCTGGGAGATCGACAGCAACGAGGTGCTGGTCCTCGTGATGGCGGCTGGCGTCAATTACAACGGCGTCTGGGCTGCGCTGGGCGAGCCGATTTCGGTCTTTGACGGCCACAAGGCGCCCTATGCGGTCCTGGGGTCGGACGCGGCGGGGATCGTCTGGGCGGTGGGCGACAAGGTCAAGCGCTGGAAGGTCGGCGATGAGGTTGTGGTGCATTGCAACCAGGACGACGGCGACGACGAGGAGTGCAACGGCGGCGATCCGATGTTCAGCCCTAGCCAGCGGATCTGGGGATATGAGACGCATGACGGGTCCTTCGCGCAGTTCACCAGGGTCCAGGCGCAGCAACTGATGCCGCGCCCGAAGCATCTGACCTGGGAGGAAAGCGCCTGCTACACGCTCACGCTCGCGACGGCGTACCGGATGCTGTTCGGGCACGAGCCGCATGATCTCAAGCCGGGGCAGAACGTGCTGGTCTGGGGCGCGTCCGGGGGCCTTGGGTCCTATGCGATCCAGCTGATCAACACGGCCGGGGCCAATTCGATCGGCGTCATCAGCGACGAGAGCAAGCGTGACTTCGTGATGTCGCTGGGCGCCAAGGGGGTCATCAACCGGGGCGAGTTCAAGTGCTGGGGCCAACTGCCGAAGGTCGGCAGCGAAGACTACAACACCTGGCTGAAGGAGGCGCGGCGCTTTGGCAAGGCGATCTGGGACATCACCGGTAAGGGCGTCAGCGTCGATATGGTGTTCGAGCACCCGGGCGAGGCGACCTTCCCGGTCTCCAGCCTGGTGTGCAAGAAGGGCGGGATGGTGGTGATTTGCGCGGGCACCACCGGGTTCAACTGCACCTTCGACGTGCGCTTCATGTGGATGCACCAGAAGCGTCTCCAGGGCAGCCACTTTGCGCATCTGAAGCAGGCGGCGGCGGCCAACAAGCTGATGGTCGAGCGCCGGCTGGACCCGTGCATGTCCGAGGTGTTCCCCTGGGCCGAAATTCCGAAGGCGCATACGCTGATGTGGAAGAACCAGCACAAGCCGGGCAACATGGCGGTTCTGGTGCAGGCGCCAAGGACGGGCCTGCGCACGCTGGAAGACACGCTTGAGGCGAGTTTCAGGGGATAGCCCACAACCATTAATCAAGGATTTACCGGACCGGACATATCTGTATCTTCGGAAGGGCCCGAGGGTTGCGGTCCGGATCTGCCCTGCACCGATGGGTGCGGCCAGGCCGGTGTGGCGCGGGCGCTGAAAACTGTTTGCCCGAGGGTTTCATGCGCCATGACTGGATCTTTGACGTGCTGTCGGACCTTCATTCCTATGCCTCTGCCAACGACCTGCCCGATCTTGCGCGCAAGGTGGAGGAGACCCTGGTACTGGCCCGGCGCGAGATTGGAGCGAGCGGCCCGCAAGGCAATGGTGACCGGGTGATGTTTCGCGCGAGACGCCGGGTACATTGAAGGCAGGCAGGTTCGGGGCCTTACGCTTGGCGCGGCGGGCGGATATGGTCAGCCGATGCAGGCTCCGGCGCTGACCTTCTCCGACGACCAGGCCGAGGCATTCGATCGCCTTGCGGTGACACTGGCCGGGCATGGTATCGACCTTGCGGAAAGTGCCACCACGCCGATGGCCGAGGGCAAGGCCACCGTGCTTGCGGTGGTGGGCAAGGCGGGGTCGGGCAAGACGATGCTTCTGGCCGAGATGTACCGCAGCCTGCGCGCGGCGGGGGTCGACGTGATCTCGGGCGACTACGAGGGGCGAAAGCGCAAGGATCGGCGGACGCTGGCCGTGCTAGCACCTACGAACAAGGCGGCCTCGGTCCTGCGCTTGCGCGGGGTGCCGGCAACGACGATCCACCGCATCCTCTACACACCGGTCTATGACCCGCAGTACGAAAAGCTGGCCGAATGGCTCGCCGGCACTGGCCCGCGCCCGGCGGTCGAAGGCCTGACCGAGCTCGCGCTGGACCGAGCCCATGCGTTCTACCAGCAGGTCGCCTCGATCCCCGGCGCCCTGGCGGCGGCGGGGTTGAAGGGCAGCGACTTCATCAAGGGCTGGAAACGGCGGGAAGAACCGCTGGATGTGGGGTTTGTGGACGAGTCTTCAATGCTGGACGAACGCGCGCTGGACGACCTGCGCGAGATCTTTCCGGTGCTGGTGCTGTTCGGCGATCCGGCACAGCTGGCCCCGGTCGGGTCATCGGGCGCGATGGTGTTCGACAAGCTGGGCGACAGCCGCAAGCTGGTGCTGAGCCGCATCCACCGGCAGGCCGAGGACAACCCGATCCTGGACCTCGCCCATGCACTGGGCGATGACCGGCTGGGGTTCGAGGAGTTCGAGGCGATGGTGCAGGCCAAGGCGCGCGAGGATCACCGCGTCGTCTGGGCCGAGCGGGTGGAGGCGGGGCTGATGGCACGGTCGCCTGTGCTGGTCTGGCGGAATGCGACGCGGGTGCGGCTGATCCAGGCCTTCCGCAACGCTTACGGCGCGCCGGAGGATCAACTGCTGCCGGGGGAGCCGCTGATTTGCGACGGGATCGAGTTGCCGCTCAAGCACCGCAAGAAACGCATCGACCTTGAGGCGCGGGGCCTGATCAAGGGCGCTCAGGTGATCTATCTGGGCGAGGGCAACCGCGAGGGCTTTGCCCGGTTGCATGTGGTCGGGGCCGAGGAGCCACAGGTGTCGGCGGCGAGCATCATCAAGATCGAGAAGCCGGACGAGGAGGAACCCTTCATCCCCCATGCCGCCCGGATGGGCGCGGCCTTCCTGCACGGCGCGGCGGTGACGATCCACAAGGCGCAGGGCAGCCAGTGGGAGGACGTGCAGGTCTTCGCGCCGGACCTTTTTGCCGCAGCCCAGTCCGGGCGCAGCGAGGCGGGGGTGCCGCTGTGGAAACGGCTGGCCTATGTGGCGATCACCCGGGCGCAGACGCGGCTTCACTGGGTGGTGCGCAACCGGTTGGCCCGGCCGACGGCCCCGCTGGGGATCGAGGATCTGAGGCGTGAACCCGCGCCGCTGGCGCTGGGTGAGGCTTCCCCTGACGCGCCGGGCGATCTAGGATAGCCTCAAGTCAATGGGAGGGGTCAGATGGCCTTGGTATTCGTCCAGTTCCGCTGCACGCCGGGCACCACTTACACGGTGGCCAATGCCATCTGGGACCGCGAGGTGGTGAGCGAGCTCTACTCCACCAGCGGTGATTATGACCTGATCGCCAAGGTCTATATCCCGGATGATCAGGAGACCGGACATTACCTGTCGTCCAGGCTTTTCGACATTCCAGACATCCAGCGCACCCTGACGACGATGACGTTCAAGGCGTTTTGATCGCCTGCGCGATC
>JANPJZ010000144.1:0-2543 GCA_031425795.1 Rhodobacter sp. | reverse complement strand
AAACCTCTGGAATGGTGAAAAGCTGCCGGAACGCATGCATGTCGTCGAAGGTGCAGAACTCGACCGCGCCGAGGTCGATTGTCGGACACCGGTCCTTCAGCCCGTCAAAGACCACATCGGACAGGTCCATGACGACACTCGCCTCGGTGGCAGTCAGCCAGCGCAGCGCATAGGCCAGAGTGATGTGAAACCCGTAGCCCGCGAAATCCACCTGGGTGATGCCGGTGGCGCTGCGCAGAACCGCGCGGGTGTCGCGGAGGCTGGCTTCATCGGCAGGCGTGGCCCCGGTGACGGCAACGGAAAATCCGCCGAAGATGCCTGTGGGCCGGATCACCTGCCGCTGTGGCAATTCCAGATGCGCCACACGCGGCCCAAGATGCCGCGTGACCTCATCCACGGTGGCGTCCGGGGCAAGGCCCTCGGGCCAGCGTGCCGACTGGCGCTGCGCGTCGGTGACGCCTTCGAACACTGTCATGTGAAAGCTGGACGGGGGCAGATAGGCGAAGGCGCCGGCAAAAAGGCCCGATTGCAGGGCAAGACTTGCGTCGGTCAGGGCCGCATGGGCTGTGCTGCCAGCCGGGATGTGGCAAAGAAAGGTATTGCCGGCGTAGGGCTGCACCCTGCCAGCGGCATCGAACTTCTCGTCTACGGCTGCGGGGCGCGGACCGCCTGTCGTGGCCCCAGTCAGATAGGCGATGCTTGCGTCCCTCATGCCGGTTCCCCGACCCGCTCACTGACTTGGGCCCGCACGAGGCTTTTCCCGCTTGGGCCGTCGAAGACATGCAGCGCCGATGGCGGGAATGCGAGGCCAACCTCCTCGCCTTCGGTCAGGGCAAGCTTCACGTCCGACACAACCCCGACCGGAATGTCCTCGATTTGAAGGTGGTAGATGCGGGCCGAGCCGAGTTCTTCAAAGAACAGGAACTTGGCTGCCAGCAACCCCTGACCCTTTGGTTTGATCGACAGCTTCTCCGGCCGAAGCCCGATCTGGACAAGCTGCCCGGCCTTGGCCTTGAAGGACGACTGGATGTCCAGGTTCTGACCATCCCCAAGCAGCACCGACACGCCCGAAGCGGCGACCGTGCCCGGCAGGATGTTCATTGCCGGGCTGCCTACGAAGCCCGCCACATAAAGCGACGCGGGGTGTTCATATATCTCCTCAGGAGTGCCGATCTGTTCGATGGTGCCCTTGTTCATGATCACCAGACGGTCGGCCAGCGTCATGCCTTCATGCTGGTCATGGGTCACGAACACGCTGGTCGCACGGACGGCATTGTGGATGCGGCGAATCTCGTGGCGCATCTGGACCCGCAGCTTCGCATCAAGGTTTGACAGGGGTTCATCGAAGAGGAAGACCTTAGGCTCACGGATGATGGCGCGGGCCATGGCAACCCGCTGCCGCTGACCGCCGGACAACTGGCCGGGCTTGCGGTCAAGGAAATCGGCCAGCCCCACGGATTTCGCGGTGGCGTCGATCCGCGCCAGGCGCTCGGCCTTCGGCATGCCTGCGACCTTCAGGGCATAGCCGATGTTTTCCGACACAGTCATGTGGGGGTAAAGCGCATAGTTCTGGAACACCATGGCGCAACCCCGTTCGCGCGGCTCCAGCTTGTTGACAACCTCGCCCGCGATGGAAATCTCGCCCGCCGTGATCTCTTCCAGCCCGGCGATCAGTCGCAGAAGGGTGGATTTGCCACAGCCAGAGGGGCCGAGGATGACCACAAACTCGCCATTGTGGATGTCAAGGTTGACGCCTTCCATGATCGTGGTCTTGCCGTAAGTTTTGGCGACGTTGCGGATGCTGATTTCGGCCACTTGGATGCCCCTACTTGTCGGTGTTGATCAGGCCGCGCACGAACCAGCGCTGCATGAGGATGACGATAGCGATGGGTGGCAGCATGACGACCAGGGTTGCGGCCATTGCCAGATGCCAGGTTGGCGTGCCCCCGCCGGTGGTCAGCTGGTCAGGAACAAGGTCGGACAGCTGGACGACAACCATCCCGTAATTCGCCCGGTCGGTGACGACGAGGAGCGGCCAGAGATACTGGTTCCACGCATAGACGAACATGATCGTCGCCAAGGCCGCAATGTTGGTTTTGGAAAGCGGGATGAGGACGTCCCACAAAAAGCGGAGCGGCCCCGCGCCATCCATCCGCGCGGCCTCGACCAGCTCATCCGGGATGGTCAGGAAGAACTGGCGGTAAAGGAAGGTGCCGGTGGCGGTGGCGACCAAAGGCAAGATCAGGCCGGTGTAGGAGTTGAGGAGGTTCCACTCCAGCGCAACCTCCACCCCCGATACCGCGTTGATCAGCCAGCTGATTCCGGTCCAGTCCATGATCGTCTGGAACGGCGTCAGCGCGTTGGCGGCGACGGCGTAGGTGGGGACGATCCGCACCTCCAATGGCAGCATCAGGGTGATGAAGATCATCCAGAAGATCAGCATCCGGCCGCGGAAGTTGAAGAACACCAGGGCGAAGGCGGTGATGCAGGCCAGGGTGATCTTGCCAATCACGACGCCCATGGCGACGATCAGCGTGTTGACG